>CAJBME010000351.1 GCA_903954065.1 uncultured bacterium
CTTTCGGTACTCGCCGGCACCCGAAGTTCCACGACGAATCCGGCGCTGGGAGGCCAGCACGCCACCAGAGCCGAGGGCGCTCAGGCTCCTAGTCTCCGCCTCCGAGTAGATTGTCCCACCTTCGTTGCTCCAGGCTAGCGGGAAGGAATCCGCCGTGTGCCCCAACCAGGCTGCGATCACGCGCCGCTCCGAGAGTGGACTTTTCTGGATTCGGGCTGCCGCCGATTCCCAGCCACCTGGACTGCTGGTGGCCGCAGGCATGTAGGTTGCACTTTTCCGCCACGCGAATAGTACCGGCGTGTCGGCTACTGTCAAAGTAGCGATGCTTGAATCGATTTCGGTTTCAATCGTCGTTTTGCGCAGGTTTTGGTCGCTCTCGTCCCATTCCGGGTCGGCACTTGTTCCGCTCTGAATGGTCAGTACCCCGTTGGCGTCATAAGTGCGCTGCCATACTTCGTAAAACGCCCCAGTTGTCGGCTTCGCGCGGCTCCTTGATTTGATTTCATAGTTGGCGTCGTATGTGACGAGTGAGTTTTCATACACAGCGCTTCCAGCAACGACGGACTGAAGATGCTCATCGCGCACGATGCGTCCCAGAGCGTCCCGCTCAATTCTCTGCACTTTCGTTCCGCTCACCCACTCCTGAGAAGCTGGCCATACGGAGGTGTTTGATGTTTTCATCGGGAGCGGGACGAATCAAAGCCAACAGGCTGTCATCGTAAGCATTTCCACTCGGCATTAGCAAGAGTTTTCCCAATCCTGGTCAAATTTTTTACCATCCTTGGTCGAAGCTGAAGTTTTTGTGAATTTGACCGGTGTTGGCAGGGCGGCGTCGCGGACGTTCGGGCATAGGCCGAGCTCAATGTCGTTCAGGCCGTCTCGAGTACCAGAAGCGAATGTTAAGCCATCACTGCGCACAGAAAGGCATACCCTCCTAGGAGACGCCACGGACATGATGTACTTGATGATGGCGCACGACACCTGACCGGGTCGCACCACCTTCGCATTGCGCAGCAGGTTGGGACACTCACGGTGCCACGCCTTAAAGCGGCTTGTCTGCGGACCCCGCCAGATCGCCTGGTGGTCCATCACCCGGCGCAGCCACTGCAGGTGCATGGGCGTCTCATGCTTGGTTTAGCCCCTGGCCAGGTTATCGGAGTCAACCTCATCGGTTGTTGCAACGCGTTCACGCAGAAATAAATCAATCTGCTGCTACGGCATCAGGAAAGCCACGCCAAATAACTTTGCGCCCGATGATAGAATTTAGCTCCAGTAATTCTAAAGGACGATGTACGGTCCATTTGGCGAACACACCATGTGCAACCATTTTCGCACCCACGGTAAGGATTCAAGCTCGCGTCAAAACTCAGGTCCGGGCTTTCGTTTTGGGTGATGAGCGTTTGGGTGTCGTCGACGAAAAAGGCGGTTTTCGGTGCCGGCGGTTCCCATTCCGGGTGGATTCGCCGCAGTTCTTCGATGGCCGCCGGGTCCTCCTCGACGTGGAATCGCTCGAACGGATTTCCTAGATTGATAGCAGCCCCGCGCTTCACGCCTACAGGTCGGTGGGGAGGAGTGATTGCTCAAGTCCCGATTGAGCCGGTCGTCTTACGACCGGACGCCGCCACAGAAAAAACCTCATTCCGCTCGCGCCGGCAAAGAAATCTTCTGGCACGCGCATCGGCATCCGGCGGTCAATCTAATTCAGGGCGGAAATCAGCGGCGTGGTAAGAGCTGCGCACGAGCGGTGCGGAGGCGACGTGGCGAAAACCTTTTTTCAGGGCAATTTCTTTGAAGAGATCGAACTGAGCTGGTTCCACGTAACTGACGACGGGCAGGTGTTGGGGGCTAGGGCGGAGATATTGTCCGAGGGTGAGGACGGTGACACCGGACTCGCGCAGGTCGTCCATCGCTTGGAACAACTCGGTTTCTGTTTCTCCCAATCCGAGCATCAACCCGCTTTTTGTAGCCAGCTTTTGGCCGACCTCGGCGGCCATTTCGCGCGCGCGTTTGAGGACATGCAGGGAGCGGTGGTACTGGGCGCGCGATCGCACCAACGGCGTGAGCCGCTCCACGGTTTCCAGATTATGGTTGAATATCTCAGGACGGGCTGCCAGCACCGTGGCCAGAGCATCGTCTTTGCCGTTAAAATCTGGCACGAGGATCTCGATGACAATGCCCGGGTTTTCTCGGCGCACGGCCTCGATGGTTCGCGCGAAATGGAGGGCTCCGCCATCTGCCACGTCATCGCGAGCCACTGCCGTGATGACCACATGCCCCAGCCGCATACGCTTTGTGGCTTGCGCAACCCTTTCTGGCTCATCGACTTCCAAAGCGAAAGGTTTGGCGGTTTTGACCGCACAAAACCCGCAAGCCCGGGTGCAGCGATCACCGGCGATCATGAAAGTGGCCGTGCCTTGACTCCAGCATTCCCACCGGTTGGGGCACTGCGCTTCTTCGCAAACGGTGTGCAGCCGCAAGTCCGAGATCAACGCCTTCGTTGACCAAAAGACCGGATCCTTCGGGAGCCGGACTTTGATCCATGAAGGCTTTGCTTCGAGGTGCAACGCGGGGTCGATCTTGATCGCCATAGGCGCAACGTGCGGCACTCAAGCCGCGAAGCAACCTCCCATCACACTCAATGACCCCAAATTTTTGATCACCCACCGACCTGCTTGGTCGGGGAAAACTGAAAAACCGTCTCGCCTTCACGGGCCAGATCAAGCCGGTCGCGCGCCCATGTTTCCAGATAAGCAGGATCGCTCTTGAGCCAGTCCAAGCGCGCCCGGGCCGCCTGCCACGTCTTCTTGGCTTCCTCTTTTTCCGCTTTCAAGGCCGCCAGATCAGCATCCAGCTGCGCCCGCCGGTTCATTTGAGGCTTAAACAAAGCCAAGCCGATGCACACACAGACAATCGACACCGCCCACATCAGGCAGCGCGAAATCGCCTGCCAGATGGTCGTCGTCCCATATAAATCGTTTCGGTGCTTCAAGATGTCTCACTTTGCTTACAATCAGGCAATTTGGCCAGCGAAAAATCATGCTTCGACCGAGGGAAATCCCAATAAGCGGCGCACGTCTTCCAGAATCAAATACAGGCAAGGCACCAGAAAAAGGGTGATGATGGTGGAAAACAACCCTCCGAACCCGAGGGCAACCGACATCGGCACGAGGAAGAGCGCCTGCAGGTCGGTTTCGGACATGATCGGGATGAGACCGACGAAGGTGGTCACGCTGGTGGCCATGATGGGACGAAACCGGTGAATGGCGGCGCGCCA
>CAJBME010000352.1 GCA_903954065.1 uncultured bacterium
ACTCCACCACCCCGCCGCGCGGACGTTGCCAGCGCTCCGGCAGTCCGCGCCGCAACGCCTCCCCTCGTGCCAATTGCCGCCGACCCTGCTCAATCCGCCGCATCCCAGCCACCACCCGCCTCCGCTCCGCCGGATTACCCAACGCCATCCGATGGCCCAGTAGCTCAGACAACCCACGCGGCGCCTGCGCCTGCGCCGGCGCCGGCACCAGCCCCACCAGCACACACCACACCGCCAAACATAAAAATGCCAGGAACCTCAAACAAAAGTAGTTGGATGATCGCATCATGCGGGCCGACCCGATTTATTTTAACGCGGATTAATTGAAAACAAATCAACCAAAATTCAACGAGTCCTCCACCTTCTCTCCGACATCGATCGGCCCGGCATCCGACACCCGGCATCGCACGGTCAAGAGTTGCGCCGCACATCGGCCTCTGGCTCTAGGGGCACCCCGTCCACCAGATGAGCCGCCAGCTGCCGGGCAAAAAACGGCGCATGCAAGGAACCTTTGGACCCCAGTCCATTGAAAAACCCGAGCTTCTCGCGCACGGGATGCAGTCCGATCAGGGCCCGGCTTTCTCGGATGATGGGACGCACCGCCGCCTGGTGCGCGACGACCCGGGCCGGTTCCTGATGCAATGCCGCCAGTCCGCGCTCTAGCCCCGCCCGCACTTCCGCCGTCGGATGGTTGTCCAGCGTCTCCCAGTCGTAGCTCGAACCCGTACGCGCCCACTGCGCGGCCCCATCACCCGGCCCCGCCAGCCCCGCCGGCGCCTCCAGCGGAACAAGCCACTGACCAGCACTCAAAATCATCCCCGCATCCAGTCCACTCGTGCGGATCGTCAAAATCTCGCCCTTGGCCGCACGCCACGATATCCAGGAAAAAAACGGATGACGCGAACCCGCAAATCCTTGGCAAAAAATCACCCGACGCGCCGGCCAGGCCGACGCCTCCTCCGGATCCAATTCCGCCTGCCAAAAACACCCGCGCCGCTCAAACGCCGCCCGCGAGGCCGCCAAATACCCCGCACAATCCAGATGCCCGCCATGAAAATCACAGCCGCCCAATTCACCCAATTCCGGCCGCCACCCACACGCAATATGCGCCTGCCGCGCCGGATCATCCCGACGCCGCCCCCACACCTCCACCTCCGCCGCAGTGCGGAAAATGCGCCTCACAATCCGATCATGAAAAAACCCGGCCCCCAGCTCGACCGCCACCCGCTCGTAATACGGCCGGGCCGCCGCCAGCATTTCATCCACCCGCCATCCCAAGGCCAGTCGCTGGCCCGTAATCGGAGTGACCAGCCCAGCCGCAATCTTCGATGACGTCACCGCCTCCCCCGCATCCACCACCAGCACGTCGCGACCGCGCCAAATCAATTCCCACGCCAGCGCCGTGCCCGCCAGCCCTTGGCCGACTATCAAGAATTCCACGGCCGCCCCCATCCTTATAACCCTCTGTAATTGAACAAATCAGCCACTTTTTCCTGACCTCCCGCCACCCGCAGCCACGCGTCCAGCACTTTGGCCTGCATGTTTTTTGTCAGCCGCCGACCTTTGCGCGCCCGCTGCACCTGCTTGTGCGTCAACTGGGTCGTACTCGCCGCGACCAGCGCATGGTTGTCCACCCCGCGCGCCACCATCAGCGCATCCAGTGGCTGCAGCCCCAGATCTCGCTCATCAACACTGTCAGTATCCGTCGTCATCCGCTCACCCAACCACAGAAGCGACACCAGAGACACTGATTTTATGCGGGAGGGCGCCTCAATCCCCCCTGGGAGCGCCGACGCTCACGTCGGCCGCCCACTGCAAACCCACTCAGCGCCATTTTTATACTCTATTTCCCGCGATTTTCGCGGCATGCCCCCCAGCTCCAGCAGCCGATTGTCCCACCACAGATCTTCTTTATACTGTCGTCTCC
>CAJBME010000353.1 GCA_903954065.1 uncultured bacterium
CGGCGATGAGCTTGCTCTCGAACTCCTGGCGGGAGGTGATCCGTGGGGAAGGGGAATCCGGGCTGATCACCCCGGCGTTGCGCATGACGCCTTCGATCTGTTTGTCCAGCTCGTCGCGGTCGGTGATGATGAGGACGCGCCCCTCCGGATCGTGCTCCAGCAGCCACTTGGCCAGCATGACCATGAGGATGCTCTTGCTGCTGTCCTGGGTGTGCCAGATGACGCCGCCCTCCCGTTTCCGGATCCGCTCCTGGGCGGCCTTGAAGCCCTCGTATTGGTGCTTGCGCGGCACCTTCTTCTGGCCGCCTTCGAAGAGGATGCCGTGGCGGATGATGTCGAGCAGGCGGGTCTGGTCGCACAGGGCAGCCAGTGGACCGTCGAGCAGGGATCCGGCGGACAGCGGCGCCTCGGGGTCCCGCTTCTCTTTCCACTCCGTGAAGAACTTCTCCGGGGTGCCGGTGGTGCCGTAGCGCAGCCCCTGGGAGTCGTTGGCGGCGAAGACGAACTACACCGTGCTGAAGAAGCCCATGTTGAAGATGGGCTCCTGGTTGGTGATGAGCTGGCGCACGCCGTCCGCCACCTCCACCGGGCTGCGCTTCAGCTCGATGACCACGGTGGCAATGCCGTTGAGGTAGATCACCAGATCAGGCCGGCGTTCGTAGCCGCCCTTGAGGGTGACCTCCTCGGCCAGGGCGAAGTCGTTGTACTCGGGGCGGGCCCAGTCGATCAGGTGCACGGGTTCGAACGGCCGGCCGGCGGCGATCTGCACCGGCACGCCGTAGCGCAGCAGGCGGTAGGTGCGGAGGTTCGCCTGGTAGAGCGTGATGCCGGTGGCGTCGGCGGCGGTCTCCAGCTTTTGGAGGGCGGCGGAAATGGGGGTGCCCGAGTAGCCGCGTTTTCTCAGGTTGGCCTCCAGTAGCCCGCGTTCGATAGGGCGGTTGCCTGCCCGCTGGCTCCACTCCCCGAGGTAGCGGTAGCCGAGGTTGCCGAGCTGGGCCGCCTCCGTGAAGCGTTCATCATGCGGTTCTGGGTCTAGCGCTCGGAGCGAGGTTGTTCAGGCAGGCGCAGTGGTGATGTCGTGATGAATGCGCCCGCCGGATTTTGATGCTCACTCCATCAGGTGGCCGGGGTGATTTTGTCCCATACGGCCTGCTGGAACCATTGCGGCACGGGAGAGCATTTGGTTTCCAGGTCGCGACCATCGGTGATCTACGCCACCCACAGGTGTTCGCCGCCGTGACGGGAGTTATCGAAGAGATAGGCGCGGTTGCTCTGGCGGATAGCGGGCAGAAGCAGATCCAACGAACGGGCGTAGCGGCTCACGATTTTGTCCACCGGCACATCGTGGCCACCCAGATGCACCCGGCTCTTCACCCGAGCGATGTTGATTTGCGGGTCTTCAGTGGCGATGAAGTAGAGATAGCTCCGGTAGCCAAGTGACCGGGCTTTCTCAAGCAAGGCCACCTCGTCCGGCGACGACATGACCGTCTCGAAGGAAAATGACGCCCGCCGTTCCAACAGCTTTTACCGGATGAAATCCGCCGCCACGGATGCGAAGTAGGCGTTCACGATCACCTCGAAAAAACTCAGTCTCCCCTCCGAGAAGTTCAGGCATTCGGCTTCGTCATCCAGTCCTGCCTTTGCCAGCAATGTTGAGTTCGCAAAAAAAGGCAGGATCTCTTCGCGGGTGGTCTCCACCCCATAGGCCCGGAGATCCAAAAAACCACGGTCGCGGATATCCTGCTCGATCTCGTCGGGATTGAGGTAAACGCCGAGCAATTCCGGCGGCACCACGCTCTTGATGGTGCTTTTCCCTGACCCGTTCGGACCGGCGAACATCCGCAGGCGGGGAACGTTCATGGTCAGGCGATTTTGACCCGGGTTCCCACCGGCAGGTTCAAGGGCTTGCCAGTGGCTTTGACGAAGGTCCGTGTGCCATCGGGAAAAACCTCGTAGATGCCGCCCTCACCGCTGACAAGCACCTGCTGTCCGGCGGCGAGTGCCTGCCAATACGCCACATCCACCGCGGCAGCGGACAGGCTGGGGATCTGCTGTTCCAGATAGTCGAGTGCTTTTTCCGAATCGCTCATGGGCTTTAAGTTACTGCATTAGTGGCAAACCCTGTTCACAGCAAGCGTGCCCTCCCGGTTAGGAGTAAGTTGGACCCCGGAGTCCGGCCACCGACTGGCTAAGCTAAGCTATGTTGCCCGGTGCGTCCCTGTGGTTAATCCTCCTGCTCAGGATATCAAGCTTGGTGCAGGGGTAAGGCCGATTTTCGGAAGCTGGAGCGGAGGGCGCAGCACGGTCCGGAGCGCAGGCGCGGGCTACCTCCACAACCC
>CAJBME010000354.1 GCA_903954065.1 uncultured bacterium
AAGAAGCGGATTCGGAGCCATTGTCTTGAGGGATGTGGCCTGAGGGCCAGTTGTGGAAACCGGGGCCATCGTACCCGGTTACAGTGGCGGCTTTGCCGCCTGCGCCGTTGTTTCGGATCGGATTTCTGTAGCCGTGGGTCGCTGACCCCGGTCGCGGCGCCGAACGTTTCTCCGAACGTTTTTTTGGCAGGAGGCCGGATGTGAAGAAGCGGATTCGGAGCCGTGTCTTCAGGGATGTGGCCTGAGAGGCCAGTTGTGAAAACCGGGGCCGGCGTACCCGGCTACAGTGGCGGCCTTGCCGCCTGCGCCGTTGTTTCGTCTTCGGATCTTTTGTAGCCGGGGTCGCTGACCTTGTTGTTGTTTAGAGTTGTTAAACAACATAGTTGATTGTTATGTTTCGAATTAGCCATAATAATCAACGACTTACACAGAAAAATCTGATGAAAAGGACGTGCTTTCCTGATGAAAAGGACGTAGAGCGCGAAAATTCCCTGACGAAAAGAACGATAATACCTGATGAAAAGGACGATAGCGGCCTGAAAAATCTGATGAACATAACGATACCTCCTTTGGTTTCCTGACGTGGGAGACGTTATCAAGGACAAAAAACCTTGGCAAGTGGTCTATTTGACCGGTCCTCCACGTCATTTTCAGCAGAAAATCCAATCTGTTACCGGCTTGAACACGTTCTTTTAAGCAGAACGCCCCCTACCCCCCTGCCTCCAGAAATTCTAAGCCGTCTGCATACTTTAAATAAGTGTGCAAGTATCGTCCCTGGCATCAGGAAAATTCAGCCCTTGCCGCGTTGGGTGCGCTTGTCGCTGGCGCGGGCGGCATCCCAGGCTTTGCCGATCTGCTCGGCACTCATCGGACAAAGGCGCAAGGCGATCTTGATGGCGTCGGAGAAGCCTCCTCGGTGACGGCGAGACTTGAGAAGCAGGTCGAGAATCTGATCCACGTGGGCTTGTTCGGTCGCATAGAAGCTGACCGTCGTCTTTTTCACCCCTTCAAAATCGGGGACAAAGGCGTCCTCTTCCGGATCTGGTTTTGGAGCCCTAGCAGCGGTTCTAGGGCGTTGATCGGCCTTGGGCTTGGTATCCCCCTCCCTACTGATAGATTCAACTCCCTGAGGCACCTCAGGAGCCTTCTCGGGGGCCTCCCTCGTGAGTTCTGGCGTGCGGGGCTCTTGCTTGAGTGGCACCGGCGGAGGAGAAGCGACGAGGGGTTTAGGTGGTGCCGTGAAGCTCTTGGCGAGCAGGTCGCTGAGTGGGTCGGGTTTCTTGGCCATGGGAGTTCTCCATAAAGTATGCAGGTATGCATGGAGCCAGCAAGTCTATTTGCATACCTCCACACTTTACCTTCGGTATTTCTATTGTCTCAACTGCGTAGCAAGTATGCAAGTGTGCTAATTGAAAAGTATGCAGGTATTCTGGTATGCTACATTGTCCCAATCTCAAGGGCGGCACTTTTGATTTCCTCTCTTTCTTGCGGCCTCAAGGCTCCCCATCCTTGAAGGATGGCGTATTGGTAGCACTGACGGCGGACGATGCAGTTGCGGAGGGTGGGCAGCTGAATGTGGTTGGCGAGGACTTCGAGATCCCGAGAAATGCGCGCTCCTTTGACCACACTGTTAAAGAGAACCGCAGTTTTGGCCCCTTCGGCCAGGTGCTTGAGGACAAAATCTCGACTCTCCTGGGTGCTCCAGAGGTCCGCGGGTGAGGGGGAGGAGACCAGCAACACCCGGCTACTTTCGTTGATTGAGCGGCCCAACACCTCGTCGAGACGGGGAGCAGTATCGATGAACGTCACGTCGTGATCAGCGGGGGCGCTGAGTATCTCTATTTTGCTTAACCCGTTGGCATTCAAGTTTGCAATGGCTCGACTGCAAGTAGCCTGAGGGTCCCGGTCGATGATCGCAACACGGCGGCCCACATCTTCGAGGGCGAGGGCAAGCAGGAGAGTCAACGTGGTTTTACCCGCTCCGCCTTTCTGGTTACAGAGGGTGATAATCATACTTGCATACTTTATTCCGTAATCAACTGCATACCAGAATACTTATTTCGAGTGTGCAAGTAAAGGGGTTTTTCTGATATACAGTATGCAGGTATGCAAAATCCCAATCGTGGCTGGTGAGAGCATCGTTTGTGTGATATTGAAAATTATACAACACAGTGAAGATAAATGTATTCAGCAACATAGAGGTACGGATTGAACGAAATGAAAGAATGGGGTTTTGTCTGGAGTCGGATGATCAGGGCGGCCATTGAGGCCCCATGGTGGAAGACTTTTCTGGTAGCCCTTGGCACGGCGGGAATGTGTTTTGCAGGTCCAAGGGTGCTCACGCTTTTGGGGAAGGAAGAAAATGTACTCCTGAACGTCCTGGCGGCTCTGTGGTGGCTTCCGCTGCTCTTGCTGGGATTTCTGTCGGCGGTCGCCTTCCTCCAGCAGGCCAAAGGGCGCTGGGGAAGAACCAAGCAGCGCGCTGCCCAGCGCGGGGGAGGGGGTCGAGCCGAATTTATTAGCGGCCGCCGGAGCTGAGCGGTTACTCAAAGTGCACCACTTGGAGCAAGCGAAGTGACCGCCGGGTCCTTCGAGCGGCCGTTAACGCGCCGCGAAATCTGTACCCTGGTGCCAGCACGGCGGAAGTGACTCCTTGAGGCTCTGGACAATAAGCGCATCGTCTCCCCATACGGCGAGGGCGGAGGGAAAGGGGGCGGATTGGACTCCTTCCCCAAAACGCAGCCGTCCCCGGAGGAAGAAAATGTCGGCCTGGCGGGCGATGTCGTTGTGCCACCAACCGGTGTCGGTGCGGGCCGGCACCAAGGCGATAGCGGTGCGAGCCCGGCCCGCGACGACCTCCTCGCGGGCCTTGGCCACCCAGCGCGGCAATTCTCGGCCGTAGGGGGGATTTAAAAAGACGACGCCGTGCCAGGGCAGGCAAAGCCCGTCGTCCTCCTGGGTGAAGTACATGCGAGCCCGCACCGGGGCCGCCGCGCGG
The DNA here is from genome assembly GCA_903954065.1 of uncultured bacterium. Taxonomy (GTDB): domain Bacteria; phylum Verrucomicrobiota; class Verrucomicrobiia; order Verrucomicrobiales; family V1-33; genus CAJBME01. Next base: position 2,999 of record CAJBME010000354.1, read on the forward strand.
TCTCGGGTCGGCGAGCAGGGGTCCAAATCGAAAGGTCCAAAAACGAGGTACAGCCGCTCTAGCAAGTCCTTGGGAGTCTGCCACGTGTGGACGACAGAGGCGTTGGCCACCCCGGCGTAGAAGGGGAGGGAAGTGCCCGCGGGCAACAGCACCGGCCCGGCGCCGAGCACGGAAAACGCCTTTTCCAGGGTGGAGAGGCGCCCTTGGGAGCGCCGCTCCAGGGCCACCAGCGTGGGCTGGGTGATGCCCAGGAGTGCTGCCAGCTGCCGCTGGGAAAGGCCCCGGCGGTGTCGCAAATCGGCCAGACGGGCTCCGAGGTAGGCGCCCGGCGGCAGGTTGCGACCGCCCAACTCCAGCTCAAGGGCCGCCAAGGCTTTCAAGAAGGAGCGAATTTGCCCGCGGCCCGCTTCGAGGTGCCGCACGGTGGGCACCGAGAGGGTGGCCCGGGCGGCCAGGCCGGCCTGGGTGAGGCCGGATTCTTGACGGGCAGCGGCAAGGGAGGGACTGAGCATTGGAAAGAAAGTTTTATCAAAAGGGGGGCGCACGCACCCCGAAAAAGCAAAGAAAGTTTTATCGAAAAACGGCCGAAAAACAGGCTGCGGATGGGTAAACCGAGCTTGTGTCCAATAATAGCAAAACCACTCGATTGGATCAAAGAACAAGCCAATAAGTTTTATTATTGTGTATTCGGTTGGCTCGTATAAAATGCTCCCGCCAGGCGGAAAATCCCTTGGGCCACTCCCATGAGCACCCAAAAACGCCCCGCGGAGCCGGTTCCCGATCCGGCGCGCATCCATGACGCCGTCCTGGCCCTCCTGTGGCTGACGGCGGTGACCGAACGAAGAGCCCACTTTAAAGAAACCTGGGCGTGCAAGGGGCATGATTGGGAGGCACTCGGGCGACTCCACGAAAAAGGCTTCATTAGTAATCCCGTGGGCAAGGCCAAGCGGGTGTATTTCACCGAAGAGGGGCTCGAACGCTCCAAGGCGCTCTTCGAGAAACTTTTTTGCACGCCTCCGGCGACCGACGGCCAACCCACCCCCTCTTGAAATATGAGCACTTCATCACCTCTCACCGCCGAATCGATGTACGCGGCGGCCGCACACCTCATCCAAACCGAAAAGGGCCGCGAGGCACTCCTCGGACTTGAGGCGTTCTTCGATTGGGGAATGTCGCTCGATGCCGGCAACGCTCGGGCGTGTCTCACTCTTTTGGAAGGGTTCTTCGGGGCCTGGACGGGCAGCGCGGTTGATGCGGTGCGCGAGTCCGCCGCGAAAACGGGTTAAAAAAGGAAGAGGGCAAATGCGGATCTGAGTGATGAGCGAGGCGTCCCTTTTGGAGCGAGTGCAAGCGGCGGCCGCCGAGAGACGGTTGGCCGGCCCGACGTTGGCGGCGTACCGCCGCACCTGGATGAAACTCGTGGCCTGGACAACGGCCGAGGGTTTCGACGTGGGGGCTCTTCCGAAGGAAAAAGCCCGCGCCTATTATGAAGAGCTCACGAAGGGACGCTCGCCCTCGCACCACCTGCAGGTGAAGGCGGCTGCCTCGTTCCTCTATAAAGTGATCGATAAAGGGAATCCCTTTGAGGAGTGCCTGGCGCCGCGGTTTCGGCCCGAGGCCGTGGAAATTTCCTTCCTTGAGGCGGCGGATCTCGCGCGGGTGCTCCTCACCATGCGGGAGCTGGGCCGGGATTATTCGGGTCGATTGGCCGCGCACCTGGCTGAGGCGCTCTTTTTCACCGCGTGTCGGTTCCACGAGTGGGCTCAATTGACCGGGGATCGGCTGGTACGAAACGGAGCAGGGGAGGTGACGGCCGTCCGATTGAAAGTGAAAGGCGGGAAATATCGGGATTTGCCGCTCGTGCCGCGACTGTCGGTGTCCTTGGCCGAGTGGACGGAATTTTTGGAGGGACTCAAGGGGGTACGGCTGCGCCGAGGGGCCATCGAGTTTGCGGGGAGCGAACTGGTTTTTCCGGGTCGGGACGGCGGGCCATTCAGCAATCAAGCGTTCAACCGGCGACTCGCCGCCGCCTGTCGGGCGGCCGGGGTGCCGGTCATTACCGCTCATGGGCTCCGGCACAGCGCGGCCAATTTGCTCCTCAATGAGCGGGGCCGGAACATTCGGGAGCTCCAAGAGCTGCTCGGGCACCGGAGTCTGGCGACCACCGCCCGATACACGCATATCGACCGCGAGCGCCTTCGCGGGGTAGTGGCCGACCTCGATTTACCGGCCGCCGGTGGGACGGTCGGCGTGTCCAGGGCGGCGGCGAAAACGGGCTGATCGACGCCATGAATGCCCCGGCATCCAGAGGAAAACGCAAAAGTGGCGGCGGTCAGGCCGCCATCAATGCCCACGCCGTGCGGGCGGTGGTGCAAATTTTGTTTGCGACGGGAAGACCGTACACCCTGGAAACACTGCGGGAACGGTTGAGAGAGTTTTTCGTTGAGGAGGGCGATTACGAAAAACGGGCCGTGGCCTCGATGTCGGCCGTGCAGCTCATCACGGCCATTTTGGAAGCTGGGCCACAACTGGAGGCGCTCGGGCTGCAGATACGGCTCAGCAACGGGGTCGCGCAGATTTTCACGAGCAAGATCCAGAATGAGCGGCTCGCGGCGTTCATCGCCGAGAGGGCGCCGGTCGGTACGTCCGGGATGGGGGAGTTGACGCCAGGGGCCCTGGAAGTGCTCGCTTGCATCGCTTTCAAACAGCCGATATCACAGGGGGAAATCGATCAGATTTTTGGGAACGTCGACAAGAGGCACCTAGTGTCTGTCCTCCGGCAGATGGAGATGGTGGAGGAATTTGCGGGGGCCGATGGGCGGCTGCGGTTTGCGACTACGGCGAGGTTCTTGGAGAGGTTTGAACTACAGTCGCTGGAGCAACTTCGTGCCCACATGGAGGCCAAAAGGGACTGATGGCAAGAATGCTGAGCTGAGTCACGAGTAAAAAAGATTCAGGCCGTATACCCAGAAGAATGTGAGTGCCAGGAATGCTTAAGAATACTCCTCATTATTGAAATCTCATAAACCTAAAAGCGGAGATGAGGAATTGACTAATCATCTGCAAGTTTTTAAAGATGAGTGCGATGAGCGCTTTATTGGAGCGATTAAGCACTCACCCTGTGGGTGAGCCTGGCAAAGGTGCCGTGGGGCCTGTTGGGGCATGGCCAGTGGACACGCCTGGAGGCCGGTTTTTCGCTGAATGGGACGCCGAGGCACCGGTGACGCGAGAGGGACAGTTGCTGTGCTTTTTTCAATTTCTGAAGGTTGGCGGGCGCTGGGAGCAGTTTTTGAAGCGCTGCCCGCTGCACTACAGCGGCAATCGCGGTAGCGGGCCGGAGAACGTGATGGGCACGGTGCTCATGAGCATTCTCAACGGCCACTGGCGCTACGCCCACATCAACGCGGTGCGAGGGGATCGGATCAACCCCGCCCTCTTGGGGATGGAGCATACGGTGAGCGAAGATGCCGTGCGCATGGCAATGAAGCGTATTACTGAAGGCCCTGGCTTGGCGTGGCTGCAGCGGGAATTGCTTGAATGCGTTGCTCCAGCGCTGGAGATGCCTTGGATCCTGGACATCGACACGACCGTGAAGCCGCTCTATGGCCACCAGCAGGGCGCAGAGATCGGCTACAACCCGCACAAACCCGGACGGCCCAGTCACGTTTATCACAGTTATTTCGTGGCCAATCTGCGCATCTCTCTTGGGGTGGATGTGCTACCCGGCAAACAGCACGCCGCGGGCCTTGGATTGCCGAGCTTGTGGCAGACGCTTCAGGCACTCCCTCGTTCGCGCTGGCCCACTTTTGTACGTGGGGATTGCGGCTACGGCAGTGAAAAAACCATGCAGGAGTGCGAAGAGCGCGGCCTGCCTTATCTCTTCAAGCTGCGGCACACGGCAAGGGTCAAAGTCCTGGTACAGAGCTGCCTGCGCAGCGGGAGCTTCTGGCAGGAGGCGGGCGATGGTTGGCAATCGATGGATGCCTCGCTCAAGCTCAGCGGGTGGAGCCAGGCCCGGCGCGTCGTCCTTGTGCGCGAAGCTCCAGCCCAAGCGCCCGTGGGTGCGCAGGCCCGCCGCCGCCACGATCACCAGAGCCTGCCCGGCACGAACGGCGTCGGGTGGGATACCTCCGCTGCGCCGTGGAGCGGCAAGATCGCCGTGCTGGTCACCTCACTAGATCCCGTGGCATGGCCCACCACTGCCATGCCAAGGCTCTACCGCGAGCGGGCCGATGCGGAAAACGTCTTCGACGAACTCAAGAACCAGTGGGGTTGGAGCGGTTATACCACACAAAAACTGAGCCCATGCCGGCTCATGGCCAACCTCATCGCACTGTTCTACAACTGGTGGAACCTCTACGTCCGTTTCTACGACGAGGAACACCACCGCGAGGCCATCACCAGTCGTCCTGCGCTCATGCAGGAGATGGCCCGGCAGGTGCAGAGCGGAGGACTGCGAACCGTAAAGCTCAGTCTCCTGCACGAAAAGGGCGATATCATCGCACACGCCTTCACCCAGATCAGTAGTCAGTTGCAAACGATCATGCGCATCACGGAGCGATGGACCATCGAGCAACGCTGGTCCCTGCTCCTGACCCGCCTGCTCCGTCGCTGGTTGGGCGGAAAATGGCTTCCCGGCGTCCCGCTGGAAGCCGCCCCGCTGCTCAGCGGATGATCCCCATCTTTTCCGCTAACCGAATCTCACTCACAAGCGCTTCCGACCATGCCTCGGCAGGAGGCCCATTTTCCTTTTTAGGATAAAACGGATTTATGGTAAGTAGCGTGCAGACGATGGAAGCCGCGGGATTGTGTGGTATGAGCGAGATTTATCGCCGATCCAGGGACCGAGCCGCTTACATTTTGTGGGGTCTATTGCTAAAAACGGACAACTCACATTCCACCCTATTGCAGATGCCCGATGGCAGCCGGGTAATAGCGCTGCCGTCCATCCGTGTCGTAGTTGCCTCGCAAGCTCACCTCGTTGTTAGACAGCCCCGGAGCCTGCCAGGCCAGCGGCGGCCACGGCGCGTACACAGGAAAAATGTGGTGGCAGCGCGGCACCGCTGTATCGAGGGCTCCCGCGGGCCTTGGCAGCGGCGTTTCTGCTCCCCGCTCATCGCTTTACCTCGTTCCGGCTGGTACCGGATATCCCAAGTGCCTTCAAGCAGGTGGTCGATATTCCGCAGCGCCAGTGAATCACAATCCAGAAAGAGAACTTTGTCGTACGGCTCAGGGTCGATCAACTCCGCCACCTTGTACTTCCATCCCCAAGCCCACTCGGCCCGTTCCTGACCATGCAGTGGAGGTGTCTCAAGATAAACTTCCTCTAACCCTTTCCTCTCCACCAAGAAGAGAGGAGCTGGTGAATTCCTGAACACCATGATGTCCCCCGTGAAAAACGTTCTCAATAAGGAGGATGCAAGCATCTTCCCCAAAAACCGGTAACTCTCGCTATTTGGGGCGTCAAAAGCGATCGTATAAACAAGATTCTTTCTTGGTTCTTTTCGTTTTATTGTCAGAGGCATATACCACTTTGCGGATTCTGAACACTTTTTTCTTGTCAAGTCCGAACAACATCTTCTATATTGTTTTTCCCATGAAAAACGCATCACTACTTCCTTCTATTCCTTCTCAAGAGGGGGATTGTCAAGCGCCTCCTTCGCCTGTGTCCCCTGCTGGGGAGCTCAAGTCGCTCGACCCGTCGCTCTGGAACTCGGGTGTTGGACGACGTCGGTTCCTCTAGACTGCGGGGGCCGCAACAGCAGGAACCACCTTGGCTCTAAACGGTCTGGTGTTCGAGGTACTGGCGAGTCAATCCAACGCATGTCCGGATGGTATAACGGGCTGCCCTGGTAATCTTAAACAACGCTGGGTCTGCACTCAAGGGCATGTTCATTATAAAAACACCCATAATCACACCACAACCATAACAATACAAGGGGTATCGTACGATATTCCGCTGACCAATCCCGGTCCGTCTGGCTGGGACCCCGATTCGACGAGTGCCTGCTACGTTTAAGGTCGTAGTACTTCCGGAGAGCGTGTGTGCAGTGGCGTACACTCCCTCAAATGGAGAAATTTCCACTTCTCTGCTTCTCTGGGCCAACTGCGAATGCCGTATTTTTCCCCAAGTATACGCGGCTCGCGTGTTCACCAAGGACCAATAATTGACTGCTATTTTCTTGGCAAACACGCCCGTCCAACGTTGGTGCTGGCCCCACTCCATTTGTAGCAATTCCCCCTTCATATCTAGTCAGATTTTCCAGCAAGGATATGCTCGCCAACCCCAAACGCTGCTTACCGCTTGGTTCGCACATCACCTAGCTTTTTACTTCGTTCTATACGCAGCATGTATTGCCTTTTGCGACCCTTTCTGAACAATTGCGCTACTAATGCCGCCTCTGTTCTTTCCGCGGTTTATTCCAATCAATCTTCGCACGGCTTATTAAGCCTGTGGCCAAGCAGCGTTTACAGCTTCGCGCAATTCTACGATGTCAATATCCAGACGCACTTTATTCCTGTGCACAGGAACTGTATGCCTCATCGCATCCCTAGTCTTTGTTCTTTCTACTAATCGTGCACATTTAACTCGTACTCCATCCGTAGCGCACCAGCCACTTGGACCCTCTTTGGCCCTCGTTCCACCAGTTAGTGGCTCCACGGATCTGGGCAATACCTCTACTGGAAACGATCAACTCCCTACTCCTCTGCCCGCAGCACAGTGCCTGCAAGATGCTACTTGGGCTATCACCGAGGCGTTTGCTACTCATTATCAGCTTTCCGCTGCAGAAGTAGGCCAACTTAATGCCCTGCTCGCTGGTGCGAATGCTTCACTATGCCGCCATGAACTAGATAATATGGAAATAGAATACGAAGGAGCGAAGGGCGTTACTTTCCACATTAAACCCTTCCCAGACCAAGGCAAAGCTGTTCGCGATGAGCTAATCAACAGGGTCCACAGTACGCTTCCAGACAAAAAGTCTGCTGTGAACGCATTGGCGGATAGTATTCTTATGCGTGGCGCAACCGAATGGGCGGGCTTTGGTCGTCAGGCATCAGAATACAAAATACAACCGCAAAGTAGCCAAGGTTCGTACATCATTCAGCGAAGAACCATTGCAGGTGAAGATTCTCCCAACTACGCAGCCGGAAGTACGGTTATGATGGAGGAATTGCATTTTGCAGAGATCCCAACTCGTTATTCCCACTTACTGCAATCCTCTGAGTCAGGAAATTAATGCCAACCAATTTGGATACTTGTTAATACTTCCGCGCATTTGCAGATTGGTGTTTATCTTTGCTTCCAGAAACCAATTATGTTGGGTTTCGGGGGCGCTTTGTAAGCATTTTCCATCCGTAACAAGGTATTCTGTGGTTGCAACTGGCAGGTAACTAGTACAGTTTCATTACACCATAGAGTGGAGCCGATTAACATTATTGATGTACACGCGTTGCTGTATTGCCAATGACAACGGGACTACTGGTAACTGCTTTCGGCATTGACTCCGAGCGTATGGCCCTCGCGTTGGTTAACAGCGTGCGGCGCTGGAATGAGGACGTAGGAATCACTGTGCTTGGATTGGATTATCTTTGCGGTCTGGATTGGAGAGGAATGGCTTCAACGCGCGCCGTTCGCGCAGCCGGTACGCGAGGTTCGGATGAGCGGTGGTTTAACAAACTCGCGGCGCTATTAGAAAGCCCGTTTGACGAGACGCTGTACCTGGACAGTGACCTAGTTGTCCTAGAAGATATTCGTTCTTGGTTTTCTTATTTACGTACCGATGATTTTACCTTCTTCAACGTTCGACTCGATCCTAAAGTAGTTCCAGATCGAATGTTATACAATGTTGTAAATCCCCACAGAATGAAGGAAATTTACGGCGTGCCATCGTCTCCCGTTATAGAATCTGGAGGCCATTTTTTTTTCCGGCGCACAAAACGGGGCGAACAACTTATTCATAGGATAGCATCTATAATGGAGCAGGCCCTTGATACCGGCGCCAATTCTATATACAGGATGATCGCGGGCGCCGATAACATCCCGGCTTCCGACGAAATTGCGGCCAGCATGATGGTTGTTGAGGAACGCGTCTCTCTACCGCATCCAATTTCTGGGACTCATCGCCCAATCGGCATTTTCATGCCTCCATACCAACACGATGAAACGTTCGACTTCGACGCAGGAAAGGCGAGCTACATCGACGAATGGCAAGGGGGCCGCGTGACGGCCGGGGCTGTACACTTTTGTGCCCACGGTAAGCATCATTCTGCTTATCTTCAGTGGATCGACCGAACGCTCCAGGGTCGACGGAACCCATTACAAACCCTTCCAATATTGCTGGAGCCAAAAATATGAAGCGATCTTTCTTGTTCGATTTGGGCTTTCACCATGGGGAAGGATTGGAGTATCTTACGAAGCAATACGGTGTGGATGCTACGTGGGTGGTCTTTTGTTTCGAACCCAATCCAGCGTGTCGCGTACATTTGCTCCGGGCCGGCTTCTTGCGAAATCCACGCTATACAGCTATGCCTTTTGCGGCACACGTGCATACAGGACCTGTGATGTTTCAACAGGAAGCAGTGATTCACGGAGGAACGGAGGATGGCCAGGGATCCCATTTAGCCGACATCAATTTAGACATCGATTGTCGTGGTGGTAGATGTGTGCCCGTATGGGCAGTGGATTTCCCTGCGTTTCTCCGTTCTATTATACCACCTGTCCGCGAACAGACTGCTTATGTTGTGGTGAAGATGGACATTGAAGGAGCGGAATATGAACTTCTTCGTACAATGTTACAAGACGGTTCACTTGGACTTATCGATGTCCTTCATGTCGAATTTCACCAGCGACTGATGCCTTATGAAACCGACGCAACAACTGAACAACTACGCGAATCGCTGCGACAATTTGTTCGCCTGGAGGAACATTGGTAACACAAAATACCTTTGCTGGAGACTTCTAACTGCTGCGATCTTCTATCAGAGTAGCCGGAGGAGCATCTAATTGGCTATTCTTTACAATGGTCGCGGATAGGAGTAGCGTTCTACTCCGCGAATCACGGGAAATCGGGTATCAAAACGGCGAATTAATTGTGGGGAAAGTCTTCGGGAACTTCTCATACAGCTTTTTGCTGTGCAAAATGAACATCGCCCCCACAGAGCGGGGTCAAGGGGCGAATGGCATAAGTTCCGAAGGCCGAGCAAATCGATTGAATGGCAAAGCTCATTGCGTGGGGATGGCAGCGTCCGGCATTAAGCCTGCGCGAACACCGCGCACGGCGTTTCTGGGGTGGACCCGAAAGTCCGGCCACTGAGCGGCTAAAATAAGCTATGGTAGCTGGGTGTGAGAAAGGTGTACTGCGATGGGGAGGCGGCGGCAAGGGTGAAGTGTGGAGCTGGGGGCAGGATGCGATTTTTGGAAGCTGGAACGGAAGGCGGAGCAGGCCACGGAGCGTAGCGGAGTGGGCTGCGGAGCCTGGAGTGGAGGCTTCCAAAAATCGTGGCAAAATTCTGCGGGCTCACTCGGCGATGAGAGTATTGGCCGCTACGGACTGCACAGGGGCTTTGGGCCGGTTTTGGTAGACGACCTGAGGGGTGAGATTGGCGAGAACCTGGTGGGGCCTCCAGGCGTTGTAGCGTAAGCGTTCGACGGCCCCGCATCGGTAATATCGGGCGATCACGTGGCGGCGAGGGCAGACTGTGGCATGCGCGAGAAGAATCAACTGGCGAAGGATCGTGCCGCGGTGCTGCGGCTGCTTGAACGAAGTGGGCAGAGCGTGGCCGAGTTCTGCCGGGAACAGGGGCTTCCTTACGGGGTGGTGTCGAGGTGGTGCCGGGAAGCCCGGAATGGACCAAGCAGGGCCGTAGAGTGGGTTGAGTTGGAGAGCGAGGCCGAAAGCGCGTCGCCGACGACCAAGGTCGAGGGGGGAAGTGGTGTTGGCCGGGTGGTGGCCGAGGTGTCGTTGGGCGGAGGGGTGTCGATCAGGATCTACCGGCAGGAGGGCGGCGGATGCTGATTTTCACCCGAAGCCTGCGGGTTTGCATGGCGGTGGATCCGGTCGATCTGCGCAAGAGCTTCGATGGCCTGGCCGCTCAAGTGCAACACGCCCTGGAGGAGGACGAACGGTCCAGCCAGGTCTTCGTTTTTACCAACAAGCGGCGGGATCGCGTTAGGATGCTGTATTGGGATGGAACCGGGCTTTGGTTGCTGACAAAACGGCTGGAGGCCGGGACCTTCAACTGGCCGAAGCCATCGGCTGAGCTCGGAACGTCCAAGAAGATGCGGCTCAAGGCCGAAGCGTTGGAGATGCTGCTCAGCGGGATCGACCTCAAAGGGGCGAAGTTGCGGCCGTGGTATGAGGAGCCATCCGCAACAGCCTGATGTTATTGTTAGGCATTGGATTGCTTTGGCAGAGTTGATCGTCAATCGCCGGCATGATACGGGTGCATCGATGCCGCAAGACGCCGCCAACGACGCTCAAAAGGCCAGCGAACTCGAAGCGAGGGTCAAAGAGTTGTCGGCCACGGTGGAGGAGCTGAGAAGCCAACTGGCGTGGTTCCGCCGCAACATGTTCGGGCGCAAAAGCGAGCAGATGCCCAACGACCCAGAGGAGCAGGCGTTGCTGGAGCTGGAAGACTCGATGATCGACAAGGCGGCGCGCTCGGCCCCGGAAAAGAAGGCCAAGGGTGGTAGCCGCAAGGGCCGCCAAACGCGGGCGATGCGGATGCCGCCGGATCTGCCGGTGAAGGAGGAGACGATCATTCCGCTCGCTGTGCAGGAGGCCCCGGAAAAGTGGCGGCGCATCTCTCAGGAAGTGACCGAGCGCCTGGAGATGGAGCCTGGAAAGCTGTTCCTGATGCGGACGATCCGGCCGACCTTCGTGAGCCTCGAAGAACCCTTTGCGCCGCCCGTGACCTCGCCCGCTCCGGTTGCCTTGGTAGAGGGGCAGTTCTTCGGTGCCAGCCTGCTGGCCGAACTCTGCCTGGACAAGTTCCTTTCCCATCTGCCCCTCTATCGGCAAAGTCGAGCCTTCCTCTGGAAGTACGGTGTGGACCTGCCGATGTCTACCTTGTGCAACGCCATCGGTTCCTGCGCCCGGCAAGTGGACATTGTCGTCCGCCACATGAACCGGGAGATGTGGGCTGGCGGTTATGTGCAGATGGACCTGACGCCGATCCGCTTCCTGGGCCAGAAGACCAAGAGCGGCGCGGCCGCCACGGGTCAAATGTGGGTGGCCACCGTTCCGGGAGGCAATATCGTTTATCATTGGCGCCTGACCAAGCAGGCCGCGGAGGCTGAATCGATCATCCCGGAGAACTTTCGCGGCATCCTCCAATGTGACGGCGGCAGCGAACTGGCCTGTTGGATGAAGGGCGGCAAACATCGACGACGACCGCCACCCCAGGGGGTGCGACGCGCCGGGTGCTTTGCCCACGTTCGGCGAAAGTTCGAGAAGATCTGGAAGGAGAGCGGGCAAAAATGCGAAACCTCTCACGAGTTCCTCCTCCTCATCGCGGATCTCTACGCCGTCGAAAGCGAGGCCCGCGCCTCCGACCTGACAGGCAAGGACTATGACGCCATGCGGCTTGCGCTGCGCCAGGAGCGCTCCATTGCGCCCATGGCCAAGCTCAAGACCCGGCTCGACAAGGAACTACCAAAGCACCGACCCAAATCTCCCTTGGGCAAGGCCATTGCTTACGCACTCAGCCAATGGGCCAGCCTGCAGATCTACCTGGAGGACGGTCGGTGCGAAATCGATGACAACCTCGTCGAGAATGCCATCCGCCCCAGCGCCGTCGGCAAAAAGAATTACCTCTTCATGGGCTCCCCCGACTCCGGTCACTGGGCCGCCACCTTCTATTCCCTCATCGGTTCCTGCCTCAACCGCAAAATCAACCCGCGCGAGTACCTCCACTGGCTCTTCACCAAGCTGCCCACCGTCTCCGCACCCAACGCCGGCCAGTTCACCCCGGCCGCCTACGCCGCCCTCCGCACCCAGGGCGCGCCCCTCACCGCCGTCGCCTGAGCCGCGGCGCCCGCACGGTCGGCCAGAAATGTGCGTCGACCACCCCTGTGCGGTTCCGTCGAACGCTTAGATGCGCCAGTATAAACGAACATCAAGTAGCGAATGAAAGAGTCGCACAGCAAAGACCCAGCCAGTCATGCTGACCCCGAGTCATGCGGGACGGTCCGTGAGGGCCGTTTCGAAGCGTTGACAGGGGAAACCACAGGCGAGGTATTGAGCCACGAAATAGACAAGACCCGGCTGCCGACGCTGTTAAGCGAAGCGGAAGGTAACAACCCGGAGGGCGAAATGGCGAGCCCCGAGGGTAGCCGGCGTGGTCGGAGACCCTCTGCATGTGGGGACGCTTCGTGTATCGGAACTGGGAGACCCCGGAATCCTGCGCGTCGTGATGGCGACACGCAGCGCGACGTGAAGGCCGCAAGGCCGAAGACGTCGATGGACGATGCCGGGGAGTCGGAGTCGGTCGTAGTAGC
>CAJBME010000355.1 GCA_903954065.1 uncultured bacterium
CCCCGCGCCTTCCTACTCGCCGGCGCCTCGCGCTCGCGCCGGCGGCCGCGCATCGGTGGTCCGCTTGAGCGCCATCCATGTTCAGGGCTAGTACCTTCGGCAGGTGTGTGGTTACACACTCCTTAGCGGGTTCCGACTTCCATGGTCACCGTCCTGCTGTCTGAAGGTACCAACGCCTGTTGTAGTCTCTGATGAGCGGACACTTTGGTATCTTAGCGCGGCGTTCGGTTCATCCCGCATCGCCAGTTCTGCTTACCAAAAATGGCCCACTTTGAACGCGCCGTTCAAATGCCCGGGATCACTCAAGACTCCCGGACCTCTTGCCCATTTAAAGTTTGAGAATAGGTTAAGGCTGTTTCAGCCCCAAGGCCTCTAATCATTCGCTTTACCTGACAAAACCGTTGCGTTCAAGCTATCCTGAGGGAAACTTCGGAGGGAACCAGCTACTAGATGGTTCGATTAGTCTTTCGCCCCTATACCCAGATTCGACGAACGATTTGCACGTCAGTATCGCTACGAGCCTCCACCAGAGTTTCCTCTGGCTTCACCCTACCCAGGCATAGTTCACCATCTTTCGGGTCCCGACAGGTGTGCTCCACTCAAACCCTTCACAGCAGGTCCAGGTCGGTTGGCAGGGCATGCCCTTCACTTTCATTCCGCACGCGGGCTTGCCACCCGGGTACTCGCACACGTGTCAGACTCCTTGGTCCGTGTTTCTAGACGGGTCGGAGGGGCCCGTTCCGTCAGCCGGCGCCCCAACCGCGACAGGACGGGAGCTCGCGGTAAAGCCCTGCTCCCGAGTTGTGGCGCAGCCAGAGAGGCGGCTGACCCGGCGTGTCAAAGTGCACCGCGCCGAGCACGCGGCTGAGTCGACACGCCGAAGCCGGGCACATCCGGGTTTCCTCCTACCGATTTCAAGCACTCTTTGACTCTCTTTTCAAAGTTCTTTGCATCTTTCCCTCACGGTTCTTGTTCGCTATCGGTCTCTCGCCAGTATTTAGCTTTAGATGGAATTTACCACCCACTTCAAGCTGCAATCCCAAGCAACCCGACTCGACAAGGGCGCATCGTACAGCCGCAAGCCGCCACGGTACGGGATTCTCACCCTCTCCGATACCCTGTTCCAAGGGACTTGAGCGGCGGCCGCGGCCGATGGCGCCTTTCTAGACCACAATTCGGGGGGCGCGAAGCCTCCAGATTGGCAGCGTGAGCTCTGCCCGCTTCATTCGCCATTACTAGGGGCATCCTGGTTAGTTTCTTCTCCTCCGCTTAGTGATATGCTTAAGTTCAGCGGGTAATCTTGCCTCATTCGATGGCGGGTCAGAAGAGTTGGGTGTGGGTCCAGAGAGTTGAGGCTCTGCACGCACGCGCAGACCAAGCGAGGCGCGCCCGCCGGAGGATGTCCAGTCGTGAGACCGTGTTAGCACTCCGGCAGTGGCGCGATTTGCCCACGCCGCGGTCCACGAAGCCTTGGGCGGGCGCAGTGCTACCGAAAGCACCGCGGCGGCCGGCTCCGGAGCGGACCCAATCGTGAGAGAGGGGCTCGCTCCGAGGAGGGTGGAGACGCCACTCGAAGAGACATGCTTTCCGAAAGGAAAGCGCCATTTGCGTTCAAAGGTTCGATGATTCACTGAATTCTGCAATTCGCACTACGTATCGCATTTCGCTGCGTTCTTCATCGTTGCGAGAGCCAAGATATCCATCGGCAGGAGTTGTGTGGATGTCGATTGGAGGTGCATTCGCGAGGAATGCACACAAGAGGGGCATGCAGTGAAGCACACGGAGCGCGTGGTGCGGTGGCCAGCCAAACTCTGCAGCAGAGCCGGCGGCATCCGGCCCTTGCGAGCCGGAATCCGAGTAGAACGGTGCGACAGGGGTGTGGGTTGGAAAGACCGGTAATGATCCTTCCGCAGGTTCACCTACGGAAACCTTGTTACGACTTCTCCTTCCTCTAAATGATAAGGTTCGGACAGCTTCCCGCGGCATCGCGGCTGGAGAACCAGCTGCGTTGCCACAGTCCGGGGGCCTCACCGGATCATTCAATCGGTAGGAGCGACGGGCGGTGTGTACAAAGGGCAGGGACGTATTCAGCGCGAGTTGATGACTCACGCTTACAAGGCATTCCTCGTTCAAGATGAATAATTGCAATCATCTATCCCTAGCACGATGCAGATTGCAAGATTCCCCAGACCTTTCGGTCAAGGAGCAGCACTCGTTATTTGCATCATTGTAGCGCGCGTGCGGCCCA
>CAJBME010000356.1 GCA_903954065.1 uncultured bacterium
AACCCCGATCGTGAGTCCACATTAAAACAAGTGCTGGAAATACTCGATCCCAGATCCCGAGCCGATGCGCTCCGACAATTGGGTCGCGAAATGGCCGCCCAGCCCGAAGCCGGCATCGCGTTTGCCGCTCTTATCGTCAACTTCGACGACCGCTCCGAATTCTTACGATCCTTCGTGCACGCGTGGGCAGCCGTCGATCCCCAGTCAGCCTTAACTTACGCCGGCCAGCAGCCGCCCGGCTTACTGAAAACCGACTGCCTCGCCGCCGCCTGCGGCGGATGGGCCACCACCAACCCCGAGGCCGCCGCCGCATGGGCCAAAACTAGCACCACCGGCCCCACCAAAACCAAAAGTTTGGCCCGCATCGCCGAAAGCTGGGCCGCCAAAGCCCCTCAAGAAGCCGCCGTGTGGGCGTCCAGCCTGCCCGCCGGCATTCAATCCGAAGCCGCCCTGCGCCAATGCCTCAGCACTTGGGCCAATCTCGACCCCAGCGCGGCCGCTGCCTGGATCACAGACCAGCCCGAAGGTCGTCAACGCGACGTAGCCCTCCTGCAACTGGCCTCTGACTGGGCCGCCCAAGAACCAGCCGCCTGCGCCGCATGGGTCTCCGCCAGAGCCCGCACCCATGATGACACAGAATCACTCGCGGCTTCGCTGGCCTCCCTCTGGAGTAGCTACGATGCCCCTGCCGCCAGCACCTGGATCTCGTCTCTGCCCGAAAGCGAGATGCGCCAAGCCGCCGCCCTCATGGCCGCCACTTCCTGGGTCACGTCCGACCCGGCCGCGGCCGTCTCATGGGTCGAGTCACTGCAAGACCCATCCCTCAAAAACCACCTCACTTTGGAAATGGCCGGCACTTGGGCCAGTATCGACCCCCAAGCCGCCCTGACTTACGCGCAGAACCAGCCGGATACCGCCACCCGCACCGACACCCTGCGCGAAGTTTTTACCTCTTGGGCGCAGATGGATGGCCCATCGCTCGACCAGTGGTTGGCAACCCAACCCGCCGGTCCAACCGCCGATCTCGCCCACGACCAGCTCGCTACCACCCGCTTCGCTCATGATCCGGCCGGGGCCATGGCCGCCGCCGCCGCCATTAGCGACGAAAACACACGACAGGCCCGGCTGGAATCAATGTTTGCCTACTGGATTGGAAAAAACCCGGCTAATGCCCGCCAATGGCTGAACGAGACGCCCATTTCGCCCGCCCTGCGCCCACGGTTGGAAAAACTAACAGCCTCCCCGCCAGATACCGGGGAAGAATAGTTTCTCGCCATCCACAGACCGCCCCATGCAGCTCGTGATCATTCACTACCACTGGCGCCCGGGCGGCGTGCGACAGGTTGTAGAAAACCTGCTCCCGGTTTTGACACATGATCAGGATCTAGCCATCAGCGGCCTCACCCTCGCCGCCGGCGAACCGCCCCCGCCCGTCTGGTCCCAGGCCGTGCACGCGTCCGTCAACCCACGCGTGCCCATCCAATGGCTCACCGAACCCTGGCTACACTACGCCTCAGAACGGCTCCAGATTTCGCCACCCACCCCCGAAACGCTGGTCACCGCCGCCACCAAACTGCTCCATCACCTCCCAAAACCGGCCGTCGTCCTCCTGCAAAACCCCGCCGTCGGCCGCCACCCACTCATCGCCTCCACTCTGGCCACCGCCTGCCAAGCGACCCATACCCGCCTGGTCTGCCACCACCACGATTTTTTCTTCGATGGCCGCTGGTCGCGCTGGCCCGAATGGCAGGCCGCAGGCGTGTCCTCACTCCACCAAGCCATCACCGCCAGCATCCCATCCGGACCCGACATTCGCCACATCGCCGTCTCCAGCAAGGATGCGGCATGGCTCCAGTCTCGATCGCCCGCCGCTTGGTGCCCCAACCCCGTCAAAACAACACCCGTTCCCGCAGAGGAATCAACCCAAGCCGCCGCCTGGCTACGCCGCCGGCTACCCCCTGAAAAACCAGTCTGGCTCGTCCCCTGCCGGCTGCTACGCCGGAAAAACATCGCCGAAGCCGTCCTTCTAGCCCGCCTGCTCGACCCAGAAGCCGTCGTCGCCACAACCGGTGGCCCCAGCTCCGCGGATGAATCGACCTACGCCCGTTCATTGCACCAAGCCGCTGCCGCCGGCCAGTGGCCACTGCACCTGGGTCTGCTCGCTGGCCCCGAAACCCTCGGATCCTCCCACCCGTCCGTGCCCGCCCTCATGTCCGTCAGCGCCGCCGTTATCGTCACTTCGCTCTTCGAAGGATTCGGCCTGCCAGTGATGGAAGCTTCCTCTCTGGGCGTCCGCTGTCTGGCCCGCCGCGCCGCCTGCCCAGACCACATCCCGCCCTCCCACGTCCATGCGTACGATGACCTGTTAATCCCCCAAGGCCTCGCCGGAGGAACCGTCGAGATTTCGCGACAACGCCCCGCTTGGGCTCTCTGGAAGGCTCTCATGCCGCCAGAAGCTGCCCGGAACCTGACCGAACCTGCCTGGTGGCAGCATGACCAGCCCATCGCATTCAGCCGCCTCACCTTCGCCGGCCAAAGCACTGTCATCAATGTATGCCAGCACCAAGCCGCACGCGCCGCCCTCCTCCTACTCAACCCATGGCTAGCCACCTTTTTTTCATCCTCCTCTTTCCAACCGCTCCCTTCAGTTGTGCCCTCCACCCTTGAGCCCACCACAGTCGCCTCCGCCCTGCGGGCCGACTCCAGCCTCCAACCACATATCCACGGCTCATCCCACCGCCCCACCCCATTCGCAGCAAACCCACCCGCCTGCCCACCGGCCAGCCGTCTGCACCAAGTCAACTCCTTCCCCCTGCTTTGGCCCGGCGGGGACGCTTTCGAATCCGCCTCATCATGATCCGCGCCCTGATCTGCGATATTTATGGCACGCTCCTCGAAGTCGGACCGCCCCCGCCGCTGGCTGAAACCTCTTGGAATTTCCTGTGGCGATCTCTTGTTCGCGGCTCTCCTCCCCCCACTTTGAAAGAATTCAGCCTAGCGATTGAGCCATTGATCGCTCACCACCACGCTCTCGGCCGCGCCCGCGGTCTGGTACAGCCTGAAGTCGACTGGCCCGCTCTGGCCAGTCAGGCGTTTCCGCCGCTACAACAACTCAGCCCAGACGAGCAAACCCAATTTTTTCAATCGCACGCCTTCCTCAGCCGGACGACCCGCCTCGCCCCAGAGGCCGCCGACTGCCTGCGCACCGCCCGTACCGCCGGCCTCCTCCTCGGCATCGCCTCCAATGCCCAAGCCTGCACCCGCCTCGAACTTAGCCAAGCTTTGGCCGCCGAGAATCTCAACCTCAACATGTTCGATCCTTCTTTAAGTTTTTATTCCTACGAACACGGTCTGGCCAAGCCAGATCCCGGCGTCTGCGACTGGTTCCGCCCCCGGCTCGCCTCCCGAGGGTTGCATCCACAAGAAATCCTCATGGTCGGCGACCGCGAGGACAATGATATCGCCCCCGCCGCAGCGGCCGGCTGGCGCACCTGGCTGATCAGCCACTCCCCCTCCTCCGCATCCAGCCCCCATCCGTGGTTCTCGCTTCAACAATGGCTGATGGACAACGTGATTGCCCGCCCGCCGATCCTGTGCGAGCCTTCTCTCCAACCTGTCAGTCTTCCACCTCCTTACAGCCCATGAGTCGACTTTCCATTTCCTGCCCGAATTGCAGCCAAACCACCCGGGTGGATTTGTCGCTGAACCTCACGACCCAAAAATGTGACCGCTGTGGGGTTCGGTTTAGCTCAGTAAACACCGGATTGGCCGGCTCGCGCGAACGCCAGCAGCAACAACCCCCCGACTGGCGCCGGACAAAAGCCGGCGAATGGGAGACCTCACCGCAGCCCGCAGCCAGCCAGCGGTCTCCACAGTCACGAACTTCTCGCGCCGCCTGGATCGCCGTCGCCGCCGCATTGCTCGTGGTCACCGCCACCGCCATCACCCTCGCCCGCCGCGGCAGCGGCTCACCAAACCCCGTCACCCCACCCATGCCAGGCAGCGGCCTGACCGGATCATCCGACGGAGCGCTGCCCGCCGCCAGCAACTACGAGACACTGCGAGAAAACATCACCGCCGCCACCGCCGCCGCTCAACAATACCTCTCCGTCAAAAATATCGAAGAACTACTCCCCCTCATCCAAAATCGCGAGGCCCTCGAAAAACGAGTCCATTTCTACTACACTGAAGGAGAAGGCCGTAACAAACTTCCCATGCCGCCGTTCACACTGGCCCCAGCCGACCGCCAGATCTTCGTCCATGCCATCCAGTCCGTCGTCATTTCATACGAAACACCAGGCCAGGTGCCGCGAGCGGTGGCTGTCCGCCAAGAAACGGACGGCCGTTGGTTAATCGACTGGCCCAGCGCCGCCGCCCTAAACGAGGTGCCCCTCACCACGTTCCGATCCGAACGCCACACCCAGCCACGCCTCTTCCGAGTGCTCGCCACCCGCGACGATTATTATAACCGCTCCTTCCCTAGCGACGCCGATTGGGTCTGCCTCCGACTGGAAGACGCCACCCAAGAACATCACTTCTTCGCCTACGCCCGCCGCGGCACCGAGGCCGCCCAAAAAGCGCTCGACTCCCGCCTGCCAAAACGCGGCACCGGCACCCCCATCACCGTCCGCCTCCGCTTCCCCCCACTGTCGCCCTCCGATGATCAAGTCGAAATTACCGAACTCATCCGCCTCGGATGGGTCATGAATGACGCCTCCCAAGAACCAGGCTTCGACCTGCCCTCCGAATCAAACCCGTCAAAGAAGCCACTTGAAACAGGCCGATGAGCCGCCAGTATCTGCACTAATCTAAAGATTTTCCATTTCTGTCCTTGCCGCTGGTGACGTGTCTGTGATAGACCTCGCTCTCTCCGGTAAATTTACTACCAAACCAACCGCCATATCTCGCCCGTCAT
>CAJBME010000357.1 GCA_903954065.1 uncultured bacterium
ATCTGGCGATGCCAATGCCCTCGTCTATTCGCCGCTGCCCACGCCGCATACTTACCACGCCACCCGGCGTTATACCCTGGAAATCGAGGGCAGCGAGCAGGCCGCACGCGACTTCGTGCAAAAAACATTGGTCGAAGAAGTCAGCCAGCAGGTCCACTTCGGCGCCAGTCCCGCCCTGTCAGGTCATTCTTTTATCCTCGATTATGGATTTAAGCCCGGTGCGCTCGACCTCGAACGCGAGACCATCCTCGCTTATTACCGGAGCCTGCCCGATCCCGGGTTTCTTCTTAAGAAGCTGACCATCACGCAGAGGTTGTATGTCTTTGCGGAAGCCGAACCGGCGCCGCCAGAGAAATTTGTCCGGGACATTGTCAATCCCGCCATTCATCGCCATCAGGTGATTGCGGCTTGAATCCTTCTCTTTCTGATGGATGTCGGGCGGGGGCGGCCAGCTGCGGGTGCAGCTGTGCTCTGAATGCGTCCGCGTTCTTTCTCTGGTGTCATTTTTCCGGGAGCCCGGCCATTTTGTTGCGGCCCTTTTTCTTCTGATGCGGGACCAGCCATCGCTTGAATCCCGCCACCTTGCGGAGCGCAATGCCTTGTGCTTTGTGCTCTTCCGCATTTTTTTTAATTGCCGGTTTTATTACCCGGTTTTCACCATCCTGTTTCTCGATTTCGGGCTGACCTTGAAAGAGTTTGCCGCCTTGAATGCGCTGTGGGCCGTGACGATTGTTCTTTTGGAGGTGCCGTCTGGAGCGTTGGCGGACCAAATCGGGCGCCGTCGACTGGTCATTATCAGCGCGGTGCTGATGGTTTTGGAGATGGCGTGTCTCCTTTTCATGCCGCGCGGCGGGGGTGCGTTGACCTTTTGGGTATTTGCGCTCAACCGCGTGCTCAGTGGAGCGGCGGAAGCCTGTGCCAGTGGGGCGGACGAAGCGTTGACCTACGATTCTCTCCCGGTCGAAGGCCGGGAAATGGCCTGGCAGAAAATCCAGGCCCGTCTGTTGCGCTGGTCACCGGCGGGATTCATCGTGGCCACAGTGGTGGGCGCCGTCACCTATGACGCCCCTCGGATGACCGCCATCGCGCGCGCGCTCGGCTTGGACGTGACGCTGTCGCCGGCGGTCACTATGCGCATTCCCCTCGCCCTTTGCCTCATGACAGCAGCGGCCGCACTCGTGACGGCGTGCCGGTTTTTACCCGCTCCCACCGAACCGAAAAAGCAGGCCCTCGATGCCACTTCTTTCGCGGCCGCCTTTCGAGAGGTCCTCGCTACCGGACGTTGGATCATGCAGTCTCCGGCCGTCTTGGTGCTGCTGATGACGGGGCTACTCTGTGACAGTTTCTTGCGGCTTTTTTATTCTGTGGCCAGCCAGTTTTACCGGGTACTGCAGATTCCGGCGGAATGGTACGGCTGGATTGGTGCGGCCGGCGCCCTGCTCGGTCTGGCCACGGCCGGATTACTCGAGAGAACCGCCCGTGCTTTTCAGGCCAGCGGCCTTTATCATCTGGTGGCGGCGCTCGTCATGACCGGCTTGTGGGGGCTGGCGCATCCGGTTGCCTGGTGGGGGCTCTGGGCCGTGGTGCCCCTCTGGCTTGGGATGCGCGCCCTGCATTACAGCCTCACCTTGCATCTGAATCAGGTGATATCCAGTGAGCGCCGCGCCACCGCTCTCAGCTTTCGCGGCATGTCCATGAACCTCGCTTATGGGGCCATGATGCAGCTTTTTGGCATGCAAACAGCCTGGATGGCCGGCCGTCTGGGCGCAGGCGTCGATGCTCAAACCGTCTTTGCCGCCGTCGCCACCTGGTGGCCATGGGCTTTCGCCGCCAGTTATGCCACCTTGCTCGCCTGGATCGCCCTGCGCTACGGAAAACCGCTGACCCTCTTGCTCCAAGACGCTCGGAAAGCGTGACCCGCCGTGGCGCCGCCCGCGCCACCTCACCCGGCCGCTGGTAATTTTCCGCTCATCATCGATACATGCTTCTCCCCTCACGCCCGCCTCCGTATGCCCAATATCTACGAATCAACCAAACTCCTCGACGAATACCTGCTTTTTCACTACGCCGCCGACGAGGAAATTCTACCAGCGGGAGGAACGGCCTCAGGCCAAGGGGAGGCTTTGCAATTTGCGGTGCGGACAGTAGTGGAAAACGTCTCAGCCAGCCCGCGGGCCCGGGCGTTGGATCTTGGATGCGCCGTCGGCCGCTCGAGTTTTGAACTTTCCTCCTTCTGTGACGAGGTGATCGGAATCGATTATTCTCATGCCTTCATCGCGGCGGCCCGCCAACTGCGCGATGAGGGAGCCGTTCCCTATCAGCGCCTCGACGAAGGTCACTTGCGCACGTCCTTGGTGGCGCGCCGTCCGGTCGGAGCCCGTCCTGAAAGAGTGCGCTTCGAACAGGGGGATGCAGTCAATCTCCGCGGGGATATCGGAGATTTTGATCTGGTCCATGCGGCCAACTTGATTTGCCGTCTGCCGGACCCGTCTCGGATGTTGGCTCGACTTCCTTCATTGATGCGATCAGGTGGCACTCTTGTGCTGACCACGCCTTGTACCTGGCTCGGTGAATTCACGCCTCCGGAAAACTGGCCCACCGGTCCCACTCTGGATTGGCTGCGTTTTCACCTCGATCCGGCTTTCAGCTTGGAAACCGTGCGGGACCAGCCGTTTTTGATTCGCGAGACGGCGCGCAAATTCCAATGGTCGTTGGCGCAGTCCAGTGTCTGGACGAGGCGATAGTGGGCCTGCCCCTCCTCTCGGACGGATTATCGAGGCTGGGTTTCCGGTGTTTTCACTGGCGGCTGTGGGGCGGGGGCGGCGTCTCCCGACGCGGTTGGCACTTCTGCAGTGCGTTCAGAGGTGGCTTGTTGAATGCGTTCAGGTGCGGCTTTCTGAGTGCGTTCATGCGCGGCCGCGCGGAATTTCCACCACCAGCCAACTCCGGCCGCAGCAGCAGCCAGAACAATGACCAACGTGACGCATCCGGCGGTGAGGCGCGAGGCCAGAGAAATTTTTCGGGGTGTCGACATGATAAAAAGCAGGGGAAAGTCCGGCCGGTGGCATCTCACCTTATCTGCCGCGTCTGGCCGCCACAAGTCATCGCTGGATGCTCCGGCAGAGAGTTTTTTTCCAGCACCATCGCGTGAAACGAATGCCCCAGCTGGTTGGGATGAATGAGCGTCTGGAATTGCCGGAGCCAGGCCGCTTCCGGCTGGGGAGGGGAAACCAGTCGCGCGGTGGCCAGTCGGGTCAGAAAAGTGCCCTGCCGCTCGGCAGGGCGCACGACAAAACCGGCATGGATCGCCTCTTCAGCCAGATGGGTGAAATTGACATCGGCCGTCAGATCTGTCTCGCCCGGAGCCGCCAGAGGGTCGTCACAACGACGATGCGCCCGATACCCGCGCAAAGTGCCTGCCGACCGGTGAGGTGCAAAATAATCGGCCGCCTCCCGTCCGTAATCAAAAAGTAGGGCCCGGCCGCGCGTGAAGGATCGGCCTAGCGACTGTACCCATGGCCCCAGCCCGGGGCATGTCTCGGTAATATACCCGGCCGGCAGCATCGTCTCGTGCGGGCCGCAGATCCCGGGTAACCTGAAATCAGGAGCAGGCAGCGCATCCCAGCACAACGCTTGGTCGATATCCAATGCAACTGCCAGCTGCTGCCACGCCCGGCCATCAAACCGCCAGCGCGCTACCGGAAAGGCATCAAGTAATTCGTTGGCGAAAAACAATGCCCATGGCAAGGGGGCGTCCGCAGCCTCATCCAGCGACGACCACCACGATACTCGCGCGCCTAGTTTTTGCTGCTGCGCGGCCCGCCGGCCTGCTGACGGCTCGATCACGATCGGACGCACTACCGTGTCAAGGTAGGGATGATGAACCGCCAGCGCCGCCAGTACGTCGATCATCAACTGCCCGTCATGGGCCCCCTGCTCAATCAAGGCCAGTTCCGGGGGGCATCCCATGTTCGTCCACTCCCGGGCCACCCAGGCCGCGATCAGCTCCCCAAATACCGGACCAACCGAAACACTCGTGTGAAAGTCGCCCTGTCGTCCCACCATCCGCTCTGGCGCGGCGTAATACCCGTGGTCCGGATCATAAAGACAACGCTCCATAAAGACCTCAAAACTCATGGGCCCATCGGTCGCGATCATGGCGGCAAGGCGGTCCGTCAGGGGCGTTCGAGCAGAGAAGGATGGCGACGGCGTTGCCATCAGTGGAAAAAAGGGGATATTCTCAGGCACACTGTCTCGTTTGGAGGGCGTTGCGCCCGGCAGTGCCGCCAATTTCTTATTTGCCATGATCGGAGATCTCATCAAGCCACAATCCGCGCCTGCCCCGAATGGCCGACGCCGCCGTCGACCTTCGCTCTTCTCGCGCTGGTGGGTGAAATGCGGTCTTGGCCTCGGCTTCGTGGCCTTGATCGCCGCAGGCTTCGGCGCCCTCTCCATGAAGGAACATTATGAGACCAAATCCCTTGATTATGATCTCTCCTCGCTCGCCGAGCTCGAACGCAGTAGTGTCATCTACGACCGCGACGGGGAGGAAATCGGAAGTTTTTACGTCATGGAAAACCGGCGTCCAGTCGCCTTTGCCGATGTTCCTAAACACTTTATTGATGCGCTGGTGGCCGAGGAAGACAGCCGGTTCTGGGAGCATGACGGGGTCGATTATATGGGGATTTTGCGCGCCGTGCGCGCCACGTTGATGGTCGGAAGGGTCCACCAGGGAGCGAGTACCATCACCCAACAGCTCGCCCGCCAAGGGTTCGGCATGGCCAATCAGAAAACTCTGGATCGCAAATTCACCGAGATTTTTTTGGCCCGCCGCATCGAACGCGAATTCAATAAACAACAGATTTTAGAACTCTATTTGAACCGAATCTATTTTGGCCGTGGGTTCTACGGGGTCAACGCCGCGGCTCTGGGGTATTTCGGTAAGCCGATCAATGATTTGGTGCTGGAAGAGGGAGCCGTGTTGGCCGGGTTGATCAAAGCTCCCAACCGCTGCTCCCCGTTGAACAGCATCGTGGAGGCAACGCAGGCTCGTAATCACGTGCTCAATCGCATGCTGGCGGAAAACTACCTGACCCCGTCGGATCACGCCCGCTACAAGTCTCTCGCCATCAAGCTGTCACCCGGCCGCATCCGCGGAGTGACCGGCTACGTCCAGACCGAGGTCCGGGAAAAATTGATCGAGCTCCTCGGATATGAACAAACTACGGGCGGCGGGTTCCGGGTTTTCACCACCGTCGACAGCCAGTTGCAGAAAACGGCCGAGGAGTCGTTGAAGTCCCGTCTCGACGCCATGGAGAAGATTTCTCCCGGGTACCGTCACGAAACACCCGATCAGTACCGTCGCAAATTAGAGGCGTTTCTGGCGACGGGCAAAACCATCGATGACAAGGACGCCCCACGGCCGGCGTATCTTCAAGGCGCGGTGATTGCCCTCGACAACGAAAACGGCGCGATTCTGAGCATGGTCGGGGGGCGTGAGTTCGCCCACAGCCAGTATAACCGCGCTTTGCAGGGACGTCGTCCGACTGGAAGTGCGTTTCTACCATTTGTGTATGGAGCGGCCTTCGAGAACGGATCCTATCCGGGCACCCGCCTCAAGGATGCTCCGATGGACAATACGCGGGTCATGATGGGGGCCATTACGGGGATTTTGGGTGAGTGGGGGAGTGAGGATGCCGCCACTGGCTATGCCGGGGACATCAATGCCCGCCGCGCCTTGGTCATGTCCCGCAACGGTGCCACCGTCCGCCTCGGCTCCGACGTGGGACTCGCCAAGATTCAGGACTTTGCCCGCCGCGCCGGTATCCAGTCGCCGCTCAACAACGAAACCAAAGCCTTACTCGGCCACAGCGAGGCCTCCCCCTCGGAAATGGCCCTGTCTTATACCGGCTTTGCCACTGGTGGGTTGCGGCCGGCTCAGCTCCACCTCGTCACCAAAATCGAGGACCACGAGGGTCGAGTCATCTACGCCTCCAAGGCCGCTCAAGCGCCTCGGGTGCGCAGCACGGATGAATTTACCGCTTATCAGCTGCATTCTTGCCTGCAACAGGCGCTTCGCGAAGGCCCCGGAAGCGCCGCCACGACCGAGTACGGCCTCGCTGACATTCCCGCCGCCGGAAAAGGCGGGACCCACTCCGGATTTACCGATCTCTGGTTTGCCGGAGGTACTAGCCGCGTCACCTGCGCCGTCTGGATCGGCCTCGACAAACCCGCCACCATCTTTGAAAATGCCTTTAGCCGCCAAGTGGCCCTGCCTATCTGGTCCGATTTCATGCGCACCGCGCATGACGTGTTCCCCGGCGTCCCCCTCCAGCCGCCGGCCGGTGGCGAGAACATGGAGGTCTGCACCCGCTCCGGCTTGCGAGCCACCGACAACTGCTATGAGACCCAGCCAGATCCCGCCACCGGGCGCCTCCGCTTCGTCCGCACCACATATCGGGAAATCATCCGCCCCGGATTCAAGGTGACCGATTCATGCGGATTCCACGCCCAGCGCCCGGAAGATGGTGGATCAGCGAGTCCCGCAGCCGTACCTCTGACCGCTGAACCGACGCTGATTGTGAATCCTAAAGCCGCCGCCGTGGCCGCCAATACCGAGTCCGTCACCGTGGTCGCTCCCGTCCTGATCGGTGGCGAGGATCCTTACCGCTCGGTTCAGTCGACCAAAAATGTGCCGCGTGCGGACCCCGTCACCGAGGCGCTTCCCGCTCGCTCCAGTGAACCGGAGTTCGACCTCACCTCCCAGCGCCTGCTGGAACAAGAAAAAGGACGTCTTGATCTTCGACCGCCCGAGCCCATCAAGCTCGATTAAGGAAAAACTCAAAATAATGTCAAAAAGTGAAAGAAAGTGATTGCGTGAGTGGGGTGTGTGGATAGGGTTCTCATCCCGGGCGAAACAGTCCGGCGATTGGGAAGAGGAGAGCTAGTCGTTCTAAAGGCGGCTGGCTTTTTTGTCCCCAGAGATTGTTCTTTGATTTGATGTTGGAATTCATTGTGACCTTTGCTGACAAAGCGGGGAGCGATGAAGAAGCAAATAAGTTAATTTGTGCGTTGTGCGCTGGAAAGCGTGCAAGTCCTGCGAAGCCCCTGAGAGGTTTCGCTGGATCAATTCTTTGTAACCTAATGATTATTTAATTATTTAAGTATGCGTTAGGAGTAAAATTCTCAGATTCTTATCGGAGAGTTTGATTCTGGCTCAGAACGAACGCTGGCGGCGTGGATAAGACATGCAAGTCGAACGGGGCAGGTAGCAATATCTGTTCAGTGGCGAACGGGTGCGTAACACGTGGGCAACATGCCTGAAAGCGCGGGATAGCCCGGGGAAACCCGGATTAATACCGCATGTGACTTGGAAGCGGCTTCGCTTTCTTTTCAAAGGTGGGGACCGTAAGGCCTGCCGCTTTCAGATTGGCCCGCGTCCTATCAGCTAGTTGGTGAGGTAACGGCTCACCAAGGCAACGACGGGTAGCTGGTCTGAGAGGACGACCAGCCACACTGGAACTGAGACACGGTCCAGACACCTACGGGTGGCAGCAGTCGAGAATCTTTCACAATGGGGGAAACCCTGATGGAGCGACGCCGCGTGGAGGATGAAGGTCTTCGGATTGTAAACTCCTGTCATGAAAGAACAAGCGATGTGGGTTAATAACTTGCAAAGTTGATAGTATTTCAAGAGGAAGGGACGGCTAACTTCGTGCCAGCAGCCGCGGTAATACGAAGGTCCCAAGCGTTGTTCGGAATCACTGGGCGTAAAGAGTGCGTAGGCGGCGCGGAAAGTCAGATGTGAAATCCCGGGGCTCAACCTCGGAACGGCATCCGATACTCCCGCGCTAGAGGACTGGAGAGGAGTCTGGAATTCACGGTGTAGCAGTGAAATGCGTAGATATCGTGAGGAACACTAGTGGCGAAGGCGAGACTCTGGACAGTTCCTGACGCTGAGGCACGAAGGCCAGGGGAGCGAAGGGGATTAGATACCCCCGTAGTCCTGGCAGTAAACGGTGCTCGCTTGGTATGCGCGGTTTCGACCCCGTGCGTGCCGGAGCTAACGCGTTAAGCGAGCCGCCTGGGAAGTACGGTCGCAAGATTAAAACTCAAAGAAATTGACGGGGACCCGCACAAGCGGTGGAGTATGTGGCTTAATTCGATGCAACGCGAAGAACCTTACCTGGGCTTGACATGCATCGC
>CAJBME010000358.1 GCA_903954065.1 uncultured bacterium
CGGCCGACGTCGGCCGCGACTTTGAGCGCGCCTTGGCCATGGCGCGAACCGCTGGGTTTCAACAAACCGCCCGCTTTCAAGGGCGCCAGCGCCTGCTGCTGCCTCTCTGACAAAAAGCCCACCCCACTCAGCCTTCCAAAATCAACCGACGACGACGGCGCCACCAAAACCCAGCCCCAGTCAGCACCACCAGCAGAAAACACCACCCCCACGGAAATGGCTTGGGAGTCGGCGTCGTCACCGCCACCGGAGGACTCGGCAACCCTATCCGCCCGTCCGCTGTCTGGACCGCAAAACGAAAAAGAGTCCGCACCCCAGGCGACAATCCTTCCAGCGTTGTCGACATCGTGCCGCCCGTGGCTTTCCATTGCAACCCGTTCACAGGAAGCCAGTGCCGCGTCGGACGAGTTCCTCCCGGCGGCGGACGATACTCCTCCCGAAACACCGCATAACTGAACTCAGCCCCCACTGACTTGATCAACAAGGGGACATTCTCCGGCGTCATTTGACCGAACGACACTTCCGACAACTCAGGCAAAGAACGGTCCACTTCAAAACCCGCCGGAAAAACCCCCAGCGTATCAACCATCAACTGCAGTCGCTTCTCCTCCTCCGTCACTGGACGATCCCCGCGCAGGCCCGGCGCCGTTGCAGAAGAACTTTCCAGCAAGGCGTCCGTCCTAGAAGGAACAGCCTCCACCACCGCCTGCGGCCGCGCCAACGCCCGTACTCCAATCACCAGCTTTTGCCCGTCCAAGACCGCCTCCAAATCCCCAG
This sequence comes from uncultured bacterium, assembly GCA_903954065.1. Taxonomy (GTDB): domain Bacteria; phylum Verrucomicrobiota; class Verrucomicrobiia; order Verrucomicrobiales; family V1-33; genus CAJBME01. Next base: position 778 of record CAJBME010000358.1, read on the forward strand.
ACACATCATCGGAACGATCCGGCGGCACCAGCAGCAGCCGCCGCGTCTCACGCGGCCCTAGCTCCACACCGTCTTCGTACCCCGGTGACGTCCAGCCAGGAGGTAAAATCACCGACAAGGGGGCCGTACGCCCCCCCTCATTGGCCATCACCAGCGCCCCCTCGCGCGCCGCCGGCAACAGAATAAGGCGATCGCCGTCACGCTGCCACTCCGGAGCCTCTCGTAAAATCAACACCGGGGGCGCCGGCAGCGCCGTCAACGGCACCTCGTCTCGTACCCCCAGAGCCAATACGCTTAAGAGTGATTGAACTTCAAGGACATCCGGCCACTCCAGCGACACCGTCACTTCAGCCGTTCCGCGAGCTGGCAGAGCGCCGCGCTCCGACGAAAACTTCAGCCGCGGCGAACCCGTCAACACATAGTCAACGGGAGCATTCAATCGATTAGTCAGCGTCGCCACCGCCCGGCGGCTCCGCCCGTCCGGCTCCCACTCCAATTGCACCAACGACGGCTGCAACCGGATCGGAGCGACCACCCGACCGACCAAACGGGTCGGCGCCCCAGCCACATCCGGAAAATCCACTCGGCCCTTCGCTTCGCCTAGCCGCAGCGGCGTCAACGAAACCATCACCTCCAGCGTGGCCCCAGCCGCCACCGTCACCTCCGGCACCTCCTGCATCAACCGCCATGGCGGATCCAGCCGCAACGGCGCCGTATACGCCGCCGTCCCGCGGTTCTCCAATACCAGCGGGCGAACCGCCACCTCGCCCACCGCCACTTCGCCAAAATTAACCTCCGCCGGCACCACCAGCTCGGCCTGAGGATCCATAATCCTCACCCTCACACTGGCCGATCCACTCGTCGCCGTCTCCCGATGACGAACCCGGAACGTAAAAACATCGCTTCCGGCCGTCCCCGGCCCAGCCGTGTACGTCACGACTGCCTTGGTGTTGGACTCGGCCGAGGGCCGCAACGAACTCACCGTCCCATGCGACGGCCCTTCCCCCAGCCGGAAAATCACCGGCTGACGCAAAGAAGCCGTCGCCGACAACACAATTTCAGCAGGCACCCCGCGCAAAACCGTGATCACTTGATCCTGAGGCGTGGGGATTTCCGTGGCCCGGCGGATATTTTCGCGGGGCTTAGGCGTGTCTTTCTCCTCGCGTCCGCCACGCTTTTCCTGCTGAATATCAGCATTTAAGGGGCCAACTACCAAAAACAGACCCAGCCCCGCTACCACCGCACGAAGCACGCGGCAGAAGCGGTTGCACCGCCGCACGGCAGGCCACATGTTCGAAAAAATCATCACTGCCAAGAGTATGTCCAATCCGCTTCCGGTCAAAACACCGTTGCCTCTCATTACCGCAGCCCCCCCCGCGACGAACGAGCAGGCGCCACCACCCTCCTCCCCCACGCCCCATGAACCAGCCAAGGATCCAAAACAAGACATCCTGATCCGACTGCTCCGCCCGGTCCCCGACACGCTCCTCCACCCAGAAGCAGAAAAACGGCTACCTCAGGCCACCGCCATCATCGTCGCCCTCGACCAACACCGCCTTCGCATCCTGCAAAACACCGAAATTCTCGTGGATGCCCCAGTCGCCAGTGGACGCCCACTCTCCCCCACCCCCGAGGGCGATTTCACCCTCGCCACCAAACCCACCAGCGCCCCCAGCCTCCGATACGGTCACTACCGCACCGCGGCCGGAACCCTGCTCGTCCGCGGAGCCTTTCCAAAAATCGACCCCCTTCCAGTCGAGGCCGTCTTCGACCCCGTCACTCCGAAAATGATGCTCCAACTCTCGGATGACGGCCCGCTCATCATCGGAGGGGAAGCCACCGGCGCCGCCACCACCGACGGCACCCTCGTCCTCCCAGATAAAATCGCCATCCTTTTGCACGAAACCCTGCCGCTGGGCTTGAAGGTCACCATCGGACGATGATGACCCTCCATCTCCCCTGACCGCCTACTTCCGACCGGTATTTCCTACCGGTGTTCCTGCTTCAAGTGCTCCCCAAGGAAGTCGCGGCCAAAGTCCCCTTTAAACTCGCGCCACACCGCATGTGGATGGTTGGCCTCATTCTGGGTGTTGTCGTACTCGAGCAGAAACGTCGGCCCCTGCACCCGGTAATAATGCGGCTCTCCACGTTCCATCCCACCCATCCAAACGAAGTGCACAGCGTCGAATCCCGCCTGTTCAATTTGTTTCCACTCGGTGGCGGCCAGTTCGGGGCGGACGCGGTTCAGATACACATGGATCACATCCCGCAGCAGTGATTTTTGTTCAACGGTCATCGTGCCTGCGGCCAGCCCGCCTGGGGTGAGTGGCTCCACGGTCCTCTGCGCGGCCGTCAGGACGTCAGCAGGCGCATCGCCCGGAACAATCGCGATTTTTTTCTGGTCCTCATTGAGGTGTTTGACCAGCGTCCGGCCGACTTCTTCCTCCTCCGCCAGCACGCGCAGCCCGGCGCGCGGCCCGCTGCGGACTTCGCCCGGATTGGCTCCAAGAAAATTCGGCGTGCCGGAAAGCTGGCCTTTCACCAAAGTGAAATTCACCGAACAATGGTGCCCCTCGCAACGCCACCCCCACGTGCCCGCCGCCTCCGGCGTGCCAAAAATGCTGAAATAATATTTTTCCGGATCGCGCCGGTCAGGAGCATTTTCCAGATCACGCAAAATCTGCTCCAAACTCATGATGGTGGTCGTTTTCACCATCCCATCATTACCCAACCCCGACCCCAGTAAGGCATAGGCAAGATGGCGTTGAGCCTGACTCATCTCCTTCATAGACAACCCTGGCCGCGTCTCTTTGGGAATAAAATGCCAGTCCTCACGCACTTCCGATCCCAACTCAAAAATTGCCTTGGCCCGCTGCCCATCATCCAACACCGCCAGAAAATTCCGAGCCGCCTCAGCCATGTCCGCCGCCGCATCGTGCGCACGCAACGGCAAAACAAGACTGCTCAACACACAAAACGAGGGAAGAAGGAAACGAGGAATTTTCATACAAGAAAGAAAATGGTGGAAGTGGCCGCCACTCTCCGCAATGAGCAATTGCCTAACCCCCCAGTCGTCCGCCACCCGACGCCAGAAATTTCCCACCCCCTCCCACCCACCAAAAATCAGCCCGCGCCCACCACAGGCAAATTGACTTCCACCCAAAATTCGCCTCCCCTCCGCCCGGTTGACCCGCTATCATCGACGCCCCGCCCCCGCTTCCACACCCACCTGTGACTGACTTCTCCGCCATCCTCGACGCCGTCGACACCCACCCCACGCCGGTGGCGCGCCGCATGGCCGCTCTGCTCGCCCCTAAATCCCCCGCCGAGTTGGAAAACATGGCCCAAGAGTCAGCCGCCCTGACCCGCCAATACTTTGGCAAAACCATGCGGCTCTTCGCGCCCCTCTACCTCTCCAATGAATGCGTCAATAACTGCGCGTATTGCGGCTTCTCCCGAGACAATCCCATCTTCCGGGTCACCCTCGCCGTCGAACAGGTCGTGCGCGAAGCACAGCACCTCGCCGCCGAAGGGTTTAAACACATCCTGCTCGTCGCCGGAGAACATCCTAAATTTGTCAGCGACGGCTACCTAGAGACCTGTCTCGAAGCGCTGCGCGGATTCGTGCCCACCCTCGCCATCGAGGTCGGGCCCATGGAAGAACCAGAATATACCCGCATGGTCAACGCCGGAGCCGAAGGCCTCGTCGTCTACCAGGAAACTTACGACCGCGACGCCTACGCCGCCTACCACACCGCAGGCCCGAAAAAAGATTTCGATTGGCGCCTTGCCTGCCCAGAACGAGGCGCCGCCGCCGGCTTCCGCCGCCTCGGCCTCGGCGCCCTGTTCGGCCTGAGCGACTGGCGCCGCGAAGCCGTGCGTCTCGCCGCGCACCTCGAATTCCTCCAAAATCGTTGCTGGAAAAGCAGTTACACCGTCTCCTTTCCGCGGCTACGCCCGGCCGCCGGCGGCTTCGAGCCAGCTCACCCGCTGTGCGACCGTGACTTTGTGCAGATGCTCTGCGCCTTCCGCCTGTGCTTCCCGCACCTCGGCATCGTCCTCAGTACCCGCGAATCCGCCGCCCTACGCGATGCCGTACTTCCTCTCGGCGTCACCACCATGAGCGCCGGCAGTCACACCGAACCAGGCGGCTACACCGGCGCCGGCCGCCGCGACCTGCACCTGACCGTCAAAGGACGAAGGGTCGAACTCGAGGACACCACCAAAAATGCGGCCACCGCCACCGGCCAGTTCGACATCGCCGATCATCGCTCCGCCGCCGAAATCGCCGCCCTCCTCCACCACCGGAACTTCGACCCCGTCTGGAAAGACTGGGACGAATCCCTGCTCGCCAATACCTGACCCACCACCGGAGCCCAGAGTCCAGCCGCCCAAGGCGTTTTTCCATGGACGAATGAGCCGAGCTCCCACACGATCGCCCGCATGATGCCCCCGAATCTGCATTCGCTGCCCCTCTGCCTGCCACCCCCGCTGCTGGGAGCCCTGATCCCGGCAGCCTACTGGCCGTTCGTCGTGCTCCTAGCCAGCGTCGCCTTCATCATCGTGGCCATCGCCAAACTACGGCTCCATCCCTTTATCGCCTTGGTGCTGGCCGCCCTGCTGGCCGGACTGCTGGCCGGAAAGGAATCATGGTCCGTGATCAATCCCGGCGGACAAGAGGTCGTCTTCGGACCCTACCTGGGTGTCGTCGAACTGATCGCCAAAGGATTTGGCGACACCGCCCGCGGCATCGCCATCTCCATCGCTTTTGCCAGCATTATCGGTCTCTGCCTCATGGAAAGCGGGGCCGCCGACAAGGTCGTTCGACGGTTTTTAGCACTTTTTGGCGAAAAACACGCCGGCTGGGCGCTGCTCTGGAGCACTTACCTGCTGAGCGTGCCGATTTTTTTCGATACCATGTTCATGCTGATGGCCCCGCTCGCCAAAGCCCTTCGGTTGCGCACCGGCCAGGATTACATGCTCTACGTCCTCTGCGTCGCCTGCGGCGGAGTCATCACCCACTCACTCACCGTCCCCCACCCCGGGCCGATCGCCATGGTGGCCAATCTGAAGGTCGATGTCGGATTTTCCATCCTCGCCGGCATCGTGGGTGGCCTGATCCCCGCCACCATCGGCTTCTTCATCTGCGTCTGGATCAACCGCCGCATCGTCGTCCCGCTCCGCGATACCCCAGGCACCTCCCTCGAGGACTTGCGGAAATTAGTCGACAAAAACGAAAGTGAACTACCCAGCCTGACCGCCTCACTCACCCCCGTCCTCCTACCCATCCTGCTCATCAGTGGCGCCTCATTCTTCAAAGTCACCGCCGACACAGCCAAACTGGGCGCCGGCTGGGCCCAAAGCGTAATCAGCAGCCTGGGAGGAGCGGATACTTTTGCCTCGCTTCGACAATACATCGACTTCTTCGGCGATAAAAATATCGCGCTAGGCATCGGCGCGGCGATCGCTCTGGTCCTGATGGCCCGCCAATGCGGCTATGGACTGCGCACCATGGAAAAACTGATGGGACCACCGATCGAGACCGCCGCGGTCATCATTCTCATCACTAGCGCCGGTGGCGCCTTCGGCTTCATGCTGCGCAGCGTGGGGGTAGGCGACGCCATTCAAGCTGTCGCCGCCGGCAGTAACCTCAACCTGCTCGTCCTCGCCTACGCCGTAGCCTTCATCATCCGTATCGCCCAAGGCAGCGCCACCGTGGCCATGCTCACCACTAGCGCCATGATCGCCCCCATGCTGGAAAACATGACCCTGCCGTTCCACGCACTCTACATCTTTCTCGCCATCGGCTGGGGCGCAATGACATGCTCATGGATGAATGACTCAGGGTTCTGGGTCGTTTCCCGCCTCGGCGGCCTCACCGAACGAGAAACGCTGCGCTCATGGACAGTCATGCTGACCGCCGTCTCGCTGGTCGGCTTCGTCGTCACTTTCATCGCCTCAAAGGTCTTGCCCTTCGTCTAACCCCACCCGAGGGCCCCGGTCGCCCACCCCGCAGACAAGCCCAGGGTTGACCCGCCACCCGATACCGCCGATGGGTCGCTACGCTCCGATCAGTTTCTGAGGTATGCCCCAATCGATCCACCTCACAACCTGAACTGCCGATGCCATCCGCCGTGGCGGATATAGTGCGGTCATCGATGTGCGCTCACCCTCCGAGTTTGCCGATGATCACGTGCCCGGAGCCATCAACCTGCCCGTCCTCAACGACGCCGAAAGAATTGAGGTCGGCACTCTCTACGCCCAGGATACTTTTGCCGCCCGACGACTCGGAGCCGCCCTCGTCTCCGCTAATATTGCCGCCCATTTACGAGGGTGGTGCGCCCTCCAGCCACGACACTGGCAACCGCTCCTCTACTGCTGGCGCGGCGGCCAACGCTCGCGCAGCTTCGCCCTCGTCCTGCGCGAGATCGGCTGGAAAGCGACCGTGCTCGAAGGCGGCTGGAGAGCCTATCGCCGCCAAGTAAGCATCGATCTACAGGCGCTCTGCGCTCAACGCCGGTTCCACGTACTGACCGGCCTCACCGGCGTCGGCAAAACCCGACTGCTCCAGTGGCTCGCCCGTCAGGGCGCCAACGTCCTCAACCTCGAACTCCTCGCCGGTCACCGCGGCTCACTCCTCGGTCAAGAACCCGACCGCCCGCAACCCACTCAGAAATTCTTCGAATCCCTCCTCTGCGACACACTCCACCGCACCAACCCATCACAAGAAATCTTCGTGGAAGCAGAAAGCCGCCGCGTCGGACGCCTGCAAATCCCGCCCCCACTCTGGCACCACATGATGGCCGGTCGCGTCACCGAAATCACCGCCCCCATCGAATCACGAGTGCTCGCGCTAACACAAGACTACGACCACTTCGTCCGCCACCCGGAAACACTCGTCAACCTGCTGCCCACGCTCATCGGTCCCCACTCCCGCTCCCAAGTCGAAACCTGGCAAAACCTCGCGCGCACCCGCCAGTGGCACCAGCTGGTCCAGTCATTGCTCCTGCTCCACTACGATCCCGGATATCACCGGTCAGTCGCCTTTCCGGCCCCGTCCCGCCACCTCCACCTCGCCGCCTTGGATGATGACTCCATCCACACGTCGTGGAACGCCACCCCTCCACCCACCCCAGCCGCCACTCTCCTCCCGTAACTCCCCACCCTAAAGCCGAACCACCGGCACATCCGCCAGCATTTCACGATACCGGCTGCTCACTTTCTTCAAATCAACAGTGTTCAAAAAACTAGAAAACGCCAGATAGCTAAAAAGATACCCCGGATCCGCAGCCCATGGCGGCACAAAACGCGGAAGCTTGACCAGCCCCAGACTGGCCAACTGCCCCAAGGCCGGAATGTCGTCCAGATCCAGCTTGCCGCAAAAAAGCAGTCGCAACACATCCGCCCGTCCCGCACTGACCGTGCTCCGCAGAAAACTGTGGACCCGCAGCAACCCGTCCAAATACACGATGTCCTTCGTCAACGGATACCCACCCTCCAGCGGCGCTCCGCGAAACACCCTCCACGCCGCATCATACGCACGGTTTTCATCACTCGTCCGGTCCAGAAAATAACGGTAAATATCAAGAAAACTCGCCCCGCCAATCGCCATCTGAATGGCGAAAACCCGGTCCGCCAACCGCCGCAGCCGATGCGGATCCATCGCTCCCGTAATAAATTCAGCAAAAACCGCCAGCCCTTCCTGCGTGCGCGTCGTGCCCGGATGCCCCGCCCCCAGCATCACCAAATCCGGCTGCGCCCGCCCGTTCAACGAGGTCACAATGTGAATCCCCGCTTCATGCTGAATCAACTGCTCCGCCTCCTTGCGCGAAAAAATCGACCCCTTGCGGATACGGATTCTCTGCGATCCAGCTAACGCCCGCGTCATTAAATCACGCACCACCCTCACCCGCGGGGCCTCCTCCCCAAACATCTCCGCCACCGCCTCACGCATCATTCCCGCCACATCCTCCGCCCGTAAAACATCCTCCCCACTCGGCACCAACACACTCGTGTCCAAATGGTCCAACACTTCATTAAATCGCAGCGCCAACCCCAGAGACGTCGTGCTCTCGTCCGGCAAAGGATCACTCGGCACCCCGAACAATCGACGCGATTCCGCGTGAAATTCAGGCCGCCCCAGCCCCGCCAACATGCGGGCCCCACCCGCCACCGCCTCGCATAACCGCAACAACCAGCGGTCAATCGTCGTGTCCGCCACAATCAATCGCCGCGCCTCCGCCACCCGAGCCAGCGTCGGCTCTGCATCAAACCGCGGGTATTCCACCACCGGAAGCTCCCGCGCTTTGGATGCGAAAAAACCCGCTCTCACCTCCGGCGACCACAACAGCGCACGCATGATCCGCACCGGTTTCTCCGCCTCGCGCAACAAGACGCAGACGGTGCGCAATCGCTCCTTTTCGCGCGGGGTGACTTTCATGGCAGGAGGCGAACTCTACCCCATAATTAGAAAGCGGAAGCAGTAAATACTCGCCCCCCACCGCCCATCAGAAGATGCCGCATGGCCGCGTCAGGCCCGCAAAATCAAGGACACACTTGGAGAATGACCCCACTGCCGGCATGCTGAAGCATGTCTCTTTTGCCGCGATGCGCCACCAGCCACCCCGGGGCCGGTCGGATGGGGCAGGCCATCACCATAACCCTCGCGCTCGCCTTCGCCCTCGCGCCGCTGGCCACCGGCGCGGAATCGTACGAACGCGAGCCGATCAATTATTGGACGACCCCTCTCACCGATCCCGTCACCCGTTTGAAACAGAATCTAGAAAGCGGCGACCTGCAGCTCGATGCCACCACCGAACTTTCCTGGCTGCGCGGTGTCTTAGCCGCGCTGCGCGTGCCGGAATCATCCCAAGTGCTCGTTTTTTCCAAAACCAGTCTGCAACGCAGCCTGATCAGCCCATCCAGCCCGCGCGCACTCTATTTTAATGACGAAGTCTATGTCGGCTGGGTGCCCGGGGGAGCCATCGAACTCACCGCCATGGACCCCCAAGTCGGCGCCGTCTTTTACCTCCTGCATCGCCCTCCTCCACCCGACCCTCTGGCCCCCGCCGAGACGCCGCGCCGCCACCCCACCATCATCCGCGATCAGGAATGCCTGAGCTGCCACGCCGGCCCCATGACCGGAAACATCCCAGGCCTCATGATCCGCTCAGTCTACCCCGACGCCCAAGGAAATCCCATCTTCACCGCCGGCACCAAACTCACCGGCCACCACAGTCCGCTCGAACAACGATGGGGCGGCTGGTACGTCACCGGCCACCATGACCCCATGCGCCACCTCGGCAATGCCATCGCCACCGAAACCCCGCAAGGCGCCAACCTCAATAGGGACGCCGGAGCCAATCTCACCAGCCTGGCCCGCCACTTCGATGTCTCACGCTACCTTCTCGATCAAAGCGATCTGGTCGCCTTGATGGTACTCGAACACCAAATCAACCTGCATACCCTGATGACTCAGGCCCACTACGCCGTCGACTCAGCCCTGCATCGCGACGAGGCCATGCGCCGGGAACTGCCCGATGCCAGCACCGGCGATTCCACCCTCCGCATCATCACCCACGAAGCCACTCGCCTCGTCAAAAACATGCTCTTCGCCGACGAAACACCTCTCTCCCCAGAAGGGGTCTCAGGATCACCCACCTTCGTCGCCGACTTCACCAAAACCGCGCCCCGCGACCACGCCGGTCAATCACTCAAAACCCTGCACCTCGGCAGCCGCCTCTTCAAAAACCGCTGCAGCTACCTCGTCTATTCCCCATCCTTCGACGCCCTACCAACGCTCCTGCATCAGGAAATCGCGCACCTCCTGCACGACGCCCTCGTCCGCCATGATCCCCTCAAACTCGCCAACCACCTCCGCCCCGAAGAAAAATCCCGCCTCGTCCAGATTCTCCGCGAAACCAAACCCAGTCTGACCCGCGACTGGTAAAATGGCTGACCCCATCGCCACGCTCGCCACGCCAGCCACGCATCCCCGTCAGACGCCCCATCAGATAAACGTCACGTTCAATTCCTGGGCCCGTCGCAATCTAGCCAAATAATCACGCCGGGGAATATCTACGGCTCCAAACTGCCGCAGATGCGCCGTCGTCCACTGCGTGTCCAACAGCGAAAACCCCCTTTCCCGTAACCGGTGCACCAATACCACTAAAGCGACTTTCGAGGCGTCGGTGGCCCGGCTAAACATGCTCTCGCCAAAAAACGCCCCGCCCAAAGCAATTCCATACAATCCGCCCACCAGCTGGCCCGCCTGCCACGTCTCCACCGAATGCGCATGACCCAAATAATGGAGTCGCACATAACTCTTATAAATCGTGTCATCAATCCACGTCTCGCGGCGGTCCGCACATCCACGCATGACATCCGCAAATGACGTGTTCATCCGAATCTCAAATGGCGCTTTTTTTAAAGTGCGCTTCAACCCATGCGGAATATGAAATCCATCGTCCAATGGAATGATCCCGCGCGGATCCGGTGAAAACCACCCCAACTCTCCCGTCTCCATCGCCATAGGGAAAATTCCCGACGCATACGCGTTGAGCAACAAGGAAGGTTCAAGCAACGGCTGGCGATCGGCCATCGACAAGGGTGGAATAAAAGTCACGGGAGGAAAGAAAGACGTCCTCACGCTATACGTAGCAATCAACCTCCCGCGAAAGAATTTTACCCAAGTCTTCAAGAAAAGGAAATCCCGCCCAAAACGACGGCTACCCGCCGAAACTGACCCCCACCCCGCATTCGCGCTTGCAGCCCCCCCGCACGCCCTCCCATCATCGCCCATGCGGCACACCGCCATTTACCCAGGCAGCTTTGATCCAGTGACCAACGGCCACCTCGACGTGATCGCAAGGGCCACCCGGCTTTTTGACCGCGTCCTCGTCGCCGTCGCCCACAATGACCTCAAAAAACCCCTGTTTTCCTCCGAAGAACGGATGAGCCTACTGCGCCACGCGACCCGCGAGATGCCCGGAGTCGAGGTGACCAGCTTCGGAGGCCTACTCGTCGACTTCGCCCGCCAAAACAACGCCACCGTCGTCGTGCGCGGTCTGCGCGCCATCTCAGACTTCGAGTTCGAATTCCAAATGGCCCTCATGAACCGCAAACTTCATTCCGATCTGGAAACCTGTTTCCTGACCCCCAAAGAAGAACTGACCTACCTGAGCTCGCGCATCATCAAAGAAATCGCCCGCCTCGGCGGTCAAATCGACACCTTCGTCCCTCCGCAGGTAGCGCGTGCCTTGCGGGAAAAATTCGCCTAATCTTCTTCAATCCATGTCCGCCCCACGCCACCCATCACCCCCGTCCGCCGACGGCCGCCTGCTCATTGACCTGTCCGACATGTCGGCCCCCAACACCGAGGTGGTTGGCTCCCTACCTGTCGAAATCTTTGACCTCGAGCCCGGCGGGCCCCGCCCGCTGTCGCCACTCAACTACCGCCTGCATGTCCTCTACCAAGAGGACCAACTGACCGTCACCGGCGAACTCAGTGCAGATTTTTCGTTTGAGTGCGTGCGGTGCCTGGAACAATTCACCGACTGCATCACCCTCGACGGGTATTTCATCGAACAAGAACTGGACGGAAAAACTCTGAGCGTGGATTTGACAGACTCCGTTCGCGAAGATATGCTTCTCGCCCTTCCGGATCATCCAAGATGTGAAGAGGCGTCGCTTCATCCGCGCGTCTGCTCCGCAGCAACGATGTTCACCGGAGCGAGTCAACACTCGCTCGACCATTCGGAAGAGACATCCACCCGCTCAGATTCTCAGGATCTGTGGGGCGCCCTTGATCAACTAAAACTTCAAGTCCCCGCTCCATCCCCTGAAAATTCCCGCCGCAACCGTTAACCTGATCACGCCATGGCCGTTCCAAAGCGCCGCAAATCCAAAATGAAGCAGAAATTCCGCCAGTTCGCGAACCGGTGGCGTGCGCCCCAGCTCGCGACCTGCAGCGATTGTGGAGCTGCCAAACCAGCCCACATCGCCTGCCCAAGCTGCGGCACCTACAACGGTCGCCAAGTCTTGGCCGTCGAATCCGCCGAATAATCTACCGCTCAGCGACAAGCTCGTTGAGATTAAAACCATCAGATCTGATGGTTTTATAGATTTGTGCCCGGACGCTCTGCGTATCCGGGCATTTTTTGTGGTTTTTTCGTTCCCACGACTTTTCATCACGCCGCTCAACGGTTGATACCACGATGGTTTGCCCCCACGGTACGCCATGGACCTCTATGTAAATAACGAGCGCATTGATCCGGAGCTGATCGAAGGCGAATTCCGGGCGATCAAAAGCCAGGCTGAAAGTTTAGGCAACATGAGCTGCTGCGAGCGAGATCCCGAGTTTCGCTCCATGGCACGGGAAAACGTGGTGGCCCGCGTTCTACTGAATCAAGAATCGCAACGCAGAGACCTCGAGGTAACCGCAGAGGAAATCGATTCCGCTCTGGCGCGAATTGAGACGGAACATGGCGGCCGAGAAAAGCTACTGGAAAATCTGGGACTACACTCCTGCCAGCTGCCGGAAGTGAGAGCCGATATCGCCAACGGCTTGCGGGTGGAAAAAACGCTTCGCGCCTGCTTAGGACCACTCCCCGAACCAAACGAATCTGAACTCCGCGCGTACTATGAATCGCATCAAGCCGATTACCTCACCGAGGAGGAAATGCGGGCCACTCACCTTTTTAAACAAGTGCAGAAAGTAGAAGACCGGCAGCGCCTCTACGATGAACTGCGCGCTCTGCGCCGCCGCGTCCACGCCGGTGAAGATTTCGCCCCACTGGCCCATGAACACACTGACAAGGAAGACAAACTCACCGACCTCGGGTGGTTTAAACAGCGCGAGTTCATGGACGAATTTAGCACCATCGTTTTCTCACTCGAAGAAAATGAAATGAGCCCGGTCTTTCCCAGCTATTTCGGCCTGCATCTGGCGCAATGCACCGGACGACGCCCCCCCGTCCCCCGCCCGTTTGACGAAGTGCGCGACGATGTCCTCCAACAACTGATCACCGAGGACCAACACCAGAAAAGCCGGGAATGGGTGGAGCTGCTGAAAAAGCAGGCCACCATCGAGGAACGGGATGAACCATCCCCCGCCACTACCTGAACCCAGCCTGTCCGCCATCAAGGCATCACAAAAAAACCCACCCACCCCATGCGATCATGACTGAGCTGCCCCCCCACCACCCAGCCCGCCTGTTTCTCCCGCCAGTCGAAGACCGGTTCCTCCTCGCCGGCCCCCAGTCGCGCACCGAAGAAGCCGTCACCCTGATGCGCATCGCCTGGGACGTGCTCCGCGGCTTCCGTACCCTGCATTTCGTCGGCCCATGCGTCACCATTTTTGGGTCCGCCCGCACCCAAGAAAATGATCCTCATTACCAGCTGGCCCGTCAAATGGGGTCGGCCGCCGCAGAAATGGGGTTCACCATCATGACCGGCGGAGGCCCCGGCATCATGGAGGCCGGTAATCGCGGCGCCAAAGATGTCGGCGGCCGCTCCGTCGCCTGCAATATCGAACTGCCTCACGAACAGTACGCCAATCCATACCTGGATGCCCATGTCACCCTGCGCTACTTCTTCGTGCGCAAAATGATGCTGATCAAATATAGCTACGCCTTCATCGTCATGCCCGGCGGCTTCGGCACACTCGACGAATTGTTCGAAGCCCTGACTCTCATCCAAACAGATAAACTCGATGACTTCCCAATCATCCTCATGGGGACCGATTACTGGAAAGAACAGATAGCCATGATTAACAAAATGGCGGAAACAGGCATGATTTCCACGATCGATCTCCGCCTCCTGCACATCACTGATTCCGTCGACGAAGCCATCGGCTTCCTCCACGAAAAAGCCGTCAAGACATTCGGTCTCCAACCTAAAATTCGCCGAGCCCGCCGATGGCTCGGAGAACGAGGCCTCTAACCTCAGCGCCGGAGCGACAGTGGCGATCGCTCCGTGCCTCCGTTACTCTTTGGAGGCAAAATAAGCCATGGCCTCGTCCCGGCTCACCAAGTCATCCTTGTTCGTGTCCGCCTCTTTGACTACTGCCGCGTACTTACCACCCTTGCGAACCCAAGCCATCGCTTCATCCCGCGTCACCACCCCGTCGCCATTCGCATCATGAAGATCGAATTCACGGGCTTCCGCCGCACCCATCTCCGGATTCCACTCGGCCTTGGTGATTTTCCCGTCTTTATTGGTGTCCCGCGCATCAAAAACCCCACCCACATAAAAATCACTGACTTCGTCAGCATTGAGAAAACCACTACCATCACGATCAGCCATCACAAAACGATCCGGAGGCGTCGTCGACTGGCAGGACACCAGACCGAGGACGGCAAGAAGAACCAAAGGTGAACGGACAGAAAAATATAGGGTCGTCATGGAACAGGATGAATGAACCCGACGCGCCAAAATGCAAGCAGAGGCGCTGAGATCCTTCCCCAGACCACCCCGGCCGGCTACGAATCAAGGAACCGAAATCATTCGCACTCGAAGATAACGGGGGGCACCAGCACCCACCGCCACCGTGTCCGTGAGCTTGACCGTCTGCGTAAAGCCATCCGAAGAAAGGATCTCTTCGTTGATTTCACCAGGATTTGGAAGTCTCCAGCTGGCCAGATCCGTGCTGATCTGAACCGCATACGTCACCGGCCCTGGAGGCGTCAGCCGCGTGAAAACCAGCGATTGACGACCGTCCTCAAACCCGATCACCGGCGGCGCCGCCGCTTGCGGAGCCCGTGGATCGGTCTGCAAGGCATACTCAAGATAATTGGAACGACCATCACCATCAGGATCGTCCTCCAATCCCCCAATGCCCGGCCGGGCCGCCAGCCAGGACGCAGGCGTGTCCTGAGCATAAACCATGACTTCCGCCGATCGCGTCAGGAGCCCGTCACTCGCCGTCAAACGCATCGTATACGCACCCGGCTGCGAAAAAACCGCCGTCGCCGTCAAGGCATCCGCCGGCGTGATCACCGCCGTCCCCGGTCCAGCCACCACACTCCACTGCGTCGCCGCAGGCACACTCCCCCCCAGCCCTCCGTCCAACACCCCAGACAAGAGCACCGCCGTGTAAGCACCGGAAAACCCTCCCCGAACTCCGGGCCGCGGCGCACTCGCACCATCATAGGCGGCCAGCGACCCGCCCAAGACCGCGCTCGCCCTCCAGTTAGCCACACCTCCCAACACCCCGACCGGAGCCAGTGGATCATATACCACCAACGTCGCTCCCGCCCCGTCCGTCGCCGGATACCAGCTGTCACTGAAGGCCACTCCCGTTAAGGGCGCCCCGCCCGCACCTACCACCGACAACAACTCCCCCCCATTCGCCAGACTGCCCGTGAAACGACCTAAAACCGGGCCCCGACCACGCCCGTAACGCACCGCCACCGCCTCCGGATCACTCGCAATCACCACCGAACCACCAGGCGACAACGACAACGCCGACTCGCCCGCAATCGAATACGTAATGCCATCCGCTAGCCCCACCCCCAACAAATCCACCGCCATCCCCGTCGGATTGTACAACTCCACAAACTCAAAGTCCGAGGCTTCCCAAATCGGATTGACCGCCAGTTCCACCGCCGTCGGAGCCGCCGGGTTATAGTTGATTTCAGAAATCACCAGCGAGCCGGGGGTCGCCGGCGGATCCGTGGCATAACGCACGTTCAGCAGCCCACCCCATTTGCTGATCAACGGAGGATTATTCGCACCCGTCAGCGCCGTATGCGAAGGCTTGAAAGCGCGAGCCCTGACGCGGACGCTGGACTCCACTGTAATGGGTTCAGAATAAACCATGGTTCCCGGCGACAGCGACGGCACAAATCCGGGACCAGGCCCCACCGCTCCACCCGAGGGACGTGGGTCCTCCCCGTTCAACGTATAATAAATCGTCGCTCCAGCCGGCCCGGTCAGCGTGACCTTCGTGCCCGCCGCCACATTACTGTCCGGCAGAGAAGCTGTCACCTCGCCCACCCACTGCGTGTCAAAGAAATTCGCCCTCTGCTGCATCCAGTCTTTAATACGCTGAATCTCAGCTATTTGACCCTGGACAGGATTGTTAGCAGGAGCCGGGTAAACCGTGCCCGTAAAGGGACTGGTCCACGACCGCTTGGCCTGACGCCACCGGCTAAAATCACGCGCCACCGCCTCATCACCAATTTGCGCATGCAATGAATCAATCAACGCATTCACCGAAGCCGCCGAGAACGGCTGCCCCGGCTTCCGCAAAGCCTGCCAACGGTCAATGTAACTCTGATAGAAATTCGGGTCGCGAAACAACCGGTTCCACCACGTAAAATTAAAGAAATCCGTCCCTTGATCACTCACCTTGGACCGCCACGTCTTGGGATCAAGATCGCGTCCATCCGTCGAACACAAAGCCCGGTCAAAATCCCAGACCGGCCCGGGAAACATCTTGCCGCCCCGCTCTTTCGTCCAGTAACCACTTAAACGTAAAGCATCCACATTGAAGGTCCAGACATTGTGCAAATGGTGATCAATCGCCTTCGGCACATCAAAATACGGCGCATAACCGAGCACAGGGTCCGCGAAGGTCGTCTTCTGCAACGCATCATTAAATCGTTTGATGAATCCGGCAGGCAGCGGATTACTCGCCGTCGGAGCTGAGTTCTTCGCCAAAAATTGCTCCTGCGGATCGCGCTGGGGTGATTTCACCTGCATCTCCCGAGGATAATAATACGCAAAACTCTGGCCCCCCGCCGAAAAGCCCGAATCACCAGGGTCCAAACGGTCGACCTTCCAAATCCACCCGCCCGATTGTGCCATCTCCCCGTTGTCGTACTTCTCCAACTTCCGTACATCCACACGCTCTTTGTTGCGCCGCACTTTCTCCATCACGTTGTACACCCCGTAATAATCCCCGCTGGCCGTACCCGTGAAACTCAAGGAAGCTCCAGTGACCTCCACAAAAACTTCCGCCATCCGCGTGCGACTCGCATACCGGCCTAACTGGTTGCTCAAAGCATAGGCCAATGGGTTGTGAATCAACGAGCGGTCGAAATCAAAGGGCGCATGCAACACCCAGTCCGATTCAGTCGGCATTCCCAGCAACGGGTACTGGCGCTGGTCCTCATTCCACGCGTTGCGTGTCTCCAGATTCAAATTCATCTTGGCATTCCCCAAAGTGCTCGACCCCCGCTTATCAATAACCGTGCGGCTGGCTATCGACGGCGGATTGGTCAAACGAGCCCGATTGTCCGGCCCCGCCGGATCCCAAACCCACATAAAGGATGTCTGATCCCCATCATCCGGCGGCTGCGACGTCAGGAAATTTGTCACCACAATGATCGGCAACGCAGAACTAAACGTAGTCGCATTGGCATTCAAAAGCAAAAAGCCATGGGTCCCCGTTTCCCCAGGCAACTTGCCCGGCACGAAAACGCGGGCGCGAATCAAGGTCGTGGCACTGACCGTGATCGGACCCGTATACAAGGTACTCGTCTCCCCAGGCAGGGAACGATTGGTCGTATACCGAATCTGCGCCCCCTCCTCAGGCACTAACAAACTCAACGCCACCTCCAGCGTCCCCTCATACGCCCGGCTCGTCTGGCTAAAAACCACCCGTCCCGCCACCCCAGCCCCGTCATAACTGTTGGGCGCATCCGGCGTCGGCACCGCATAAAACCCCGTCAACGTCGGAATAACCGCCGTGTCGCTCGCATCCCGACCCCACGAAATATCCGCCGTTTGCGCAGGATAATTCAGCGTCGAAACCACAACCCCCGCGGTATTCAGCAGGCTGATCGAACCACCACCCGCCACCGGCCTAAAATCAGCATGCAATGGCGCCGTCGATACCCGGCGGTTTTTGCCCGAAAGCCAAATGATCATATGCTCATCCGGCATGATTTCGACCAGCGGGAAGGTCCAAGTCGTCGTCCCATCCGTGATTTTCTGATTATTGAGCGACGCCTTGGCCGTCTGACTGGCATTCCAGATCTCAACCCACGGCTGGGGCGTGCCGTCTTCATCGCGAATCCCCGCCGTGTTCACCACATTGACTTCCGTCAGCCGCAACTGGGCCGGGGCCGCTTCCATCAATATCAAACATCCCATCACCAAAACGAGACATCGCAACCAATACCCCCCAACAACCGTTGAAACGGAATACGATACCGCAGGACGCACCGAAGCGAGAGATGTCATTGATGGACTCATGTGACGAAAAAATAGAAATTAAACGGAGGCCCGCCTTCCAGAAATCAGCCATGGCATCGATCCATCACTGACACCAGCCGCGTCAACACTCACTGAAAGAAATTATGCCCAAGGCTACCCGGCACACCAGCCGGGGAACAGTAAAAACCTTCATGACGCTCGGATTTTCCCCGAGACGCCGCCTCCAAGTTGCCCCTTCCCGCAAATGTGGTAAAATGTACATCATTCATGAAAAGACTCATCGCTTTGGCTGCCGCCTGCTTTCTTCACGACCCAACCCTCGCCGAGGTCGCCATTCCTCAGGACCTGGCCACCTACCTGGCCCGCCCGGAACCCGCCGCCACATGGTCCGTCGCCCAGCAGCAAACCATGGGCAATTGTGAAGTCGTTCAGCTCAAACTGACCAGCCAAACGTGGCAGGGCCTTGTCTGGGAACATGATCTCGTCATTTTCATTCCCTCAGGAGCCTCAAGCAAAACAGTGGTACTGCTCAATGAAGGAGGGAAAGCCGATCCGAAAAACGCCCTCATGGGCACTCTCGTCGCCTCAAAAGTCAAAGCGCCCGTGGCCATCCTGCTCGGCGTCCCCCGACAGCCGCTGTTCGACGGCAAGTCCGAGGACGATTTGATCGCCGAAACATTTGTCCGCTACCTCGAAACCGGCGATGGATCATGGCCGCTCCTCTTTCCCATGGTCAAAAGCCTCATCAAAGCCATGGATGCCATCCAAGAGCTGAGCACCCAAAAATGGTCCGCGCCCACGGAACGGTTTATTGTCGGCGGCGCCTCCAAACGCGGATGGACCACCTGGCTGGCCGCCGCCAGCGATCCGCGGGTCATGGCCATTACCCCCATGGTCATCGATACGCTGAACATGCAGGCGCAACTGCCCCACCAAATAAAGTCGTTCGGCGGTCCCAGCGAACAGATCGAGCCCTACACAAAACGCGGTCTCGTGCCACTCCCAGACACTTCCGCCGCCCGCAAACTCTGGCACATGGTCGATCCGTGGGCTTACCGGGCAAAGTTTACCATGCCCAATCTCGTCGTTCTCGGGAACAACGACCGCTACTGGAGCACCGATGCCCTCAATCTTTATTGGGACGATCTGCCCGGTGACAAATACCTGTCCTATACCCCCAACGCAGGTCACGATCTCACCGAACGTACCGCTCAGGGGAAAAAATTGTCACCCATGCGCGCGCTCAACAATGTCGGAGCCTTCGTGCGCCACCTGCTGACAGAGACCCCTATGCCCAAATTGTCATGGAAACATGACGACGCCCCCGACGGACAGCTCCGCCTGACCGTGACCGCCGATCCCAAACCTCAACAAGCCCAGTTCTGGGTGGCCACCGGCCCGACCCGCGACCTCCGCGAAGCCCGCTGGGAGGCCCGCCCACTGGAAGTTCCAGCCGAGGGACCACTGGTCGTCACCCTGCCCCGCCCCAACTCAGGACACACCGCCTTCTTCGCCGACCTCGGATATCAAATCGAAGACATCCCGCAGTGGCTCAGCACCCAGCTTCGCATCGCCGGTAGCGAAACCACTCTGCCCCAATAACCCAGGCCAAACCACCATCAGCGCCCGGCCACCGCCGTCGGCGCCGCCGGTAAAGCCAACAGCCGCTTCGCCTCCTCCAACAGAAACAGCGGCTTCATAAATGGCTCAAAACTAATGTGTTGCCAGCGAATGAGCCCGCTTCCATCGACCACATACGCGCCGTGCAGCGGCTGTTGCTCAAAATCATCATATGCTCTGAAAGCGCGAAAGACTTCATGCTTCTCGTCGGCATAGAGCGGAAAGGGGAACGATTTTCCGTCTTTCGCCAGAGTGGCCTTGAGTCCGTCCACTGAATCGAGACTCACCCCGTGAATGGGCAATCCGGCCTCGATAAAAGCTTGGGCATGAGGAACCAATCCGTTCAACTGGTCCATGCAATGGGTGCACTCTTTGCCTAGAAAAAAGACCAAGATATACGGCTTCCCGGCCAGATCCGCTGAGGTGCGCACCGCCCCTTCAAGGCCGGTCAACGTCCATTCCGGAGCGGCAAAGGGCGACCAATGAGCAGGCCCCAGCGTATCCAACGAAGGACGCCCGGCCAGATCCGCCGGTTTTTGGGAAGCCGCCACCTTCTCGTTGGCGGCCACAAGGTCGGCCTCAAAACGCGGCCCATCCCAGCCATCCCACACGTCCCAGCGCTCGTCCCGAGCCTTTTGCAACACTTCACCAAGAAGAGTGACATGGCGCAGGGCTGGCATCCACTGACCGGGAGCCGACTCCACCGCCGCTTTAGCGAGTTCCAACGCCCGTGCATACTCGCCCACCCGAGCATGATAACGAGCGAGTCGGGTCTCCGGCACCCCGCCAAGCCCCTGCAGCCGGGCTTTGGCCCCGCTCAGATCCCCAGCCGCCAACTTCTCCGCCACCGCCAACTCAGCCAAGGACTCGCGCACAAAAGCCAACCGGCCCGCAAATGCGTTGGCCGCATTTTCGCGAGCCTTGGCCCCTTCGTCCTCGCTTTTTTTTGCTTCCCGATTCTTGGCTTCAGCGTCCGCCACCGCCGCATCACGCTGCTTCTGCAATCCATTCTCCTTCTCGTACAATCCAACCGTTTGACGCAGCCCGCCCAGTACATCACCCGTGCCGAAAGCCGCCAGCCCAAGCAGCCGCGCAATCTCCGTGTCCTCCCGCTCGTCTCCCACCGAAGCCAGATACGGCGTCCCCGCCAAATCCCGGACCTCCGGCCAGAGCTCCAGCGTAAATAAAGCCCAAATCAATCGCCGACGCCCCTCCGCAAAAGAAGAGCCATCCCGCGCCCAGTCCTGCGTGGCCACATTGCCGCCCGCTTTGCCCCGGGGAATCCGCGGCAGCTCAATCAAATTCTTCGCCAGCGCCACCGCCTCCGCCCCCCGCCCCACATACACATAATCTTCGACCAGCCAGCCGTTGTTGTGCGCATAATTGTGAATCTCGTCCGGAAGCACCCGGAACCGCGCCATGTGCGCATGGTCAACCCGAGCGCTCGCCTCCTGCTGCCACACCGCATCCGCATACCGCCGCATGGCCGAAAATGTGTGGCCCGGCATGTGCCAGTTGTGCGCAATCGCCGGCGCCGACGCCCCTAAAAGCGCCGCTGAATCAAGCGCCCGCTCGTCCTTTTCATGATTCCAAAAATGAATGCGATAATGATGAATCCCAGGGTGCCGGGGCGCCACCGCCAAAACTTCCCGCGCCATCGCATCTAAACTCAGATGACTGGAAATCTTCACACCCGCATACGCGTCATTGCGCCATATCCGGCCGACCAGAAAGGCCTTGGCCTCCACATCATCCGGATGATCCACCACTATCTGCTCCCAATCCCTCACCAAATTCCGCAGACGCGCCTTGTCATCATCTCCACCCTTTCGTTTTTCATAATAATCCGACAACGACTGCAACCAGGCGTTTTCCTTCGCCGTCAAATGATCGCGCTTTTTACCCATGCCGTCAGCAATCAACATTTTCGCCCGCTCAGGATTCTCCACATTCGCCATCGCCAGCCCCCACCACGCCATCGTGCAATCAGCATCAAGCCGCAACACCTGCCGAAACGTCCGCTCCGCCTCCAAAAACCAAAACCCGTGAAGCTGCGCCACTCCCTGATCGAAAAACTGCTGCGCTTCGGGCTTCGACGTCGTCACCGGAAAATGACAAATGCCGGCCACCCCGTCAATCAAGGCCGCCGCCTGACGCGGACCTTCATCAAAGGCTTCACCCGCCACCGAATGCCCAGCCTTCTCCGCCTCCGGCGGATGGTCTGCCCGCACAGCCCTGACTCCCATCGCAGTCACTAGACAGCAAACAATCAAAGACGATCTCATTAAACAGTCTCTCCACCCAAGACCGCCACGCAAAGAAAGAAATATCAGGCGTTCCCCGGTTTCGACCAGCTCACAGACTCAAGGAATTCCAGCACCCGGCGCTCATGCCATGGCTGCAAACCCCGTCGAAAATCAAGAAACCCCACATGCCCGCCGTGCCGCGGCGCTTCTAAATAAAAAAAACGGCTGACCCGCGCTTCTTCCTCTGGAAACGACGCCTCATCAAGCAATGGATCGTTGCGCGCACTGAGCAACAACGAGGGCATCGTGAGCCGACTCAACAACGGCCGCGCACTCGCTCGCGCCCAATAGTCGGCCGCATCCGCAAAGCCATGCACCGGAGCCGTGATCCGCTCGTCAAATTCACGAATAGTCACTACCCCCGCTCCCCCGTCAGCACCCGCCAGCCTGTGGCCCAGCTCAGGAAACCGCTCAGCTTTACTCAAGGTCTTTTTGATCAACGTTTTAAGAAATCGACGTTTGTACACCCGATTGGACGGCTCCTCATCCAACTGCCGGGCGCTAGAAGCCAGATCGACCGGCGCCGATACCGCCACCGCCGCCCGCACCGCCGGCGGCAGCCCCCCTTCAGCCGCACACTTTAAACTGATGTTCCCGCCCAAACTGAAACCCACCAAACTCACCCAGTCATACCGAGGCGCCACATGGGCCGCCACCGCCCGCAAATCGCCCGCCTCCCCACTGTGATACGATCGCATCAATCGGTTCTCCACCCCGCCACACCCGCGGTAGTTCCAGCCGACCACATCCCATCCCGCCCGCACCAAAGTGCCCGCCAACCCGCGCATGTAGACCGCCTCCACCGACCCCTCCAGTCCATGGGAAAGAATGGCTAGCCGCGCCGAACCCACACCCCTTATCCAACTCAAATCAACAAAATCACCGTCCTCCAATTCCAGCCGCTCCCGCGCCTGCCACCCCGCAAACGTCCGACGCAAGAAAACCGGCAATACCGTCTGCCCATGCCCACCCCTCAACCACACCGGAGCCACATAATTGGACAGAATAACCGGCATATTCACCCCTTACTTTCCAGCCAGCCGGGCCGCAAAAGCCTCGCTCGGAACCCACACCAAATCATTGCGGGCCGCCCCACTCCTCGAAGCCACCGGGAAAACGGACATCCCATCCGGACTCGCCAAACGAAATCCTTCCTCGCGGAAATCCCCAGGCTTTCGCACCGGCATCGGAATGCGGTGCCGCAAGCGATCACCCTGCCACGCTTCCAGCAACTCCAATACTTCCACATAGGGCGAAGCTTCAGCCACTTCCCGAACAAAAGATACCGCCAAAGTCAATGGGTCGCCCGCTGGCTCAGCATAACACCACCGACACCCGTCCGTGGAAAAATGACGCCATAAATCGCGCGGTCGCGACACATCTTCCGCCACCCCCGAACCAGAGATCGGTGTCTTATCCGCGCCAGTCATCGGCGCCCCCCCCGAACCTCCCGTCGGCGTTTCAATAAAAAGACAAGGCGTGACAAAAGCCTTAGGCGTCGCCGCCGCCCGGTGATTCCCATCCAGCGTGACCCCCGCCAAAATGTCCCCCGCCCCCGAACACACAACATCCCACACCGCTGCAGCGGCCTCCCCTCGCCCCATCAACAAAATCGCCGGCCCCGCCGCCAACACCGGCTCAGTCTCGTCCTCCTCCATTTTTTTCTGCCCCAGCTCCGCCGCCGGCTCCTGACCCACCGGGTCTTTCATCGCCCCAGCCCCCTCAGCCGCCCCCAGCCCGGATCCGGCCTCCCCTGAACCCGCCGCTAAATCCACTCGCCCACGCCGCAATAATTCTGCCACCCCAGTCACCAACGCACG
>CAJBME010000359.1 GCA_903954065.1 uncultured bacterium
GGCTCAGCGCTCCCGGGAGCACTCCCCCCTGGGAACGCTGAGCCCCAGCTCGGCGATCCTGCTGGTCAGCGGCCGTGCTTTGACTTTTCTTCCAGCCAGCGTCGGCCCGCGAAAATCAACACCGCTGGAATCAGGGCGCTGAGGACAAGGGCCAGCACCGGACTGCGGTGACCCGCCGCCCCGATGGCCGCAAACGCAAATCCGAGCGGCAGTGAGCCACAAGCCAGCGCCGGAAAAAACAAGCGGGCCCGCATCCGGCTCAGCCCGGCCAGACAGGCCACCACCTCCGGCAACACCGGCAGCCAGCGCGACAACGCCACAATCCAAACACCCGAACGCGCAAATAACGCCTCGTATTTTTTGATTTCAGCCGCCCCAGCCAACGCAGCCGCCCAGCGCGGGTTGATCCACCGGGTGAGACCATACGCCATGCTGCCGGAAAGAAACGAACCCACCGCACTGATCGCCCCGCCGATCCACACCCCATAAAGAAAACCCAAAGCACTCATGACCGCCGTCCCCGGAACCGGCAACACCACGTCCGCCACCAGCAAACCAACCCCACCCAGCCACCCCCAAGCGCCCAGTCCGCGCAGCCACGCCACCGCCGCCTCACCCGTAAACCACGCCTCAAACCGACCACCCCACACCACAAAAGGAATGATGACCACCACCGTCAAAATCAGAAAAAGTCGTAAAATTCGCATGCCACAAAAAATTCGATGCCACAAAAAATTCGATGCCACAAAAAATTCGATGCCACAAAAATCGACGGAAATCCACCGGAAGCCAGAAACGAAGCGCGGCCGGATGACTCCGATCTCATTCGAAATTTAGACGAGCTGACGATAAAGAGCAATTTAGACGAGAAGGATGGCGGGGACGGCGAGACTTTGCATGGATTCTGCTTAAAATTGATGGGTGATGACCTCAACACCCCTTGACGAGACGCTTGGTTTCTCTGCCAGCCCGGAAATGGCTGAGGCCGCCCGGGCGCGCCGACTGGATTTGGTGAATCTGAAGCTATCCTCGCGCGGATTCGCGCTGCCGCCGGATGCCGACGACTCACCACTGCTTGATTTCGGCCGCTCGCTGCTGGCGAATTTCGAGGAAAAAATGCGACTATTGGGTGATTCGTTATGTCCGGCGGACGCGACCATCCACGATTTTCTGTCGACGTATTTAGCGGAAGCGGCGGCCGGGGTGTTTGCTCCGGGCGAGCTGATGGTACCCTCGGGGGCCTTAAGTCTGGAGCGGCACGGACTGGCGCGGGAGCTTTCATTACCGGCCGGCCGCGACACTTTTGTTTCGTCCATTTTATCGAGTTACCGGGTGCAGCAGGGGGTGTGTCACAATCCGGCCAAAGACCGGCGCACGACGGAAGGCGTCTTTCACATTGTTGATGGAGGGCTACCCATTCCCGCCGATAAAAAGTCCGTGCCCAAGCGAGTTTTTGCCGGACTACTGAAAGCGGCCCTCACTCCGCCGGACGATCTACTGACGCTTCCATATACATCCCACTTGGAAGCCGCCGAGCGGGCGCGCACGTTTGTCTCGCTCCTGCTGCGTCCCATGGTCTGCCCCGAAGTCGCAGGCGTCGTCCGGCACCAGTCGATGGAAATCCGGTTTTTCGCTCCCGGCGTGCTGGTCTCGAATCTTGATTTTGTCGAAAGCATCTTTGGCAATGCCGGCGACCCGTTCCTGCCGGAAAACGATGCTCGCCTCGATGCTGGAGGATGGAGCGGCCACACCGGGTGCGTGATACTAGCCCCACACCTCGTCACTCTGAAAAAGAAGGCGCTCGGACTGCCCCACATCTCCGAGGCCACCCCGCGGCAAAAAGCCGAAGGCATGTGCTGGCAAGAAGAGGATGAACTCTACAACGGCGGCTCCGCCTTTAAAATTGCCTGCCGCGACACCCGCGGCGTGATGGTCACCCTGATCGCGGACAGCTATTACGGATACTGCAAAAAAGAGGTAAAAACCCAGATCTCATTTGCCGCTAACTTGCTGGGCCAGTGCGAGGAAGAACACGCGGGTGGAGCGCTGGCGTTCCCGAGTTTTGACCATGGCGAAAGTTTCGTTCTCGACGCTCGCGAAGCAGATCATACGTGGGCAGAAATCGTCGAGCGATACGGCCGTTTGATGGTACTGCAACCGGAGGGCTACGGAGTGGATCGTCTCTGGCCCGATGTGATTTATGTGCCGGAAAATGCGAAGTTATCATTGCGCAGCCAGCGGGTGACATGGACGGCCGCCGATGGCACACCCCGAGAGTTGAAACTTCTGGCCGGCCACACCTACGTCTACCCCAGCGGTTACAAAGTGGCGATGAGCCAGTCCATCAAAGGACAGCGCTGGCGACTGGTGGGCACGCAAGCCGAAGGCACATTCTGCCATAAACCGTGCACCGTGTCCGGAGGAGGCAAAAGCGAAATCAGCAAAGCACTCACCGACGCCATGATCACCGGGCCAGTCATCATCGGCCATCTGGCCAATGACATGGCCTTAGCCCAAAAAATCATCGACTTCGACTTCGGCAGCCGCTTTAAATCCCCCCGCCTCCCGCGCCAGCCCAGCCGCCCGCTGCTGTCCCCCGAACGCAGCTTCGGCTCAGTGGTGCGAATGCTCACCCCCTCCGACCGGTTTACCGATGAATTCAACGCCTGGCTGGAAAGTTTTCCACGCCACGTGCGGGATCTGGTCCTCGTCGTCAAACGCCGCTACCGCCCCGAATGGGGGCCAGACTGGCGCAGCCGGTTTTCGGTCGACTGGATCGACGGCCAGCCAGGGATCGAGTTAAAGTTCCGCAATCAAAAGCTCTATACGCGGTATCTCCGGGTGGGCTTTAATGAGGACGGCTCATGGCGCACCTTCAGCCTCCGCAAAGATTTTTCTCCGGCCGTGAAGTTGCAGCGCGAGGACGACATTACGGCCTCCACGGTGGTGCCTGCGCACCAGTTGACTGGCCTGCATCCGATGCTGCAAGCGCCAGCCTACAAGTTCGCGGCCAACTGTGAATTCCGATTGTTTCAACGGCCCGATGACGCGGTGATCCGCGGATATGACCGCCATGCCGAAGCGGATTTTTCCAAGCCAGGCCAGTTTTTTTCCAACTACCAGCCGCTGCCGCGGACCCTGGCGCAGGACATGATAGATGATGCTATCCGCTTCGGTCAATTCACCACCCCAATGCAGGAACTGGTGAAAAAAGTCGCCACCACGCCAGCCCCAGAATGGTTTGTCTGCACCGCCAACCCGCGCTTGGTCGATGGCCAGCCAACCAAAAACCCGCGCTACCTGCAAACTCGGCCGGACTTGGAAAATCCACGCGATGAACACCTGGCCGCCGTCGGCGCCCGGCTCTACCGCCGGCTGCCAACAGAAGCCCCCCTGCTCAATCCCGTGCATGCCGTCCTGCCCGGCCGCCGCAATAATCCCGCAGAACCAGGCAGCGGCATCCGTCCACTCGCCGTCTATGGCCCCGTCCATCATCAAGAACTCCCCGAATTATTTGCGGATTTTCTGGCCAGCCTGACCGGCAAATCTCCCAGCACCACCGGCGCCGGCAGCGAGGGCGCCCTGACCAAGGCCCCGTTCAATGCCCTGCTGCCCATTCACGACTTAAATACCGCCCTACTCAGCCTGATCATCACCAGCTCCCCGGTTTTCACCACCGCCGCCGGCCATGTCGGACGCAAATTCCGCGTGGAACATGATATCTCGCTGATCATTCCCGAAGTATGGGCCCGCATGTATTTGCACGAACGCGACCCCGAATGGCTATTGAGTCATGGCTGTCTCGAACCCGTGCGCGATTTCACGCATAACGGCCGCCGGATCGAGGCCAGTCGCCTCGGGTTCCGCATCACCGAGGCCTTTGCTACCCGCTTTTTCGGACGGGTCTTTGCCGACCCAGGCGCCGTCTTCACCAGCGAGCAGCTCCGCCCCGAAGAACAAAGCGTGGAGGAATTTGTCGATGGCATCGACCATTTGATCGAAGGCCAGCAGAAAGCCGCCGCCCGGTATTTCACAGATGGCGGCATCGATCAAGCCATCCCTCCCCTCGCCGCCTTGCTCGAGATTCTGGCCCACGGAGAATGGCGGGGCCAGACCCTGAAAGACCCATCGTTCCGCCGCCTCTTCGATCGCGATTTGGTACTGGGCAGCGACTGGTATCGCGAGCGTCTGGAGGCACGCCTGGCCTTGGATCACCGCCTGTGGCAACGCCATGCGGACGACCTCCGGCGCTTCCTCGACCACCGAACACGCCTCCTTCCCGCCGAACGCGCGTCCTTTCAAGCACGCCTCACCGCGGCCGAAAATGAACTAGCCGCTTTGAGCCACACCACGGCCGTCGGTCGATACACCGGCACCCTCGGGGTCCAGCCGTCATTGGTGGCAGCTCCGTAAAAACCGCCGATCGCCCACTTCACCTCGTCGCTCCGCCGGCCTACCTCCACAGCTCCTCAAGGGCGCTCATTGCGATTTTCCACCGCAAAAACGACACCGCTCCCGATGACGAATGCGTCCGAGCGACCTCCACTCCGGGGGTTGCTTTGATGACCGGGGGCCGTAGGGTAAACGAGTCTCCATGAAACTTGAGCATTTTTTCTTTGGTCTTTTCGCGCTGCTTTGGGCGGCCACCGGCATGCTGGCCATGCATTACCGTGGCGAGTTGATGTATGAGCGTCGTTTAGGCGAACTGTCTCGTCAGGCACCCGCCATTCCACAGGTAGCCCCGGCCGCCCAGCCCACACCACCGGCCGCCGCCGTTCCAGCCCCTGATCCGGCCGCTGCCGCGCGACTCGCCCTGCAACAGCAGCTGGAACAGGCTGAAAACGAAAAAAACCTGCTGTCCACTCAGGTCCAAAAATTGCAGGCCAACCAGGAGGCGGGCCCCGCCGGAACAACCGCGACGACGTCGACTGTCGAGACGCCAGCGGCCCCTGAAGCCTCAGCGCTGACGGACATGCAGCGCAAGATCAAAGAAGCTCCCGCCATTGCCACCATTCAACGGTACCTACCCGATCAAGGGTTTGCCGTACTTGATGCCGGCACCGCGCGCGGCTTGAAGTCAGGCCAAACGTATGCCGTGCGCCGCGGCCACTTTATCGTCGCCAAACAAATTGAAATTGGTGAGACGGTCGAAGAAAACGAGTCCATTGCCGGGGTCAATGCCTCCTCGCTGCCTACCGGCGAGACGATCAAGCCCGGGGATGAAGTCATCAAGTGGGAGTAACCCACAAAGCTGCGGGTGAGCCTCAAAAGGGCCAAGCGGAAAGCAAAAGTTGAAAGCTGGAAATTGAAAGCTGAAACTCGGGATACGGAAGCCTCATCAGGGCATGGGGTTGGAAACGTCGTCGTTCCATTTGCGCTCGTCGGGAAGTAATCTGTCCTGCGTAGTCGTTTCGGATTCGGATCTTTTGTAGCCGTGGGTCGCTGACCCCGGTCGCCGCGCCGAACGCCTCTCCGAACGTCTTTTTGGCACGTGACCGGATGCGAA
>CAJBME010000360.1 GCA_903954065.1 uncultured bacterium
CCAATCCCGACTGCCATCCCCGCCGCCACCGGCCGCCGCTCTGCCCCCCCAGCCGCTCAAATCACCCGCGCCGCCGCTGGCCCCACTGGCACCGTCACTACGCCGATCATTTCTGGGTCACTCCCTGCGCTCGTTGCCGACCAGACCCCACGTCTTCGTCGCCGAATCCGCCACCACCGTCGCCCAATACCGCCGCTTCGCTCAAGAAACCGCGCGCCCAGACTCCCCCGCCCAATGGCGCACCCGCGTCGGCGATCCGCTTGCTTCCACCCTCACTTGGCACCAACCGGGTCGCCCCGTCACCGACGACCAACCCGTCGTCGCCGTCAGCTGGCAAGATGCCCACGACTTTTGCCACTGGTTGACCCGCTCCGCTCTCGCCCACGGTGACATCCTCCCAGGTCAGGAATTTCGGCTTCCCATGGCTCAGGAATGGCGTCAGGGAGGAGGCGGAATTTCCACCACTAAGGCGACCGGTGATTCCAACCTCGTCCGGGAGGAGTGGCTGATCGACAGACTACCCACCCATCCACACTGGCATGTAACGACCGCGACCGCGCCTAATACCCAGGAACATCACTCCACCCTCACCACCCCCCTGTACGAAGCCGGCCACTCAGAAAGAGGATTCCGGATCGTCCTCGACGAAAAAACTCCCGCACTGCTCGCCTCCTCCGCGCGCCTCTGGGCCGTGGCGGAAGCGTGGGGAGGCGGCGGCGCGACCGGCCTGCCTCCAGTACAGGTGCTGGTAGTTCCTGAAAATACGTACGTAGATTTGTCGCGACGCCCAGACATTCAGTCGCTGGAACCGTTAAAAGACCACCGCATCAAGGCCATCTCGGCCGCACCGCGCACGCCGTTAGACCTGAGTCCGCTCGCCGGACACCCGCTTTCTTGGGCGTGGTTCCACGGCCCCGTCGCCTCGCTGGAGCCACTCGCGCATTGCCCGCTGCAAATGTTGACGCTGGAAGAACCACGGGGAATTTTTCCATCCGCCCCATCCGCCCCACCATCCCTGCAGCCGCTGCTTGCCCAAAGAAGCTTGATATCCCTGCACTGGAATGGATTCGACCGGGAGCCGGATGTCCGCTTGCTGGAATTCTCGGGATTGACCACCTTCGTCGCGCGCGACAGTCGACTGAAGTCGCTCAATTTTCTCGACCAAGCGCGGCTGCAACGCGTGACTCTGGACCATACTGGAGCCCGCATACAGGCTGGAGACGCGGTATGGTCGGCGATGGATCGGATGGATCCCACCACGGACTTTTTTCGGGAGGCGGACGAACTAGCGCAAGCCGGCGATTTTGACGCGGCACTGGCGCTGACGACTGACATGGCCAGCGTCCTGTCCCATCATCCGTGGTACCATGCCCAGTGGGAGGAGCTTCTGCACCGCCGCCGCCGTCAATGGTCCGAGTGGCGAGCGCGCGGTCTTGATGACTGGTTGCAAGCCGGCCCGGTGGGACCGCCGCCGGGAAGTGTGGCCTGGCGCGGCCGCTGGTTTTATTACCAAGCGGGTGAGTTCACCCGCGCTGAAGCCCTCCACCGCGCGGCGGCGTGGGGAGGCCGTCTGGCCACTCTGGCCGATCCAGAGGAGGAAGCCTTTGTACGGACTTCGGTCGTCCCGCAGGATGGCGGGGTTATTC
Organism: uncultured bacterium; assembly: GCA_903954065.1. Lineage (GTDB taxonomy): Bacteria > Verrucomicrobiota > Verrucomicrobiia > Verrucomicrobiales > V1-33 > CAJBME01. The sequence goes on from CAJBME010000360.1 coordinate 1,647, forward strand.
GTGCTCACCTCGGAGCTTGGCAGGCTTCACCGCAGGACGGCTGGCGATGGATCACCGGAGAGCCGTGGACTCAGGACGCGAACCAGAGCCTGCGCACCGACCAGCCCGGCGGAGGATTTCTGGTCTTTAAATCAGGAGCCGGACGATGGTTCTCTGAAAACACCCGCGATCGCGGGCTCGCCATGCTGATGGAATGGCAGAATCCTTATGAAGACGCACCCCGGCGGGAGGTGGAAAGCCGCCTGCACGGAACATGGAGGCTCGACGATGGCGAAATTTTCGAGCTCCAGCCCGGAGGCCTGATCGGTCCCGGCCCCCATCCCTCTGACCGCTGGATGATCACCGACGCCACCGCCGGCAAAGCCCTGCTCTCGATGGAATGGGGACGGAATCCCCTCGTTCTCACCACCACTGCCGACCCGCACCAGCTCACCGTCACTCTGCCCGATGGATCAACCCGGTCCGCCACCCGCCACCAGCCAGCCGCCAACATCACCCACCGCTCACGTCAATACCCCTCCGCTCCATCCTCCACCCGGTGACAGTACGGTCCATCCCATGTCTGACCACCCTCCACCCCCACAGCCCAAAACCCTGCCTACCCCACCAGGAGGTGTGCAGCCACTGCTGGCCGGACTGAATGCCAAAAAACTGATGGCGGAACTGCTCGATGACTCGACGCCGCCGTCCATGGGATACGACTGGGTGGCGCCGGCTCCTTCGGAATTGAGCCCGTTGCTGCCGGGTTATGACGTGGAATCGTTGCTGGGACGGGGCGGCATGGGAGCGGTTTATCTGGCCACCGAAACGCGGCTGCGCCGTCGGGTCGCTTTAAAGCTGCTGCCGCTCGAGCTCGGGTTTCGCCATGATTTCCGGCAGCGGTTTGAGAGGGAAGCGCGGGTACTGGCCCAGCTCGATCACCCGCACATTGTCCGTTTGTATGGCATGGGGGAAACGGACGACGGCCA
>CAJBME010000361.1 GCA_903954065.1 uncultured bacterium
GCTACCTGAAGCGTTGCCGGAGCGGCGAAGGCGGGAGCCCTGAAGGCGGCGGCGTCCGGCCCTTCGATGGTCATGGAGGTGATATGCAACTGGCCGAACACGCCGGCACCCACGTTGGTCACGCTGAAGGATTGTGAGGCGGTCGAGCCGGTCTGTGTGGCGGTAAAGAAGAGGCCTTCCGGGGTCGTCTTGGCCAACGGTGCATCGAGCGGCGCGTTGCAGCTTTCCGCATACGGTCCGGCTTGCACCCCGCTTTCTGCGATGGTGATGCTGAGCCCATTTCCGGCGGTTTCCACCACTGAAATGGACGCAGTGCCCTCCAGCGCTTGCTGCACGTCAAACGGGGTCAGCGGCACCGGTGTGCCGGTGATCGGGTCCGCCGTAAACAAGTTGGTGAAGGTCGCGGTCCAGTTGGGGTTGGCGCGGTCCAGGCTGTCGAAAACCACGTTGCCGAGGATCAGGCGTCTGCCATCACTGAACCGTGGACTCACGATATCCACGGAGAAGGAGTTGAGATTCAATTGGCGTCCGCCGCCGCCGTTAGCGCCCGGGTCGTTGGCGATGCCATGGACGACCACGGAATTTGGCGCGAGCCCAACCTCCGGGGCGAGGGTGATGCTCACGTCGGGGATAGTTAGTTGCTCCACAAACGGAGTGGGGGTCGCTTCAATGACCAAGGGGGTGAGCGGATCATCGACGAGTTTGATGCCGCTGACGCGAATGACATCGCCGCCCTTGATGTCCGGGGTGACGGCGGTTCCCAATGACGGGACCATACCCCAGCAGTAGCCGCCGGGGTGGTTGACTTCGGCGAAGCCGGTCTTGGCGTCCGGGGTCATCTCGACCCGACCGGTCACGACTCGCTCGCGGAGGACTTCGAGCGTCACGGTGGGGTTCAGCGGATCGAGATCGAGGTAGCCGTCGATCCCAACGAAGTCGCGGGCGGGGAAGGCGCTGATGGAATGGGTGCCCAACGTCGCGGTTGGGATGGGCGGGACCGCCTGCGCCTGAACGCTGGGAGTGCCGCCGGTGAGAAACGCCAATCCGGCCACCGCCGAGAAGACGGAAGCCAGCCACGATGACCGGGCTGGTTTTATTGTTTTTATGGAGGTGATCATTTTAAATTTTTTTGATTGATTTTATTGTTTGTATTGAAAATTTCTTTTTTGCTGTTTCTTAAAAGACGTTGCTTTTCGCGGATGGCGTGATGGTTGGGACTGGGAACGGGGAGAGAGGGGGGGTGGTTCGGGGGAGGCCGCCCGAAAGATTCAGTGCCGCGGGGGCGCTGAAGCTGGTTTCAGCAGCGGCGATGGGCGGCCAGAAAGGAGATGCTGGCGGGCGCGCTGCTGATGACGGCCACGGGATGCAGAATTTCAAAGGAGGATGTTTTGGAGGAGGAGGTGTACATGGCGGTGGCAGTGATTATGGTAAATTATATCATGAGCCATAGGTTTTGCAATTCATATTTGTAGAAATTACTAAAAATGGATTCAGGATTGATAAAATGGGTCCAAGATCGAACCGAAACCGGGCTTTGAGTCGTTGGCCTTGGATTGATTCCTGGGTTTGGGCGGTGAACCCGGTGGATTTTCGCACTTTTGAGTTGGCGGGGATCTGAGGTTCCTGAGGCCCCTTCGGTGCTGGTCTGGAATCGGAATCCAGTCGCCCAGGTGGTGTCGGTTGTCCGCTTGCTGGAGGGCGGGGTGGGCAGTCTTCAGTAGGGGGCGGTCAGTGCAGCCGTCCGGGCAAGCCCTCGGTGTGGCTCAGTGGGGGAGATGGGCGGCCAAAAAGGAGATGCTGGCGGGCGCGCTGCGGATGGCGGCCACGGGATTCGGGTTTTCGAGGGTGGTGGTATTGTTCATGGCGGCGGTAGCGCTTTATGGAAAATAGCAACACAAGCCATACGTGCTGCAATTCATATTTACGGAAATTACCAATAATGGATTCAGGATTGCGAAAACGGGTTCAAAATCAAACCGTGTCCGGGATTTGTGGTGTTAGCTCCGGATTGATTCCTGGGTTTGAGGGTGATCCTGGTGGATTTTCGCGCTTTTGAGCTGGCGGAGATCGGGACTGCCTACGGCCTCCCGGCTGGTCACCACGGCGTCATTCCATTCGGCGACGTTGCCCAGTTTGATCAAAGGTTCCGTAGTCGCTCGCGGCGGGTTCAAACGCGCCGACGGGTCTCAACAACCCACCTATGGAAGGCGGCTCGGTCGGGTTATTAACCGCATAACCGCCATTGCCTCCGTGGGCGCTGCCTTCGCGCCTGTCCGGCTTGGCATGGTTGCGGGTGGGGTAGTTGCCCTAACTGCCGTGGCCTTGACCGCCGGCCGGGCCGCCGCTCGCGACCGGTTGAGGGGTGACCTTTAAAAGGACGCCGACGGGCCATCCGTGGCCCGTCATTTTGCCGTTTAGGTTTGGCCCGTTTTACGGAACCGTGGTCGTGATGGCGAAGCCGCCGCTGTTGGCGCTGGTTCCGCCGAGGGATGTCACCCGAATCACGTAGTTGCCGGGGAGTGCTCCGCGCGGATAATCGATGCGCAGTTGTTGCCTGCTACCGGCGCCTAGCAGGGTGAACGGAACGGTGCTGAACGTGGTGACTCGGGGGATCACCCGGCCGATCTGGACCGTATTGACGAAATGAAGGTTGGCTCCGGTGATGGTGCGGGTGGTGGTGGTGCCGGCCAGCAGGGTGGTGGTGGTGATGGTCGGTGCCGCGACCAGCGTGATCTGACCAGCAGCCGTAGCCGGACTCACCGCGGTGCCCCCGGTGGTGGTGACCGAGACCCGGGCGAGGCCATTGGCCGGAGCGGACGCCGCGGCTACCACCGCGGTGAGCTGGGTGTCACTCAGCACGTTGACGGCTGTGGCGGGCGTTCCCGCCCGGTTCGTGGGAGCCGCGGCGACGCGGACGACCGGAACCGAGGTGCGGAACCCAGAGCCATTGACCGTGATAGTGCGGAACCCGAGCGGAGCGGTGGCGGGCAGACCGACCGCTTTGGGCGCGACGCCGCTAGCCTGGCCGATCACTGACGTGACGGTCGGAGCCCGCAGGACGCTGAAGCCTCCGAACGTGGTCGATCCGGCCGGGCCGGTGATGGTGATGGGCCCCGCGATGGCTGTCGCTGGGATGATGAGGCGCACCGAGGTGACGGCTCCCGCGGTGACGGTTGCGTTGGTGATGCTGGTTTCCGGGACGGTGACCGTGCCGCCGTCGGCGGCCGGGAACGTCACTGAAGTGATAGCGGAGGGGTTGGTCGTCGCGTTGAAGACCCCGGCCGCCAGATTGCGGCTGGTGGCAGGCGCGGTGAGCTCGCCGAAGCCGAGGCCGGTGCCGCTGAAGGTGACTGAGAACCCAGTTCGTGCGCTGGTCGGATTGGACACGGTGAACCGGGGAGGTTGCACGACCGGGAAGGCATCGGAGGTGGCGTGGCCTCTCGGGCCGGTCACCACGAGGATCGAGGAGGCCGGAGCCGCTTTCGGGATGGTGACGGAGAGGGTGCCGTTCGCATTGACCACAAAGGTGGCGGCGAGACCACCCACCGTGACGCCCGTCACCCCAGACAGGTCGCGGCCCAGCACGATGACCGTCTTGCCGGTCAGGATAGGAGCGGTCGGCAGGGTGAGGCCGGTGATGACCGGCGGTGGGAGGACGGTGAACGCAGCGGCACGAGTGCCTGAGCCCGTAAAGGCGACGACGGTGATGTCGTAGACACCGCCCGGAGTGAGCTGCGGGACGACGGCCCTGATGGTGCTGTCGTCCACCAGGGTGTAGGTGGCCGGGGTAGTTCCGAAGAGGCCCGAGCTGGCCTTGTTGAAGTTCGTGCCCTTGATGATCACGGTGTCACCCATCTGGGCGAGGGCCGGAGTCACGCTGGTGATGGTGGGCGCGGCGACGCCGGTGCCGACGACGCCGTGGAATTCCAACGCGTTGTCGCCGGTATGCACCACGCGGAGGCTGGCGCTGCGGGCACCCGTTGCCTTCGCCTGGAGCTGCACCTTCACGGTGGCTGAGCCGCCGGCCGGAAGGTCGATCGGCGTCGCGGTGATGATGACGAAGTCCGCCGGATTGAGACCGGCCATGCTCATGGAGGTGATAGTGGAATCGGCCGCGCCGACGTTGCGAATGACGATGCTGGCAATCGGGGCCTCTGCCGGGTCTGTCGCCGCGCCGGTGAAGACGCCGGAGATGCCGAAGTTGGTGACTGAGGCTTTTAGCCTGGTCGGTTCTCCGGGAAATTCCAGCAGACCATTCAGGCCTTGGGCGCAGGCGGGGGCGCCTGATCCGGGGAATTCGTTCCATTCCGAGTCGGTGGCTTCCACGAGGCCGCCACCGTCACGGCCGAGCCAGGTGGCTGTCGGATCCGCGGTGAGCGCGAGGGCGACGTCAGCGGCGCGCAGGCCGGTGAAGACCGCCTTGAAATACTCGCCCGCCACGGCGCCGGGGACGGAGATGGTCTGCACCGAACCATCATTACCCGTGCGCAGCCTGTTCTTGCCGTTGGCGAAGCGACCTGCGGCCTGGATGCGGAACTCGACCGAGCCTGCCGCGAGCGCGGCGTGGGTGCGGGCGTCGAGCGCGCGGGCTCTGACTTCGACCGTGTTCGGGCTGGTCTGGATGACGCCCGTCTGGACTTCGAGATCCTGGACGTAAGTCTGGTTCTTGACGACGACCATGGAGGAGTTTCCGTTCGCATCCGTCGGGAACGAAGTTTCGGTCACGCGGATGACGTCGCCCGGAGCGATGTCCGGGGTGAACGTCGGCCAGCACTCGCCGCCGAGATGGTTCAGGTCAATAATGCCTGTCAATCCGGTCGGATCCTTAGGGTCGGGCAGCGGGAAGAGACCGTCGGTGGCAGCGAGGACGTGTCCATTGCGCACCAGTTCGATGACTGCCATCGCGCTGATGGGCATTCCTGTGTAAGAGATGTAGTCGCGGACGAAGAACGCGGCGATGGAGCGGTTGACCGGCGGGTCGTTGCAGCCTTCCGCGCTGATGCCGGAGAAGCCGGTCATCGGGATGCTCAGCACGGTCGCCGGGGCGTCTGCGCAGGGAGCGTAGGCGAGATCCGCAGCGGCGGCGGCGGCCCCCAGACTGAGCGGGTAATAGGCGAGCGGGAGGACAAACGATCC
>CAJBME010000362.1 GCA_903954065.1 uncultured bacterium
ATTCAACTTCATTGCGGTCGACTATCTGGTGTGGACGCAAGAGGTGTGGGGCAATATCAATGAATCGTACCCAATGCCATTGATTTGGAGTGGCTTAGCTGGTTGCGGGGTGGCTGCGGTTTGGCTGCTAGAGCGGGTCGGGGCGCTGCCATGGATGGTGGCTGGCAGTGATGCTTTGGGGCGCCGGGCGTTGAGCTTTTTCGGCGGGGTTGTGCTGCTGGTGGCGCTGGCCGCGGGCGTGCATCAATCATGGCTGCCGGCCTTTTCCAATCAGTACAACCGCGAGCTCGCGAAAAACGGCCTGTTTGCTTTTGGGGCGGCGTTTTGGGAAATGGAGATCGATTACAATCGATTTTATCGCACGCTGCCGGGTGACGAAGCCTTTGCGCGGGCCCGGCAGCTCTTGGTGACTCCGGCCGCTCCGGCGGCGAGTGCGGATCCCCGTGAATTGCGGCGGGTCATCGCGGTGCCGAAAGAGGAAAAACGATGGAATGTCATCGTGGTCTGCATGGAGAGTCTCAGCTGGGACTTGATGGAGCGCGGGCGGAACAAGCAGCAGCTGACGCCCAACCTCGACCGATTGTCGCGCGAGGGGTTGTATTTCTCCAATCTTTACGCCACCGGGACGCGCACGGTGCGGGGCATGGAGGCGCTGACGCTTTCGCTGCCGCCGACTCCCGGCCAAGCCATCTTGTATCGTCCGCGCAGCACCGGGCTGGTCACGCTGGGAAGTTTATTTGCTGATCGAGGGTACGATTGCGCTTTTATCTACGGCGGAGACGGCGGGTTTGATTACATGAACCGCTATTTTGCTGGCAATGGATACCGGGTGGTCGACAAGCCTGCTTGGGCTCGCGGGGAGATCACGTTTGAGACGTCGTGGGGCGCGTGTGATGAGGACTTGTTTCGGAAGGTGTTGAGCGAGGGCGACCGTGCGGAGGCTGCCGGAAAGCCGTTTCACCATTTTGTGATGACGACGAGCAATCACCGGCCTTTTCAATTTCCTGACGGGAAGGTGCGGTTGAAGAGTGATACGGGCCGCCATGGAGCAGTGTTTTATGCGGATTATGCGGTGGGGCAATTGGTGGAGCAGGCGAGGAACCATGCGTGGTTTGACCGCACGTTGTTTGTTTTTTGCGCTGACCATTGTGCTTCTAGTGCCGGCAAGACGGAGTTGGATTCCCGCCGCTATCACATTCCAGCCGTGGTCTGGAGTCCGGCCTTGGTTCCGCCGCAGGAATACAAGGCGCTGTGCAGTCAGATCGACTTGATGCCGACCGTGCTGGGACTGATGGACTGGTCGTATACCACGCGGTTTTTCGGGCACGACTTGCTGGCCGCCGGCAGTCCCAAACCCAAGCGCGCCTTTATTTCCAATTACCAAAAAGTCGCGCTGCTCGGTCCCAAGGAGCTGGTTATCCTGAAACCGCGTCAGGAATCATCCCAGTACACCGCTAACCTCAAGACGGGCGAGCTCACCCCAGCCACCGAGCTGGGGACGTGGCTGGACGATGCCACCGCTTATTATCAATCGGCGTCGTGGATTTTTAAAAGCGGTGGATTGGTGCGGTGATCCCCGCGCCGAAGGGCCGGGGAGAGGGTGAGTTGCGCTGGGTCGAGAAGGATGATAAGATCACCTATGATTCGTCTTTCCAGTATTCTGGTCGCTGGTGTTTTGGTAGGGCATGGTTTGAGCGGAGCGATGGCCGAGGATGCAGCGGCGGCGCCGGTGTCCGCTCCAGCGCCGGTGTCAGCCGTGCCGAGTTGTCCAGTTTGACCAGGTGAAGGAATCGCCGTGAGCGGTTCAAGCGAGCAAGCCGGATCATTGTGGAATTTCACCTTCGGGGTGCGGATTATTCCGGACATTTTGGACCGGGCGAAGTGGAGGAATACGCTGATGTGGCACCCGCATCCGCGGATCACGGTCGGCGTTGAATATAATCCGCTAGCAGATGATGTGCATCCACTGGCCAATTTGATGGTGTTACAGGAGACGTCGGACCGACCAGCCGTCATGCTCGGCACCAGTAGCGACCGCATCGGTACCCCCGACGGACAAGCGTATTTCCTCACGGTCGCAAAGGACATCGAACGGTGGGTCGGGCTGCCCGTCGCCCCATACGCCGGTGTGTCCTACGGTACCTACGACGACGAATTGACCGCCGTGGGCGGACTCAACGTCAGGCTCAACAAAAACTTGAGCGCCATGGCGATTTTCGACGGCCATGAAATCCATCCCACGCTCAGTTGGGCCCAAGATAACTGGTCGATCGGCCTCATCCTCGCGTTCGGTGAAAAATTAGGCATGAATGCCACCTGGCGGTTCTAATCCCATGCCCCATCAGGGCGTGGGATCCGAAAGGCGGTGGCCGGTCCTGTATCAGAACCGCGGTAGTAGCTCGATATCGAAAACGCGGTTGTCGATTTGCCCCAATGTGGATTTGCCCCAACGGGGCCACACCAACCCAACCCAACGCGACGCGATGCCTCGTCAGCGCATGGAATCAGAAAATCGGCGGTGTTTGCGGTGGGGGAAGGTCGATGGCGCGCGTCCCGGATTACAATTTTTCCAGCCACGTGGGAGAGGCGTATTTGTCGCGCGCCAGCGCGGCGGCGGCATGGAGGACGTCGGCAAAGTCGGATGACGGGCGGGCCGACGGGCAGAGGGTGGTGGCCAGCGACTGGATGGCGCCTTCGGGCATGGGCACGCCTTGCACGCTGCCTTGGTGGAGTAATCCGTGGCGGGTGCGGCGTTGGGCGGCGCCGGCGATTTTTTTTCCGGCGCAGACGACGTCGGACTGGACGGGCTGCAGGAAGCATTGGCCACCTCGTCCGGGAAGCGGCGCGATGGCGAGGGTGGCCTGAATGTGCAGGGCTGACAGGGCGGTGACGAGTGCCGCATGGATGTCGTGGTAACGGCCCGCTGTATTCCGGCTCGCGAGTGGGTGGCTGCCGGGAATGACCAGCGAATACGTCCAATCGGCGCGGTGATCGACGATCCCGCCACCCGTCCAGCGGCGCACCAGCGGCCGGTCGGGGAAGGCGGTTTGGGCGTCGCGGCAGGGGACAAAACAACCGAAAGAAACCCACGGGCCGGCCCAGCGATAGACGCGCAAGACCGGTTCGGTGGATGTGAGCAAAAGTGTTTCATCGATGGCCATGTTCAGCGGGCCGTCGCGCCGGCTGTCGTCCGGCCAGAACCTGAGATGCGCGAACATCACGTGTGCGGTGAGTGTTCAGGCGCGGCCGCCGCGCGGCCGTAGGGCTCAGGCGCGGTCGCGGGTCGGCCGCGCAGCCGTGGCGCCGACTGCCGGCCCACCGACTGCCGGTCAGGTCTGACCACCTTCGTGGTTCCGTGATGACCGCTGGCGGTCACAGCCGTGGTTTTTCCGGGGTGATTGGGCCGTCGGCGTAGCGAAACCCTTGGACTTTCATTTTCCGCCGCCAGACGGAGGTGCCGCCGGTCGCATACAGCGTATCGAGGGTGGCCCCGCCCAGTTCCACGTTGCTGAGCCAGCCGGGGGCGGGTTTGGCGAGGATGGCATTGACGCGACCCGCTTGATCGCAGATTTGCACGCCGGCGCCGCTGGCGACGTACAGGCGTCCGTCTTTGTCGACACAGAGGCCATCGGCATTGGAGTCGCTGTTATCGGGCAGATGGAGGTGAAAATACGGTTGTTTATGGCGCAGCGAGCCATCGGCGGCGATCTGGAAGCTGTAGACAAATTGTCCGGTCGTATCGGCGACGTAGAGCAGTGATTGATCTGGCGAGAGGACGATGCCGTTGGGCCGGCCGATGCCTTCATCGACGACGTGGGCCTCATTTTTCCCTGCGGGAATGAGCCATACTTTCTGGGCGGTGTATTCGGTCACGTAGATATTCCCGTTGGCGGCGACCACCAGGTCATTGGGGGCGAAGCCGGTGGCAACGACTGTTTTGGCAGCGGTGACCGGGTCAAAGGCGACCACGCTTTTTTGCTGGGTGGTGGCAAACAGCCGACCGTCGGGGCCGAAGGCCAGTCCGTCGGCTCCCTCTGTGTTCTCCGCAAACACCGTGACCTGCCCGTCCAGCCCGATCTTGTGGATTCGGGCTCGCGGACTGTCCGTGAAAAAGACTTCGCCCGCGGCATTTGTGCAGGGGCCTTCCGTATTGCCGTGTCCCTCGCTGACCAGCTCCCACCCGTGCGCTAGGTCCGCCCATTGGGCGGCATTCGACTTCGACCGCTCTGGATGCGTGGCCACCGGCGTGGTGCCATGGTCCTTCCACAGCCAGCGCAACGCCTCCGGAAGAATGGCCGCCCCCTGCTTCCCGTCATGTCCGCCATCACCCCAGACCGCCTCCACTTCGTAACCAGCCCAGAGCAGCGAACGGTGCATCGCCTGATTCGCCACCCACCAGTCGCCTCCGTAAATATTCAAATCATTGACCCCGTCCTGAAGGAAAATGCGCAGGGGTTTGGGTTCGTATTTTCGGATCAACGTCGAGTAATCGTCCCCGCCGCGCAGCCCGACATAGGTGCCAATCGTCGAGAAAACACGTCGAAACGCATCCGGGCGCTCCCATGCCGCCGTGAACGCGCAAATCGCACCGCTGCTCGCCCCTCCGGTCGCCCGGTCGTCCGGCTTGTCGCTCAATACATATTTTTTCCCTACTTCCGGCAGGACTTCCTCCAACAGAAATCGCGCGTACCGGTCGCCCATCCCGTCGTATTCGTAGCTTCGGTTAAATCGCGGCAGCGCCCCGTCCCGCGCCGCGGGCACCACTCCGGGATTGATGAAAATGCCGATCGTGACCGGCATTTCTTTTTTGGCGATGAGGTTGTCGAAGACGACCGGCATGCGCCACTGGCCGTCGCGGGTCACATAACCGCCGCCGTCCTGGATGATCATGACACAAGCAGGCTGGGTCGCATCATATTGCGCCGGCACATAAACCCAGCAATCATGGTCCGCCCCCGGGAAAATTCGACTGGTGGGCAGTGGGAATTTTTCCTCTCGACCTTGCGGTACTCCGGGCTGCGGCTGTGAATCAGGCCCCAGAACATACGGTCCAGGAATGATCTCGGGTTGCGGAATGGCTCCCGTCAGGGCGCAGGTCAAGGCCAGCCAGACCGGCCCCAAGAAAGTGAAAGCGGTGGGTTTCATCAAACGATCGTAAAGGAGCAGCGCCGCTCCGCAATCAGATCCGGTAGGTGGCCGGGTGGCCCCGATCCCGCCTTCCTCGCCCCAACGGGCGCCCCATACTAGCTCAGAGCAACGGCCTTAGGGCTTGGGTCGTGACGCCAGATTTTGCCAAATGCGCTGAGCCGGGCATGATGGGCGGAGTATGCGCTATATTTCGACCCGTGGGCAGACGCCTTCGCATTCGTTCACTGAGGCTGTGGCTGCCGGGCTGGCTGCTGATGGCGGATTGTTTTTACCGGAATCCCTGCCGGATTTGTCCACTCGTGTGACGGGTTGGGCCGGTTTGGGTTATGCGCAGCTGGCGGCGGAATTTTTCCATCTTTTTGGGCCGGAGATTCCGCTCGACGAGTGGCAGGCGTTGACGAGTGAAGCGTATGGTCGGTTTGATCATCCGGAGGTGGCGCCCGTGGTACGGTTGGACGATCGGACCTTTGTTCTGGAATTATTTCATGGGCCGACCTTAGCCTTCAAAGATTTTGCGTTGCAGTTGCTGGGTTTATTATACCGGCGGCAAGTGGCGCGCACGGGCCAGCATCTGGCGGTGTTGGGGGCGACGAGTGGCGATACTGGATCGGCGGCCATTCACGGGTGTTTGGGGCAATCTGGAATCACGATTTTCATCTTGTATCCGGATGGACGAGTGGCGCCGCTGCAAGAGAGGCAGATGGCGTGCACTGGGGCGGATAATGTTCACGCTCTCTGTGTTCCAGGGACTTTCGATGATGCGCAACGTGTGGTCAAAGAAGCATTTGGAGATGCCGGGTTCGCCCGCGAAGTCAATCTCTCGGCTGTGAACTCGATCAATATTGCGCGGGTTCTGGCCCAGTGCGTTTATTACCTGTGGGCCTGGTTGCGGCTGCCGGACGCGGCCCGGGCGGCAGGAGTCGAATTCGTCGTGCCCACGGGGAATTTTGGCAATGTCTTGGCGGGCTGGTTGGTTCAGCAAATGGGGGCGCTCCCGGGCGTCCGCTTTCGCGTGGCCACCAATCAAAACGACATTCTGCATCGGTTTTTTACGACGGGTGAGTATGAGGAAGGGGAGGTCCGGGCCAGTCATGCGCCGAGCATGGACATCCAGGCCGCCAGTAATTTCGAGCGGTTTTTATACTACGTGTTGGGGGAGGATGCGGCGCGCACTCGGGCGGCCATGGCTGAGATGAAGTCATCTGGGCATTTGAGCTTGGGGCATGTTCCTGCCACGACCTTGTGTTCGTCGCGGGTGGATGATCAGGGTATTGTCCAGACTTTGGCTCATGTATGGCAACAGTATGGTTATGTGGTCGATCCGCATACGGCCTGCGGATTCTTTGGGTTGGCGTCCGATCGGGTCAGCGTGGTCCTGGCCACCGCTCATCCGGCCAAATTTCCCGAAGTCGTGCAAGAGGCGTCGGGTGTTGAACCGGTGCACCCGAGTCTGGAGGCGTTGAAGTCGAAGCCGCTCGTGCGGCGGCGGCTCGCCGCGGATTTGGGGGCGGTGGAAGAATATATGCGGCGCGCGCTGACGGTCCCTCCGTCGATTGCGGTCGCCCCCTAGTCCTAAAATTTGCCAAATCTGGAAGTGACAAATCCACGCTGACCGGTCAGCCTTTAGCCGCACTCGCTGCATTCATTATCTCTTAAACCACGTCACCTCCGCACTCCTCATGTCTTACGAATTGGAAGGAACGCTGAAAGAAGTCTTTGAAACAAAGACGTTCGGCAAAGGCTTCACCAAGCGCGAATTTGTCATCACCTCGTCCAAGGGGCCCGATGACCGTTACCCCCAGCACATCAAACTCACTCTGATCAAAGAAAAAGTCTCGCTCGTCGACCGGTTTAAGCCTGGTCAACGGCTGAAGATCACCTTTGACGTGCGCGGAAACGAGAGCAACGGCCGGTATTACGTGGACCTACAAGCGTGGAAAATTGAAGCGGGCGACGGGAGCGGTGGATCGTCAGCCATGGGCGGCGGCGGGGGCGGGGGTGAGTCGTACGACGACGACGGTCCGAGCGGCGGTCGCGGTGGATCAAAGCGGCCGCCCCGTCGCGAATATGACGATGATGATGACTCCCGCGACTTCGGCGGGGGACGGCAGGACGGCATGCCGTTCTAAGTCGGTAATGTTCATCAGCCTGTTTCTGAATATGCGCTTCCGCCTTGCCTCCTTCTTGGGTCTGGTCGCGTCGCTGCTTGCGGTGCCGCTGCAGGCCCAGCTTTTCGCTGATTTCCAGACCAGCCTCGGGGGGTTCACGGTCGAACTTTTCCATCAGGACGTGCCGCGAACAGTGGCCAATTTTGTGGGGCTGGTCGATGGCACGCGACCCTGGGTCGACCCGCGGACGACCAAAGTCCAGGTCGGGGTGCCGTTTTATGACGGCATCATCTTCCACCGGGTCATTCCGGATTTTATGATTCAGGGGGGCTCGCCTGCCGGGACGGGTACCGACGGGCCCGGATACAAGTTTCCTGACGAGCTGACCAAAGGGTCGAATGGCCAATTACTACACTCCCACAATGCGGCGGGCGTGGTGTCGATGGCGAATTCCGGCATTCATACTAATGGGAGCCAGTTTTTCATTACGACTTCGGTGAAGCCGCCGCTCTCGTTTCCGACCCATCTGGATGACAAACACACGGTTTTTGGTCGGCTGGTGGACGGTCCGGCGGGCGCGGTGGGGCAGGGGCAGGCGGTGGTCGACGCCATTTCCGTCACGCCGGCCAATGCCAGTAACAAGCCGCTGACGCCGGTGGTCATGCAGTCGGTGCGCATCCGCCGGCTGGGGGCCGCTGCGGAAGCATTCAATGCCGCGGCTTGGTCGCTGCCAGACGTGACCGGGTCCACCACCATCAACTCCACCCGCTATGCGCCCGGCAATACTCCTCCCAGTACCACCCGCTTTGAGATTACTTATACACGGTCCCGCCACGCCGCCGCCAGTTTCAGCTATTCCCTCGAGGGCGAGGATTGGGTGCCCCTGACAGTGGGTGGGGCGTCGTCCACAGCCATCGCCACCGCCACCGCCACCGACCCGCTCAATATCACCGGCGTCGGCGGGCTGCCCCAGCTGCTCCTGCGCGGACGCAGCATCGATTACGCCCCGTTGATCGAACACACGCTGCCAACGCTGACCGACGCCGCCGTCGTCCGCCTGAAGTTTTCTAATCCCGCCGGAATCGAGGTTCTGGTTCGTCGCACGGGGCCGTCCGTCGGCACATGGTCGCGATCCGGTTCCCCGGAAACCACAGGGGCCGCCACCCCGCTGTCGTACGGGGCCGGGACGGGTGATGTCGGCCTGTTCAGCCCCGTTCTGACCATGGGGTTTCCGCTCGATCGCTTGCCCTGGACCGCCGCAGCTTCGCTGTCTTCGCTGAATGTGACCCTCACGTTCGATGCGGATTCCATGACCACCGGGTATTTTCGGTCGACGGGTCTGACGGTCCCTGTTCCGCCTTCTCTCACTGGCGCCACGGTCTCTGGATCGGGCGTTTTTACGGTCGAGGCCCCCTGATCGACCGTCCGGAAATGTCGTGTCGGGGGATGGATCCGGGTGGTCTGGCGGGAGGTGTGAGGCGGGCGCCCAAGAAATGTCAGACAAGTGACCAACGCGCTTGCCCCCGGCCCGGGTCACCGCCAGACTGACGCCTGATGTTTGTTGATCACCTGAAGGTTTACGCGAAGGCGGGCGATGGAGGCAATGGAGTAGTCCATTGGGTTCGTCATAAATACGTTCCCAAAGGAGGCCCCGATGGCGGCGATGGCGGCCGCGGCGGTAATGTGGTCCTGCGAGTCGACCACCATACTGACAGTCTTCGCACGTTATTCTTTAAGCCCAAGGCAGTTGCAGAAGCTGGCCAAGCCGGAGCGCGCCAGTGTAAAACCGGCCGCAACGGGAAACATTTTCTGGTCAAAGTGCCGGCGGGAACGCTCGTGCACCAAGTCAATGAAGATGGACAAAAAGGAGAATTGGTCGCCGACTTGACCCGCGATGGCGAGGAATTTGTCCTCTGCGAGGGCGGCAAAGGCGGCCGAGGTAACGAACATTTTAAAAGTTCAACCAACCGAGCCCCCGCCGAAGCAGAGCCCGGTCAGCCCGGTCAAGAGGGATGGTATTTCTTCGAATTGCGCAAAATCGCTGACGCCGGCATGGTCGGATTTCCCAATGCCGGAAAATCCAGCCTCGTCGCCTCGCTGAGCGCCGCGCGTCCGAAAATTGCCGCTTATCCCTTTACGACTCTCCAGCCGATGGTCGGGGTCATCGAATACCCCGGCTTCATGCGAGCCACGGTGGCGGATATTCCGGGTCTCATCGAAGGGGCTCACGCCAATCGTGGCCTCGGTCATGAGTTTCTCCGTCACATCATGCGCTGTCGCGTCCTGCTTTTTGTGCTCGACATGGCCGCGAGCGACGGACGGGAGCCATGGGACGACCTCGCTTCCCTGCGGACCGAAGTCAGCTTGTACAGCGATGAGCTCGCCCAGCGGCCATGGCTGATCGTGGCCAATAAACTCGATGTCGAGGGATCGCGGGCCCGGCTGAAAGTCTTGAAACAACGCTTTAAGAAGATCGAGATCATCGAGTCATCGACCATCGGCGATCCTGGGGTGGACGCGCTCAAGGCCCGGTTGCAGACGCTCGCCTCGCGGCCGCGTTGATCGGATCCGGCTCTGTGGGCTTCGTGGGCGCCGCGTACTCCGCGGGCTCTGCGTAGTCCGCGGACGCACCGCCTGTCTTCCCGCTGGCGCTGGTTCCGTTCTCTCGGGTTCGTCGGCTCGGTCTTATGGAAAACAATCCGCGATGCCTCGCCTCTTGAATTTGCCGCAAGGCTGGTGATTTTGAACGAAACCCGCTCTAGGGCGGTCTGTCTCTCTAACAACTTCCGTATTCCCCGCCATGAAACTCCATTCCAGTCTTCCCCGCCGCCGTGCGCGCGGCTTTACCTTGGTCGAAATCGTCCTCGTGCTCGCCATTATCGCCTTGCTGCTGGGCGTGGCCGTCAAAGGCCTGACCGGTGTGCTCGATACCGGCAAAGACGTTCGCGCCCGGGCCGACATTGATGCGTTCGGTAGCGCCCTCATCACCTATCAAAGCGTGGCTTTGCGCTACCCCAGCACCGAACAAGGTCTGAAAGCACTGGTCGATAAACCGACGACCGCCCCGCAACCACGCCAGTGGCGCCGGATGATGGAGGAAATCAAACCTGATCCATGGGGAAATGATTATTATTACGTTTTCCCAGGTAAGAAAAACGGCTTGAGTAAGCCGGACATCGGTTCTCGTGGACCAGACGGAATCGAAGGCAACGAAGATGATGTCGGCAACTGGCCAGTGAAGTAACCGGCCGCTCGCGTGGCCTTTTGACCTGATGAACTGTCACCGCCACGTGCTGTTGCCGCCCGCCCGGAGTGCCACCGCTCCGCGCCAGCCGGGCCGGGCATGGTCGCTGCCCGCCTTGGGTCTCGGGTTTAATCCGGCCCGACTTGGCGGGCTCAGGCCCGCCCATAATCTCGGGCTCACGCCCTCCGGCACCAGAAGGTCTGAGCATGCGCTGAGGCGCCGGGCGCCGGGGTTTACTCTGGTCGAGATCGTGATCACGCTCTCCATCGTGGCCATGCTTATCGCCATGGCCTTGGGGTCGACGATCACCTTGAGCCACACGCGGGCTCTGGAAGAACCGATGAGCAAGGTGCAGGAATTCGCGAAAAAAGCGCGTAACCTCGCCATTTTGGAGCAGCGTCCGTACATGGTGGAAATCATGCCGCATTCGGTGGCGCTCTTTTCACTTGTATCCACTTCCGGGGCTACGGCCGGCGTTTTTGGGGCCGCGGAGGCCGCCGCGCCCAAAGGACGCCTTGATTTTTACGATTTTGACCCGGACGTCGTTCTGAGCGTGAGACGCTGGCGCGCCTCCGAATTCGCCCCGCCCGGACGCCAAATCTGGGTCTTTGAACGCAGCGGATTGTGCGAACCTCTGGCCGTGCGCGCCGAAAGCGTCAACGGATTCATTGAAGTCAGTTTTAACGCCCTCGATGCTCACGTTGAGGACAAAGCGTCGGAAATACGATGATGATTCATTCCCATCATTCCCGCGCCCGGCAGGCGCAGGCCGGAGTGGCCCTCATCGAGGTCATCCTCGCGGTCGCGCTCTTTGGTATGGCCGCCCTCGGCTTGTTGCGCGCCCTGACGTACATGTCGCAAGCTTCCAACAGTGCGAAAATGGAGCTGCGCATGATGGCTGTCCTGCAGTCCACCCTCACCCAGTTCGCCCGTCAGCCGAAAATTGAGGAAACCGCCCGCCCCATCGTCAGCGAGCCGGATGAATCCGGCGTCTGGACCGAAACGCGCATCGTCGAGATGAATGAAAAAAATGGGAATTTGTTGCAAACGGACGAGGGCGAGGAAGGCGGTCGCGAGCCCCTGACGCAAATGTTCCAGATTATCGTCACAGCCTATTGGGAGCTGGGCGGTCAACGCGGTGAGGAAACCGCGGAAACATTTCGCTACGCCCCGTTGTTCCAGCAAGCCGCCCAATAGTGCTTTTATTAGCGTTGTTATCGCAAAGATTTTCAACAGTTCGACCGTATTCACAGAAGAATTACCGCCCGCCCGCCCACCCGCTCGCCCATCCACCCACGCCCTCGATGAACGCACCTCACTCCGCAGGATCCCTCTCCGCCCATGGGTGGTGTCCGGCCCGCCGCCGGCCCGCCGCGGTCGGAGCGGGGGAGATTCAGCATCCTCGACAGAACGCATTCACTCTCATCGAGGTGGTGCTATCGCTGGCGATTACCGGGCTCTTGCTGGCCGGTGTGTTTGCGGTGGCCCAAGCCGCCACCTCCATGGCCGATGAGGTGGCGGGTAGCCAAGAGCGAGCCATGCTGGGGCAAAGTTTCACTGGGTTGTTGCGGCGGACATTCGAACAAGTGCCTGGCAATGCCAAGGTCGAGCTCAAGCTCACCAGTCAAGGTACCGGTGGCGCCATGGAGTCCGACATCGTTTTCAGAGACTACCCTTTGGCTTTTGCCTGGGCTGGGGTCGAGGCCGGGGCTAAAACCGTGATTTTCCGCACCCAACCCGATGCCCGGGGCGCCCTCGAAGCCCGCGTCGTGTACCTCACCGAGGAGCAAGCCGAAGCCTACGACGATAATAAGCTGGACCTTGCCGATGAAAATGTCGCCGGCCTGACCCTCGTCACCGGCCTGCGGTTCTGCCAGTGGTACTTCTGGGACGATCGCACCGAAGAATGGGTGGAAGAATGGGACCCGCAAAAATTCGCCAATCGCCGGCCAAGTCTGGTCAATCTTTACCTGAAGTTCTATAACGAAGACAGCGTCGGTGAGAACGTCACCTTCTGGATCCCCACCATGGTGAATCCATCAACGTATGCCGGAGCCGCTGGCGCTGCCGGTGGCGCCGGTGGTCCCGGCCGGCCAGGCGGGCCTGGTCAACCAGGTGGTCCCGGAGCGGGACCAGGTGGTCCCGGGGCCGGCCCCGGAGCAGGGCCAGGTGGTCGCCCGGGTGGCGGGCGCGGCGGCCCGGGCGGCGGTCGCGGGCCCGGCGGCGGCGGTCGCGGGC
>CAJBME010000363.1 GCA_903954065.1 uncultured bacterium
ACCGAACGTCTTTTTGGCATGAGGCCGGATGCGAAGAAGCGGATTCGGAGCCCTTGTGTTGAGGGATGTGGCCTAGGGCCAAGTGTGGAAACCGGGGCCGGCGTGCCCGGCTACAGTGCTCACCCGCAGGGTGAGTGCTGAATCATTCCTATAAATCGCTTATTACACTGACTTTTACTCACTTGTAGATTTTTCACTCATTCGTCATCCCTGCTTGCCGCGATCAAACCGGCCCCGCACTGGGGGCCGGCGCCCTTCGTCGACTATTGGCGCGGAGGACGAGCTTCTTTGACTACGGCTCCATGCTCATCGCTGAGAATGAGCACGGCAAACCGCGTGGCCCCATTGAGATCATTGGTGCTCAAGCTGGCGTAATCGAATTTACCGCGGAGGTCCGTATAGCCATCTTTGTAGAAGACCGGCTGCCCGTTGACTTCGGCATACACCTTAACATAGGTCCGCGGCAGCGGGCGATCGTCGCCCGCATGCCGAACCTGCACCTGACCGAAGTTTTCACTCATGATCACTTTCAGTTCATTGGCATACACGACCTGCGACGACCGCTGGCCCGCGGCCACGATTTCCACCAGCACGTTTTTATTTTGGAACTCGCGCGGCAGCGATATCTGCTGCGACGATGATTTCACCTGTGCAGGGCGGATGGTTTCCGATTTGTTCGGCACAATCTGGGCGAATCGGCTGCTATCCTGTCCGACAAATGGATTGGTACTGAAAAGGAACTCCAGATCCATGAGGTAATAATTGACCGTCACTTCGGCCAAATTCCGGGTTTCGAGCGTGAGCCGGGCGCCTTCGAGTTTGAAATCAAATCCCGGCTGTGCGGCAGCGAGCGCATCTTGCGTCTGATCCCGATCATCGGGCGTCGTCACGGCGGTCGATTTGCCATCGATTTCGTCGAGCTGAGCCAGCATTTGGGCAAATTTCAAGCGCCAGTGATCGACGGGTTCGGTGGCCCGAGCGGTGGCGAGGCGGCGAGCGGTAGCCGCGTCGCCTTGGGCGAGCGCCAGCCATGCGGCGGTGTAGTCGTATTGCAGCGACGTGGGCACGGCTTCTTTTTTGACTTTGGCGAATGTTTCCAGCGCTTCCTCGATCCGGTCTTGTAGCAGGAGGTACCCGGTCACGGCGAGATAGTCGGGGTCATCGAGGCCGGGTTTGTGGGCCAAGATCGCAAGCAATCGCTGATAGTGTTCTCGGAAGCGGTCATTCAAGATCGTCCGGTCGGGGCCGAGGCGGTGGGCCCGGGCATTGACCAGCGGCGAGTATTCCAGCTGTTCATAGGCATGGCGTTCGACGGGGTCGATTTCGACGAGCGGCGAGCGCAGCCATGGGCCGGCTTCGGTGAGCAAGTTTCCTTCGTGGCGCAGGAATTCGCGAATGGCGGTGGCGTCGTTATGGACGAACCCGTAGGCGTACAAGGTCGGTTGCCAGACGCGGCGCTCGGACAACCGGTTGATCACACTCCGGAAAAAGTCCGCGCTGCCATGCAGCCGCCACGCCACTTTATCGAGGTCTAACGTGCGCAGGTTGGAAGCATCCATGAATGCGAGAACTTCGGCTTCGGTTCCATGTTGTGACAAGTATGCCCAGCTGGTGGTGTCGGGCACAGTCAGTTCGTTGACGACGTTGAAGGTCACCGACGGCGCCATGGCCACCACCCGACCGTCGCGGGCGACATGCACGGGGAAATGCGGGAACGACCCGGCCTTCGGGAAATAAAACGACACATCCATGGTGTGCGTGCGGAATGGTTCCAGTCGCAGCGGTACGCTGCGTGTCACCCGCGCCCCGGAAGCGGGACGCGCCCCTTGCGGAATCTGAAACAAAACATCGAGCTTTTGCGTCGAACTCGTCGGGTTGGTGACGACCACTTGCGCGCCATAACGCACGCCCGCCAAAAATTCGCCCGTGACAAATTTGTCGATTTTCTCACCATCTGGCTGCGGGATGTACCGGTCATCGGCGCGGTAAAAATTCTGACTGACGAGCAATCCGGCGCCGGCCTCATCGACAGGTGCTGGTTTAACCGACTGATGGAAGACAATGAGCGGGGTGGACGGAGTCAGCGTCAAGACCGCCTCCGGACTGACGACGGCCTTGATTTCCGCCGCTTGGCTGGGGAACGGCAAATCCAGCACCGCCAGCGCCAGCATCATCTCAGAAAATGTGCGGGCCGCCTCCGCCACGTGGGCCGAAACAAAACTCCCCTGCCCCGACCATTGTGCAAAATCGAGCCAAAATCGGTTGGGCATGACCAGCGATGCATCCTGCTGGGCCATTAAAAGTTTCCAATAGTTGTTTTCCGCCCATTCCTGCGTCACCCCCAGCGCCCGAAAAAATACTTCGTTCACACCCCTCCCACGCGTCAGAAAATCCTCGTTAAAGCGACCATTAAAACCAAAATCCTCCTTGGCATCGGCATCGCGGGTCACAGGCGTCCCAAAACGGGACAACGGTTCGTCGCGCAGCGCCAGAGAGTCATCAGCCAACATCGGCTTCGCCGCCCCGGCGGGCTCATTGACTGCAACACTCAATTGATCCAAGCCTTGGGCGGCCGCCGCAGAGGCACTCGATTCCTTATCAAACGCGGCCCACTGGCGCGCCGCCATCCGCCCGCCGAGCATCGCCAGCTTCGATTTGGCATCCCCTAGCTCGCCCTGATCCTTGCCTTCGCCTCCACCCCCCATGCCACCCGCACCACCCGCACTGCGGGCCAGCGAAAACCCTTGTAATGCGGTCTCCAAACGCCGCCGGTCTTCCTCGCGATTCACCGGCGTCATCGCCAGCAAATCCTGCAAAGCCCGCACTTCCGCAGCCTGCTGAGCAGGCAGCCGACGCGCCAGCAAGATACGCTCCAAGGTATTCAAGCGCCCGTAGCGCCACGGCTCGAGAAACCGTGACAAATCCTTCTCCAACAAATACTCGTCCATAAATGTCCTGTCCTTTTTGTTGGCCAAATACGGCTGGACCACCGCTGCGAAAAAGGCCGGATCCTTGCGAGCAAGGAAAAAGTTCAGCTCATGGCAGGCGTGTTTCGAATACTGTTCGCGCTTTTTCGCTTCATCGTACGTCGGCCACTCGAGGATGAAAGAAAACTCGGCCAGCGTTTCATTTCCTGACAACGTCCGCAGCAGCGTGAACACGCGGCCGAGGTGGTCGTAGGTTTCGAAGCGCGTGGAGAGGGCATCTGCGAGCACGTAAGGTTTTTCTTTTTCCACGACCACGACTTCGTCTTTTTGGGCGAAGTGACCGTTGGGATCGAGTCCGGCGGCGAGCCGCAGGTCGCGAGTGGCCACCGGCTGGGCGGGAAGCACCACCGTACGTGCCACCGAGCTGGCGACGTCCAAGGCCACGATATGCACCTGCGATGCCGTACCGAGGGCAGCCCGAGGGAAGCGTGCCACTCCGTCCGCTCCGATCGGGACGTTAAAATGCACTGGGGCCGCGGCCGCCAAGAAGTCGAGCGACGCCGTCGCGGGCGGCATCGGTGACGCTGAGCTTTTCAACGCGGCCGGCGCATCAGCCGCGGCCGGGACAGCCATCGCCGCCGGTTGCGCTTCGGCCAGCCGTTCAAATTTATCTCCGTCTAACGCTTCCTGCTTGACCGTGGATGTGTCGCGAACGGCCCACGGATTGAGCAGCAGGCCAGGCCGGGGTAGCATCACTCCCGGCAGCACCTTGATGGCCAAGCGTTCGAGAATATACCGGATTTCATCGCCCAATTGACGGCCACTAACATACTGACTGAGGCTGTCGCCCGGACGACCGATCAACGGCTCCACCGGAGGCAGCGCCCCCAGTCCAGCCAGCGGAAAAGCCGGCTGATACCGCGTCGCTGTCACATGCAGCCGCGTCAACGGCCCGCCGTTGGCCACTCGCACCACCAGCTCGTCACCTTCCATCGCCGCCTCCGACAGCTGCAGCAGCTGGGAGGTGGGCGCTTCTAGAAACCGCGTGGCCGATAGCAGAAAATCCTTCACCCGCTGAGCCTTCGCCACCCGCAGCATCACCCGGCGCTGCTCAGGCCTGAGATGCAGTTGATAGTCGCCCGGAGGAAGATCCTTCGCCTCAATAAACCCGTTGGCGTCCGACAGACGATCCGACCAGTCAGCCACTGGACCACCGTCCCCACGCCACTCCAAGAGCGAACACTCGGCCGCCGGGCTCAGGGACGGGATCCGTACCACTTCGCCCGCCAACACATGCACATTGCTAGGCCCTACCACCGCATCGGCCGGAAGCCCCCATTCCCGAGTGAGTCCGGTCGGTCCAGTCGCCGCAATCTTGCTGATTCCTGGCAACAACCCCAGCCGCAACCGCCCGCCATCCCCCGTCTTTAAAGACACTCCCACCGGCTGTCCATAATCACGATGCCAGAGTTGCACATGCACCGCGCGCTCAGGCTTGGCTTCCCCATTTTTGCCACGCTCATCGATAAACCAGCCGTCCGCGGCCCGTCCCAAATGCAGGTCAGTAATGTGATCCGAAGCATCAATGCCGTTGACATCCCATGACCCAGTGGCCGTCAGCGGCACCTGGGTCGCAGCCGATAACGATTTCACCTCGGCCTTCAGCTCGACCTTAAGCGAGGCCAGTCGGTCAGGCACTTGAAAGACATGGGTACTTTCCCGATCGTCGTGCAGTTTAAATTCCTGCAGCGTCACGGTGGTGGCAATCCCGTCCTGATCGGTGCTGACGAGGGTCAAAGAGGGGTTTTCCAGCAGCCGAGCGGAGACAGGCTGGCCGTTGAGCTGGAGGCGTGGACGTACGGCGAGCACGGCCTGAGCGCCCGCCAGAAGTTGTTCACGTTCGACATGGAAGCCGCCCGCCAGTTGATAGGATTCACCAGCCAGAGTGATCGTTTCCAGTGAAGAAAACCCGCTGCCGTCATGAAGCACCACCGGTTGTGGACCTGGCTGGGCCGTAAAAGGAACAATAATTTCCGCGTTTTCATCGGCGTTGATCCGGCGCCCGGCCATCGTGATGTATGCCGATTTGAGCGGCTGGCGAGCCTCATCGAGCACAGTCAGCGCCGTGCCGGCACTGCTGGCCCGCGTCAGATAATGCAACTGGCCTTTACGCAAAAGCGCCCGGGAACTGCGGCCGTTGCCAATCAATTCCACCACCCACACGCCGCGCTGGGACCCGATCTCGGGCAAGGCTAGGCGGTGACGCACTCGCCGCAACGGCGTCGCCGCCGCTTCCATCGTCCGCTGGGTGGCCGCTACCAAACCGTCGAGATCAATGTCCGTGCCAATCGCCCGGCCGCTCGCTTCGTAACACGCCGCCGTATTTAATTCGAAAATCTTGATCGTCACCTGCGGCGCATTCTTCACCCAGACATCTAGTTCCACCGCATCGCCCGGCGCCAATCGAGCCGGGTTGGCCAAGTCAAAATCAAGGTCGACACGGCGCTTGAGGGCATCATATGCCTCCGACGACAACGCCGAAGCCAGCGCTTCAGCCTCACGCGGGTCATCAACTCCCGCCGTCAACCGAGCCTCGGCAAAAACCGCCTTGAGCCAAGATTCTTCAAAATACGGGGCATACGCCTCCGGCGACGGCGCCGTAGCCAGCAAACGCAGCAAATAATCACGAACGAGCCCGTCGTCGGAACCAATGGCCGGCCGCCCAGTGACCGCAGAAAAGTCGACCCCCAACTCAGCAGGAAAACTCCACACCGGCTGCTCACGCCGCCACACCGGATTAATGTAAAACACATTCCGTGGAAGCTTCACGTACTCAAGGAACCGAGCGGCATCATACACGCCACGCTCACGATCGTGATCGAGCCGCTGATACAAAACATGCGCCTTCAAGGAATTGAATGGCCCCTCCAGCGGAGCGACAAAGGCCCACGCCCGCTCCAGCCAAGCCTCCCGAACCGCCGGATCGCGGGTCGCATCATCATCCGCTCCCGGCCGCAGCTTGCGCAAATACGCCTGCACATACACTTCGTTACGCGTCAACAGATCGGCCTCCCGACCGGGCGCCGGCGCGCCCGCTCGCAATCGATTCAACTCGTCCAACTGCGCCAGCGTCAACGCCCCATGAATCGGAAATTCGCCAAACCCACGGCTCTCCGGCGTCGCTAGATCCGCCGCAATCAACGCCACCACCCCGGCCACATCAGGATGAGACAGCCGCGCCAATGCCGCACGCCGCTGCGCCGGCGTGAACGCATGACCCGCTGCCACCAACCGCGCTACCGCCGCCTCATTCATCTGATCCAAATGATCCACCCCCTGCGTCGCCAAGGCCAGAAACCGAGACTCCGAAATCAACCCACCATCGAGCGAGATCGGAAGGTCCGGCTTCTCGTTCGGAACTTCTCGTTGATGCTGCAAAGCCAGCCCCAACTTCGCCTTGAGAAACCCCAGGGTCGCCTCCGGGTCAGCCCCGTAATCAAGCAACGCCTGCCGCGCTTCCAATGCCCGCCGCGCCGCCGAATCGGGCGTGCGCTCAGCCCACTGCCCTAACACTTCACGGAAAGAATCACGGCGACCCGTATTCTGCCAATGCAACGCATGATAAAAATAGAAATCCTCCGTGCCAGGAATCAACTGCCGCAACACTTCCTCGCGGTCGGCAGCCAGCGCATACTTCTCCACAAATCCAATCTCGTTCGCCGCCCGCACCCGCACCGGCCCAGCGAAAGAAACACATAAAACCAAGGCCACCGCCGAAAATGAAGCCGCCGCCGGACGATTGAAAAGAAATCGAGTCATAAAAAAATCTTGGATTGTCACCCGGAATCATCCCCGAATCACGCCTGCCGCCAGACGAAACCCGGCCATGCCCGGTGCAAAGTCAGTAAAAAAAACCTTATATATGGAAATTATACGCGGGACGAAGCATTCGTCGAGCAACGATCTCGTCTCGCCCCCAACCCTCAACGCACCACCACCCAGATTTCTTTGAAAAATCCGCTCGCCGCCTTCCGGGAGTTCCTTTTGTCGCGAGGTCGATCGTTGATCGCCCATGAAGATGCCTTTGTATGCGCCCCTCGGCGCTGTTGTGACCCCGATTCCCCGTCACTTCGCCACGTGGCGCAAGACAACGCGTACAAAACAGCTTCTTCGCATCCGGTCGCTTGCTCAAAAATCGTTCGGAGAAGCGTTCGGCGCCGCGACCGGGTTCAGCGACCCGCGGCTACAGAAGACCCAGCTACGAAACAACAACCTAGGCGGCAAAGCCGCCGCTGTAGCCGGGGACGTCGGCCCCGGTTTCCACACTTGGCCCTCAGGCCACATCCTTCAAAACAATGGCTCCGAAACCGCTTTTTCGCATCCGGTCCACGACTCAAAAAATCGTTCGGAGAAGCGTTCGGCACCGCGACCGGGGTCAGCGACCCATGGCTACAGAAAAGAAGAAGAGACCTCAGCCCTTCTTCTCTTCTCTCAGGCCCTATCCATCCAGACCCAGCGGCAAAACTGTTGGCACGTCTTCATGGATTATAAAATGGTGGAGGCGAGGGGAGTTGAACCCCTGTCCTGATGCGCATAGGCACCGGTTTCTACATGCGTAGCCGTCTGATTGGTCTTAAATCTCCGACGGGCAGCGGCACCCTTCGTCGATCCGATTGACCTGTGAATCTCACCAACGATGGCGGTCACCCCCATCGTCAGCTAGCCTGTAAGGTGCACTCCCCAAACGCACAGACTTAGTCTGGGGAATGTCGCGGAACTAGGCCGCGAGAGCCATTTGATTATTGGCAGTTATGTTTTTTTGATTCGATTATTAACGAGGCCAACGAATCATCCTCGGCATGCGGCCAGCACTTCAGCTCAACAGTCGAAACCAAAACGCCCCCGAAATTTGATGTAAGTGGAGTATCCATGGAATCCGCGGTGGCGCAAGCCGCGGTATGAGAATTTCTCCATAGCGGCACTGTAACTAGGACGATCCGTCAGGCTCCGCCGGTCGTCGGTGCTTCTACCGGCCCGCGGGCGCGGGCTTGGACGAATGGGCGGCGGCCTCTTGATGGTCAGCGAAACGGCGGATGATCCACGCGATCCAGAACGGCGCGTTCACGAGAAAGATGAGTGACGCGTAGACATTGAAATCGAAGTACAGGCGCATGAGCGATGCGATGGCGATGTGCATGACGGTGATACTGACGCCGAGCACGAGGGCCCATCCGCGATTGGCGAGGACGAGGAAGCAGAGGGCTTCGAGAAGCAAACCGGAACCGAGGAGCAGTCGAGTTTGGTGTGGATGATCGATCATCCAGCGAGCGGCGGGCACCTCGGTGTCGCGGCGGACGGTGGAGGTTTCCGGTTTAGAGTAGAACTCTTGGCGGTGAGTTTTGACCAATTGCACCGACATATTGGGAAGGTTTTGGACCCAGCGGAAGTTGGAGACATCGAGTTTAGAGACAACGGACGTCATGTAGACACCAGCGATGACGACTTGGCTGTAATAGATCAGGTAAGAATCGCGGGTGCGCCCGGCGCGCAGGGGAAAAGGACGACCTTTGATCCAGCGGTGGGCCGCGAAAAACACGACCACGGCGGCTTGAGCGAGGAGAATCAGACTGATGATTTGATTCCCGTGGGATTTATACCCTTGGGAATTAAAAAACGCGAACACGCTGCAATGAATGAGCGTCAGCAGTGGCAGCACGACCGCCAGTCCTTGCGCAAAAACATACGGCACACACAAAACAGCAAAGACGCCGGTCACCCAAGCCATGACTCCTGGCTTCGATAAAAACGTCAAATCCACAAAATGCGCGAGACCGGTCGGCACGTCCTGCGAATCAAATTGAAACCGCAACCCCCACATCATCGTCAGAGCCATGGCCGCAAAAGCAAGGCGCGCTAAAAACCCCTCAGGTCCAGGCGCAGGGAGCGGACGCCAAACCGGACGAAAAACTGACCACAGCGCCTCTTTGAAAGTAAAATGTGTCATGCGTGAAAAAAATTTCAGCCTTCAGCGACGAAGTGCGTGCGTTCCGTGAGGCGGCCGTCGGGCTGGAGCTCGATGATGACGCGATGGAGTCGGGTCGGTTGCGGCAGGGGCCGCTGTCGATTTTCCGACCACCGGCGGGCTTTAGCGAGAACTTCCGCCCCGACTTTGGATTCGATTTCAGGCGGAGCATTGCGTTTGACCGCGCTTTGGCGCAACCCGAAGTCTTTCATGGTATTATTAAAGACTTTATTCAATTTTGCCGAGCTCATGCCGACGTGTGGTTGGATGCCGATCGGCTGGTTTTGGGCATCGGTCAGGTAGATATAATCATCCCAGTCCGATGGATTCGAGTACATCGGGAAATTGGAGAACGGGTAGCCTTTTTCGCCTAATTGCTGAGTGATGATGATGAAGAGCGGCACGGCCATCAGCGGGTGGAGCAGAATGCGCCGCCACCGCGGCGCGGGCGGCGGAGCGGTGGGCGGGGTGGTGACGGCGACGGGCAAATCCATGGCGAATCATCATAACGATGATTTCGCCTGCGGATAGCGGATCGTTTTAGGGACGGGCCGCGGGAGCGGGAGCCGGTTCCATCAGGGCATCCAGTCGTTTAGGCGACACGGGCACGGCGGTCCCCAACTCTTGAGCGAAGATGGAAACGCGATATTCCTCAAGCAACCAGCGGAAATCGTCCCATTTGTCGAGCGCGACGGATTTCTCCCAATGACTATACGGCTGCAGCAGACGCGCTTTTTCCGCATCCCGGGCCGGCTGA
Source organism: uncultured bacterium (assembly GCA_903954065.1). Classification (GTDB taxonomy): domain Bacteria; phylum Verrucomicrobiota; class Verrucomicrobiia; order Verrucomicrobiales; family V1-33; genus CAJBME01. Next base: position 9,707 of record CAJBME010000363.1, read on the forward strand.
TGAGCGGCTCGTTCGGCTCGGACGAGAATCGCTTTGAGATACCGGACGAGGTGGCGCAACTGACGGTGGGGCGTGTGGGCGAGGAAATCTGGGGGCACGAGGCGGGCGGCATCCTGATCCATGCCGCTGTACCGCCGCGGCGAGTGGAGGATTGAGTCGCGCAGGGCGAGCGTGGCTTTGACGGCTTCGCGCACGGTGTGGACCATCGTTGGCAATTCCCGACGAGCCGAGTCAATCATGTGCTGGAAGCGGGCCGCGGTCAGCGGGTTGAGTGGATCGAGCTTGAGCAGATGGCGCTGAATGTGTTCCTCGGCGCTCGCTTGGAGCACGCTTGACGACCAGGCCACAGGGCCGGTGGGAGCGGTCAATTTGGCCCCGACAGCCGAGAGGGCATCCTGCAAGTTGACCGGCTTTTTTTGCGGGGCCGTCGGCAAGTTCAGGCTGCGTAATTCTTTACGGAGCCAGGCCATCTCCCGGCCGAGTACCAATTCGGCCAAACGGCGCACCCCGGCGGGGATGGCCGCGGCAGCCTCAGCCTGAGTGCGAAAGAGCTGGAGATCGACCTCCCCGTCGCGAACGACCAGCGCCGGGAAAGCGCGGACCACCACCCCGCCCACCTCTTCGACAATCATCGACTCAGGCACATCGCCAAAACTCCACGACTTCACATCAGGCTGTTCCCACTGCCCGGCCAGCCGGTCCCAGGCCTGACTACGCACGTCCCGCCGCGCCACCTCAGCCCGAATCACAGCCAAATCACGTGTAATGGCAATCGGTTGATTATCATGGTCAACGACCGCCATCCGTGGCTGCAAATGCGCCGGCAAACTGCCTGCCGGCCAGTCCTCTGCCCTGACCCGCACCTTGAACTCACGAGAAATAAAGCCCGCCAGCTCGTCCAAAAAATCATCGCGAACCGGCCGAAAATGAGCCGTGATCGCTTTGATTTTCTCCTCCATCGGCTGCAGCGCGCGACGGTGGACTTTGGGCAACGCACGCAACAGCACTCCCGCCAATTCCTCACGAAATCCAGGAACAATCCACTGCAACTGGCCACTGGTCAGCACCCCAGCCACCGCCAACGGCACCTCCACCGTCACCCCATCTTCCTCACTGCCAGGATTAAACGTGTAATTCAATGGAAGCACCGCCTGCCCCAACTCAATCCGGTCAGGAAACTGGGCCAAGGCCTCCAGATCGGCCGCCGGACCGGCAAGATCCGACTCGGCTGCACACAGAAACGACGGCTCGACCGCATGGCGCGCCCGTACCTGTTTGTTCAAATCGTGCACCGAACTGACGCCCGCGATCCGCGTGCGATAAAACTCAAACAACGCCTCCTCCACATCCCACAGACGATTGCTGCGCGACCGCCCCAGCGCCGCCTTCAATCGCGCCACCAACCGGAGGTTCTCCTCAACAAATCGATGATTCACTCCGTCTACCGACTCCATCAAGGCACTGCGAATAAACATTTCCGTAGCGGCCACCGGATTGACGCGACCGTAATCGACCTGTCCGCGGCGAATCTCCAATCCATGCACGAGCACGCGTTCGGTGACGAGGACGCGCCCGCTTTTTTCCTCCCAGCGGGGGTCGCCAAACCGGTGTTCACACAGCTGCGGGGCGATGCGTTCGATCCATCGCGGATCGATGCGGGCCACGGTGCGGGCAAACAACTGCGAGGTCTGGACGATTTCACCGGCCATGATCCACGCTGGCTGCGAGGTTTTGGTCGTGGGCGGAGTGGCTTGTCGCCGGACCGGGCGTTCGTAGACGTGGGATCCGGGAAAGAGAGTCACTAGTCGATCCCCGGAAGCCTTGTACGTGTTGCGGCTGTCGCGCACGCCAATGTGCCCAAGCAGGCCGGCGAGAATGCTCCGATGAATGGCGTCCTCATTCACTTCCCGCGTCAGCGGAGCCACCCGCGCCTCGTCATCGCCAGACATGGCGTCACACAACTGGCGGTGCAGATCACGCCACTCGGTCATCCGCAGGAATGAAAGGAAATTATTCCGGCAGAATTTCCGCAACGCGTTGCGTCCCCCTCCCCCAGCCTCACCCGCCGGCATGGCTCGCCAGATCCGCAGGAGGCCGATGAAATCCGAGTGGGCCACAGCAAAAGCGCGGTGGCACTGGTCGGCCTTCTCGCGGGCTCCCTCGGGTCTTTCCCGCGGGTCCGGCACACTCAGACCGGCGGCAATGACCAAGACTTCCGGCAACGTCCCCTCTTCCTGCGCCTGCAACAGCATGCGCCCGAGCAGCGGATCGACCGGCAGGCGCGCCAACTCGCGTCCCAGCGGCGTCAATTCCCGGACATCATCCACCGCCCCCAGTTCATACAACAACGCATAGCCACCGTGAATGGCGGCCGGCGCAGGGGGATTCAAAAATGGAAATGTCGCCATCTCCCCGAGTCGAAACGCCTTCATCCGAAGAATGACCTCAGCCAAGTTCGCACGCTGAATCTCCGGCTGCGTGAATGCCGGGCGCCGGGCAAAATCCTCTTCGCTAAACAACCGAATACACACCCCTTCACGCACCCGCCCCGCCCGACCCGCCCGCTGATTCGCACTACTCTGAGAAACCGGCTCAATCGGCAGGCGCTTGGTCCGCGTCCGCGCCACATACCGACTCATCCGCACCAGCCCCGCATCAATCACATACCGTATCCGAGGCAGCGTCAGCGAGGTCTCCGCAATATTGGTCGCCAAAATAATCCGGCGCTTCGAGCCCGGCGAAAATACCCTCTGCTGCTCGCTGCCAGCCATCCGGCCAAACAACGAAAGCACTTCATAACCACTGCCCAAGGTGCCTTCCAGAATATCGCGCGCGTCGCGAATGTCCCGCTCCGTCGGCAAAAACACGAGCAGATCACCGTCTCCCGACTCCATCAACACCTCCTCCACCGCCCGCACCGCCGCCTCAATAAATCCAATGTCATCGTCATGCTCCCCGGAAAACGACTCGACCGGTGCATAACGAATCTCCACCGGAAAGACCCGCCCCGACACTTCAATCACCGGCGCCCCACCAAACGCCTCAGAAAACGCCTGCGTGTCAATCGTCGCCGAAGTGATGATCAACTTCAAATCCCGGCGCCGGGCCAACAGCCCTTTTAAATACCCCAGCAAAAAATCGATGTTCAACGAGCGTTCATGCGCCTCGTCAAGAATGATGGCCGAATACCGTCGCAACCACGGATCACTTTGAATCTCGGCCAGCAAAATACCGTCCGTCATGAACTTCAAGACCGTGTCGCGCCCCGTATCGTCGTTAAATCGCATTTTACAGCCCACCTCGCGCCCCCAAGTGACCGCCAGTTCCTCGGCCACCCGCTTCGAAATACTCATGGCCGCCACCCGCCGCGGCTGGGTGCACCCAATCACACCACGCTCGGCCATCCCCGCCTCCAAACACATCTTGGGCAATTGCGTCGTCTTGCCCGATCCCGTCTCCCCCGCAATAATCAACACTTGATGGGCGCGCATCGCCGCCAAAATGTCGTCCCGGCGCTGCGACACCGGCAAATCAGCCGGATAACGAATCGTCTGCATGAAAAAATCGATCATACCAAGGCCCGTCCCGAAAACAAGCAGCAGCAAAGAAACCGGTTGCAGCCACACCAGTCAGCGCCAGTCTTTCTTCTTTCCGCTTCCAGCCGGGAATATCCGGTCAAGGTGACTGGAACCTGGGCCAGAAAGTGGAGTAATACCATGACCGACGATATCAAGGCCTACCAAATGCATGAAGGCGACACCGGCAGCGCTTCCGTGCAAGCCGCCCTCCTCACCCAACGCATCAACCACCTCACATCCCACTTCGCCAAGCACTCGAAAGATCATGCTTCACGTCGCGGATTGCTGAAAATGGTCGCCCAACGCCGCAAACACCTCGACTACCTCGCCTCCACTGAGCCAGAACGGTATGTCAAAGTGCGCGACGGTCTGAAATTGCGCCGCTAATACCGCTGCCGCGTTCAGCGTTGGTACTACGTCCCGCGCTGCTTCGCTCCATAGACCGGTCTGCCTCAGCCGACCGGTTCGCCCGGACCCCGGGTCTCCCCGATCCTTTGACTTCCCGTTTGTTTTCAGGCCATTCCTTCGACCGTCTGCCGGCCGCCGTCCCGACGGTCACCCCGTTTGGTTCTTCGCCGGTCTCTGGGCTCGCCGCCTCGGCGCCTTTTTCTGTGCGCGGCCTCTGGCGCCCTCTGGCGTCCTCGAGTCTCACCCGCATGGTCGGCTGTTCGCGTCCATCTTTCGCTCCCGTTCATCTCCCCTCGATCGGGCAGGCCTTGGCGACTGTCCCTTTTCGTGAGCTTACCCGGGCGGCACACGATACCTTCTCTTTTTTCTCTCCGGTTCCTCGCTCCTTTCGCGGCGCTCGCCTTCCCTCGGTTTTTTTCCGTACGCGAGCGGAGTCCGGACCTGTCCATTTCTTCACTTGAGCCTTCGATCATTTGATGGCTCACTATATTTCCCCCTTTCTAGCCCCCAACGAGGTTCGTTGGGATACACCAGAAAAACAAAAGCAAAGTAAACATACATAGTTCGTTACACATGAGTATCCACACCATCACGAGCCAGGTCGGCTCTACCCCCATCGTCTTTGAAACCGGCAAGATGGGCAAACTGGCTGACGGCGCTGTCACCGTCCGCTGCGGCGACACGATCGTCTTCGTTTCGGCCGTTTCGGCCACCTCTCTGAAACCAGGTCAAGATTGGTTTCCTCTGTCCGTCGAGTACAAAGAAAAAGCCAGCGCCGCCGGCAGATTCCCCGGTGGTTATTTCAAGCGGGAAGGTCGTCCGACTGAAAAAGAAATTATTGTCTGCCGGATGACGGACCGTCCCCTGCGTCCGCTTTTCCCCAAGGATTATTTCTTTGACACCCAGATCATCGCCCTGCTCCTGAGCGCGGACCAAGTCAATGATCCTGATATCCTCAGCATCAACGGTGCCTCCGCCGCCTTGTGCGTCTCGGACATTCCATTCAAAGGCCCGATTGGAGCCGTGCGCGTCGGCCGGATCAACGGTCAATTTGTCGTCAATCCAACGCAAGACCAGCGGGCCCATAGCGATTTGGACCTCATCTACGTCGGCACCGCCACCGAAGTGGCCATGATCGAAGGCGAGGCCTCCGAATTGCCCGATGAAGAATTCATCAAGGCCCTGCAGTTCGCCCACGAACAAATCCAACCGCTGATCGCCGCTCAGGAAGAACTGAAACGCCTCGCCGGTAAGGCCCCACGGTCATACAAACCATTGACCGTGCGCGCCGAATTGCTCGCCATCGCCTACTCCGTGGCCGGTACCCGCATCGAAGACGCCATCTACCGCAAAAGCAAAGTCGAGCGCAATCAAGCCGTCGGCGCCCTCAAAGACGAGGTCAAAGCTTCCATCCTCGCCGCCCACCCCGACGCCACCGACTTCGAAGTCAGCCAAGCGTTCGATTACCTCCAGAAAAAAGCGTTTCGGGTCAGCATCCTCGACCGTGGCGCCCGTTGCGACGGCCGCGACAATGCCACCATCCGCCCGCTCTCCGGCGAAGCCGGCGTCCTGCCACGGGTGCACGGCAGCGCACTCTTCTCGCGCGGCGAAACCCAAGCGTTGGCCATCGCCACCTTGGCGCCATTTGACGAAAAACAAAACTTCGACAGCTATGCCGGCGGCGAAGACAGCAAGTCGTTCATCCTGCATTACAATTTCCCGCCGTATTCGGTCGGTGAAACCGGTCGTGTCGGCGGCATGAACCGCCGCGAAATCGGTCACGGCAATCTCGCTGAACGCTCGATCAAAGCCTTGATTCCCAGCGAGAAAGACTTCCCTTATGCCATCCGCTTGGTCAGCGAAGTCATGGAGTCAAACGGCTCCACCTCGATGGCTTCCGTCTGCGCCGGCAGTATGGCCCTGTTCAACGCCGGCGTGCCGATGGCCCGTCCGGTCGCCGGCATTTCCTGCGGTCTCGTCACCGAGTTCGACGACATCGGAGTCATGAAACGCTACACCACCCTGCTCGACATCATCGGCAGCGAAGACCACTTCGGCGACATGGACTTCAAACTGTGCGGAACCACCGAAGGTGTGACCGGATACCAGCTCGACCTCAAACTCCCAGGCATCCCGCTGAGCTTGCTGGAAGAAGCCATCCGCAAAACCCGCGACGCCCGCATGAAGGTGATCGAGGTCATGAACACGGCGATCGCCACCCCAGCGAAACAACTCAGCCCTTACGCGCCGAAAATCGCCGTGACCAGCATCCCGCCCGATCGCATCGGCGAATTGATCGGCCCTGGCGGTAAAAACATCAAAGCCCTTCAGGCCGAGACCGGTACCGATGTCAGCATCCAAGATGACGGCACCGTGCACATCTACTCGACCAGCCAGCCTGGCTTGGACGCCGCATTGCGCAAAATCCGCAATATGTTCGCCGAAATCGAAATCGGAACGACCTACGAAGGCCGAGTGGTCAGCACGACCAACTTCGGTGCATTCATGGAAGTCCTGCCCGGACGCGACGGTCTCATCCACGTCTCCGAATTGGCTGACTTCCGCGTCAATCACGTCGAAGACGTGGTCAAGGTCGGCGACATCGTCGCCGCCGTCTGCGTCGGCGTCGACGAGAAAGGCCGCGTGAAAATGAGCCGTAAGGCGTATCTGCGCGAGCAAGAGAAAAAAGCCGCCGCCGCCGCGGCCGCCCAAGCGCCAGCCCCAGCAGCCCCAGCTCCAGAAGCCGTGGCCGCCCCGGAAGCAGCCGCCCCGACTCAGGAATAACCCTGAGCTGACCGGCCCCGGCTGATCAGTCACCATTCCGCAGGAAAGCGCCGGGGTCACCCGGCGCTTTCTTCGTTTTTAAGCACCCGCCCAGCCACTCGTTCGCTGCGGCATGGGTCCGGCGAAAATCCCTACGATGAGCGGATTCACGCTGTCGCAGGGGCCAAGCCCGGGCCATGGTAGAACCACAGATAACTCCGGTCTGGCAGCGCGAACCATCCGCTCCAGCACTGTCGCGCTTATGGCCGCGACAGCGCATGCCAAGCCTAATTTTTGTCCCCCGTTTCGGGCCGTTTCCCGACTGGTTCCCATACGTTTGACCTTCAATTTTTTATGCGCCTTTGGCAGACCATTTTTGTTCTCATCGCTCTCTGGGCGGCCCTGTACCTGCCCGGACTGGGTGGGCCGGAGCTGAAGGGGGAAGAAGGCCGCCGGGTATTACCGGCAATAGAAATGCTGAAATCGGGTGAGTGGATCCTTCCGGAAATGGAAGGCCAGCCGTACGTGCGCAAACCGCCGCTGATCAATTGGGCCGTCGCCGCCAGCATTTCGGCCATGGGCCGGGTTTCCGAATTCAGCGTGCGGCTCCCGTCGGCACTCAGTGTGCTCGGTATGGCGCTCGCTGGCGCCGTCCTACTGCGCGGATTCATTGCCGGACGAAGCGCTTCCACCTCCGATCAAGCCAAGGCCGCCCTCGTCTTTGGCATCATGCTTCTCGTCCACGCCGGGATGTTTTCAAAAGGCCGGCTGGCCGAAATCGAGGCGCTGTATGTCGCCGTCACCGGGGTGGCCTGCGCCCTCTGGCTCCACCTGTGGCGCGAACAGGCATCTCCCTGGCTCACGTTCACCCTGCCTTGGTTCTGGCTCGGCCTCGGCCTGCTCGCCAAAGGCCCGCCTCACTTGCTCTTTTTCTACGGTATCGTCATCGCCGTCCTCTGGAAAGGCCGCGCCCTGCGCGAACTGTGGCATCCCGCTCACGCCGCCGGCATCGCCCTCATGCTCGGCGTCTTCATGCCATGGGCCGTCGCCGTCAAAGGCAAACTCGCCGCCCTCAACACCGAGACGAAAGCTGGAGCCACTTGGATCGATCAACTGACCGAACGCTTTAGTTTCAAACAATTTGATGTCGTCGACTGGCTGACCGGCCCGGCCTGGGCGCTTTTGATCATTTTGCCATGGGGCCTGCTCCTTCCATTTTTCTGGCGCCGGCTGGTTGCAGTCTCGGCTGAGGCGGACGAGCGGGATGCGGCCATTCTCAATGGTTTGCGGTGGGGCGTGGTGGTGACGGCGGCGGCGGTCTTGTTGATTCCGGCGACCCGGCCGCGATTTGTACAACCGCTGGCGCTACCGGCGCTGGCGTTATGTGCGGTCGTTTTCTGGCGCGGCCTACCTGGGGTGTGGTCGCACTGGTGGAACCGACTGGCGGTGGCGGCGATGATGATGTTGACGCTCATCGGGGTGACCGCGCCATTTTTTGTTCCGGTGCTGCGGGACAGTCGTCATAATGCGATGGTGGCATCGCTGGCCACCACGGGCATCGCCCTCGGCGTCTGGCGGCTCTGGATGAAATTCCGCCATGTGCGCCCGCCACTCCGGCCGGCCCTCGCCACGGCGCTGGTCGCCGTATTGCTGAGCGCCATCAATGCCGCCACCCTCATCCCCGCCCGCACGTCGCGCGAAGACACCCGCCCCGTGGGTGCGCGAATCTCGGCCCTCGTCGGTCAAAACCACCTCACCATCATCAATCCAGGCAGCACTCCCTCGCCGCTCCACTGGCGGTTTTATCTCACCCCACCCCACACCGTGGTCCGTCGATGGAGTGAAGTGCCCGCCAATACCGAATTCCTGCTCGTCCCTACCCGGCAGGCCGACTCCCCAGAACAACGCGAACGCCTGATAGAACGCATGGGATTTCCTCAAGAAATCATGCGCTTCACCGACGCCCTGAACAATAGTTTTGCCCTCTGGTCACGCACCCCCATCGAGGACGCGGAAACCAAAGATACCGGACGCGGACCGCGCGTCCACGCCGCCCCCACTCCGGACGAGTAAGCGACCGCCGGATACCCAACAAGTTATAGGGCCTAGGGGGCCCCGGCCCCCGGCCGCGGCGTCGCCTCGGCCCCTTCCTCTTTTTTCTTGGCCGTGCTGGCAATATACAGCTCGCGCAATTGCTTGAAATCCCCTTCGGTCGGTGAATCCGTCATCAAGTCGGCTGCCTTG
>CAJBME010000364.1 GCA_903954065.1 uncultured bacterium
CGCGCCGTAGCGGAAAAATCGAATGAATGCGACTGAAAGCAACGATCAAGATCGCGGACTTTAGAGCGATACAGCACGATCCATCAATGAGATTTCGCCTCATATCATGTTTATAATCATACTATTAATTGTTAAGCGAAAGCTGCTCAGAGGACCACGTCATTCGCAGTTGTCCCGGAAGCTTCCCAATAGCCCGACTCCTCGTCAGCGGTTCCCCCTTGCTCAGCGATAAGCTACAAAAATAAATTATTGCTTCCAAAATACACCAATATTGAGCCACCCCATGCATATTTTGATCATTCTCGTAATGACGGCCATGTCCTCATTTGCGGCAACAACTTCTATCTCGTTTTGGGCATACGATAAGTACGCCTATAATTCGCCGTATTATAGTCATTACGGAGTTTCAGATGTAACGAATACAATTATCATCGCGTCGATTGATCTAAATGATAGTGGGTGGGGTTTTTCGACAACCGTAACATCATCCTACCACGTCTCCCCATTTATCCAGTCAAATGAAGGTACATTAGGGCCATTGCGTTCAGTTGGATGGAATCAATACGCGATCATTTTCAATGAAAGTAACAAGACGTCGAGTATATTGATGGATGGGAATACAATCCATAGTGGAACATACGTCAACTCCCCCGAAATTTTCTATTTTGGATTCCATGACTATTACGGAGGCGCTCAAGAGACTGTAATTGATGATTTTCAGATGCGAATCAATGGTACCCTGGTTTATCAACAAGGTTTTGATGGGACCGTTCTACCAGACGGTTGGTATGTTCTCCGCCAAGACGGAGGGACTTATATCGCATACGGCGATACAACTACAGTTCATTCCGGGACTGGAAGTATGGCGCTTGGGGCAACTGCCGGCGGAAACCTATTTTCTTCAATCGCATTCGATCTTGCTAGCGTTTCTGATCCCACTTCCGTCCCCGAGCCCGGTACTGTACTGCCGTCACTGTTGCTGGTCTGCAGCGGGTTGTACATCCGCTTCATTCGTCGCCGCCGCACGCCGCGTCGTAGCGGAAAAATAGGGTGAATGCGTCTAATAACCAACGAGTAAAAGCGCTCCCTTTAGCTCCATTCCTCACGAGGCCTCAATCAGCTTTCGCCTTTTTTGATCAGAGGCTTTTACGATTTACTATCTCATGAAATCCATCCCACTGCTACGGGCACTAGCGGTCGTCCTGACGCTCGCTTCGGCAACGCTGAACGCCCAGGTGCCGCAGATCTTGAACTACCAAGGCAACATTGCGGTCGGCACCCCGCCGGTGAACTTCAACGGCTCTGGCGTGTTCAGGTTTGCGTTAGTGAACACGGACGGGACCACGACGTTCTGGAGCAACGACGGTACGAGTACCGCTGGCACCGAACCGACAGCGGGGGTAACCCTCGCCGTTGCCAAAGGACTCTACTCGGTCCTGCTCGGCGATACGACGCTGACAAACATGACGGCGATCCCGGCCACCGTCTTTGCCAATACTGACGTGCGACTCCGCGTGTGGTTCAATGACGGCACGTCCAACGGTTCTCAGCTGCTCGCACCCGACCAGCGGATCGCCGCAGTGGGATACGCCATGGTCGCAGGTCTTGCGAATAGTCTGGCGGCGGGAGTGACGGTTCCCTCCACCGCAATAACGGGTACCCTTCCGGCGAGCCAGGTCGACTCAGCCCCACAAGGAATGGCGCTTATTCCGGCGGGGACGTTCACGATGGGTGATTCGCTAGATGGATCTGCAGATGCTGTACCCGTGAGCACAACAGTATCGGCATTCTATATGGCTGAGACCGAGGTGACGCTGAGCCAGTGGCAGGCGGTTTACTTTTGGGCCAAGGACAACGGATACTCAGATCTGCCGGTAGGCAGTGGTAAAGGACCGAATCATCCGGTGCATTCGGTGAGTTGGTATCAGGTAGTGAAGTGGTGCAATGCACGCTCTCAGCAGGCGGGTCTGACGCCGGTTTATTTTACTGATGATGCCCAAACGACGATCTACCAAACAGGCAATGTCGACGTGACCAACGCTCAGGTGAAATGGACGGCAAATGGGTATCGTCTGCCGACGGAGGCGGAATGGGAAAAGGCGGCTCGTGGAGGACTGAGCGGGCAACGGTTTCCGTGGGGGAATGCGATCAACCAGAATTTGGCGAATTATACGGGCGTCACCACTACGTATAATTTCGATTTTGGGCCGAATGGATATAACGCGGCTGGCAGCGTTGGAGGCACTCCATATACCACGTCCGTAGGCAGTTTTGCAGCTAACGGGTATGGGCTCCATGATGTGGCGGGAAATCTGCTCGAGTGGTGTTGGGATTGGTATGGGGCTACGTACGTCGGAGGGACGGATCCACGAGGTTCTACGTCGGGTGCAGGCCGAGTGACCCGGGGCGGCAGCTGGATCATCGATGCCTACTGGTGTTGCGCCGCAACCCGTCGTAGCTACCATAAAGATTCCGCGGTCACAGACTTAGGTTTCCGTGTACTCAGGAGTTCAGTTCCCTGATTGAAAGTATCGCTGAACATGGTCTAGAGGCACTCTTTAGATCAGGGCGTTCGGCCTGCGAACCCTCTCCTCACATCGCTCAGCTGCCGATATCAATCAGATTTTATCAGAATAAGTAATGCTCAACCATACGCGATACACATCTTATGTGTCTTCTGGCAGGGTTGCAGTTGGTCTGAGTGTTAGCCTGATTCACCACTTCATGAAATCCATCCCACTGCTGCGGGCTTTAGCGGTCGTCTTGACGCTCGCCTCGACAACGCTGAACGCCCAGGTCCCGCAGATCTTGAACTACCAAGGCAACATTGCGGTCGGCACCCCGCCGGTGAACTTTAACGGCTCCGGCGTGTTCAGGTTTGCGTTAGTGAACACGGACGGGACCACGACGTTCTGGAGCAACGACGGTACGAGTACCGCTGGCACCGAACCGACAGCGGGGGTGACCCTCGCCGTTGCCAAAGGACTCTACTCGGTCCTACTCGGCGATACGACGCTGACAAACATGACGGCAATCCCGGCCACCGTCTTTGCCAATACTGACGTTCGACTCCGCGTGTGGTTCAATGATGGCACGTCCAACGGTTCTCAACTACTCGCACCGGACCAGCGGATCGCCGCGGTGGGATACGCCATGGTCGCGGGTGTTGCGAATAGTCTGGCGGCGGGAGCGACGGTTCCTGCCACCGCGATAACGGGTACCCTCCTGGCGAGTCAGGTCGCCCCAGCACCGCAAGGAATGGCGCTTATTCCGGCAGGGACGTTTACGATGGGTGATTCGCTGGATGGATCTGCAGATGCTGTACCTGTGAGCACAACGGTGTCGGCATTCTACATGGACGTGACCGAGGTGACGCTGAGCCAGTGGCAGGCGGTGTATTTCTGGGCCAAGGACAACGGATACTCAGATCTGCCGGTAGGCAGTGGTAAAGGACCGAATCATCCGGTGCATTCGGTGAGTTGGTATCAGGTAGTGAAGTGGTGCAATGCACGCTCTCAGCAGGCGGGTTTAACCCCAGTCTACTACACGGATGATGCGCAGACGACGATCTACAAAACCGGCAATGTCGACGTGACAAACACTCAGGTGAAATGGACGGCCAATGGGTATCGCTTACCTACGGAAGCAGAGTGGGAGAAATCGGCTCGCGGAGGCCTGAACGGGCAACGGTTTCCGTGGGGGAATACTATCACTCAGAATCTGGCGAATTATTACGGCAACACTCCTACATACAGCTATGACCTCGGGCCGGATGGTTATCACCCGACGTATGTGGTAAGCGGCACCTCACCCGTGGGTAGCTTCGCCTCGAACGGATATGGGCTCCACGACATGTCAGGTAATGCCTGGGAATGGTGTTGGGATTGGTATGATACGCCGTACTCGGGAGGGACAGATCCACGGGGTGCTACGTTAGGGGCGTTACGGGTGATCCGGGGCGGTAGCTGGTACGACGCGGCTAGCCGCTGCTGCGCTGCGTTCCGAAACCCTTACGGATCTCCAGGCGGCGAATACGGCGGCGTGGGGTTCCGGCTGGCCCGACATCAGCTTGCCATCGTCCCCACCGTTCCTATCGTCGCGACCGGCACCGCTACCGTAGGAGCCGCGTTTGATACGTTCACCGTCAGTGGGGAGGTGACAACCGACGAAGGCACCACCGTCACCAGACGCGGAATTGTCTATGGGCTGACGGCTACTCCAACTCTGGGTACCGCGACGGATGCCTCCGCGACCGGTACTGGCACCGGAGCATTCTCAAGCATCCTGACTGGCCTGTCCCCCGAAACCACCTACTACGCCCGGGCCTATGCCACTTCGACGGTTGGCACCGGCTACGGCGCCGACATTACCTTCAACACAGTATCCTCGACACCTGTAGGCTTTGCGCTGATCTCGGCAGGAGTGTTCACGATGGGGGACTCGTTCGGCGAGGGGGACGCCGATGAACGTCCACTTCGTCAGGTGACGGTGAGCGCGTTCTATATTGCTCATCAAAAGACGACGAAGGCGTTGTGGGATGTGGTGAGGGCTTGGGGGGTATCCCGTGGGTATACCGATTTGCCGGTTGGAAGTGGTAAAGCCAGCAATCATCCCGTGCAGACGGTCAACTGGTTTGACGTGATCAAATGGTGCAACGCGCGTAGCGAGAAAGAAGGGCTTACCCCCGTCTATTACACGGATGATGCCCAGACGACGACCTACAAAACCGGCGATGTGGACGTGACCAACGCCCAGGTGAAATGGACGGCAAATGGATATCGTCTGCCGACGGAGGCGGAATGGGAAAAGGCGGCCCGTGGTGCACTGGATGAAAAACGGTTTCCGTCGGGCGATACGATCACCCACAGTCAAGCCAATTATCTAAGTGATGGCGCCTATGTCTATGATATTAGCCCGACGCGTGGAATCCATCCGACCTATTGGGTTGAGAACCAACCCTACACCTCGCCCGTGGGAAGTTTTGTGGCAAATGGTTATGGATTGTACGACATGGAAGGCAACGTATGGGAGTGGTGTTGGGACCGGTATGGTACTTACGAGTCCGGTGCACAAACCGATCCCAAGGGAGCTACTTCGAGCATTGGTCGGATCTTTCGCGGCGGCACTTGGCACGCCTCAGCTTATTACTGCCGCGTGGCCAACCGCAGCTTGACCTACCCGTCGGAAGGGTCCGTTAGCTTTGGATTTCGCCCGGCCCGACGACTTTAGCCTCCTGTATCCAGCCATGAAGAAGGCGAATCAGAGCAGAACCGGATCGGAGCCTCGCGACCGGAGCGTGAGGGAGAGAGGGACGACCGTAAGCGCAGACGCGTGGCGAGCGGTGTGGCCGTGGAGAATAAGGGCGGCGCGGTTCGCGAACTTTTCGGGAGAAGTAGGATGCAGTCCCTGAAAGTCAGTGCCGTGGAGTGAGAGGCGAACGAACGGGTGAAGTGGCAGCGTGAAGGGCCATTTTTGCGAGAACACGCCTTGCATGGAGCGGGGCGGCTGGCACGGTAATCAGTGCTTAGTTCTAAGAAAAATACTTAAAATTCCAACGGATTTTTAAGAAAAAAATGGTACTGAAGTCGATTGACTTTAATATACTATATCTAAATACCATTTGATTGGGACTTTTTCCGCGTATGCATCTTTTGAAATTATCAGCCACTTTCGCCGCGTCCTGCCTATTTCTGCGACCCGCGATAAGCCAGGCGGCTTCGATCTCGGTCTCCGGACAACTCACAGTTTCACAAAATTATTATGATGGCTCCGAATTTGTAAGGGGGGATACCTTCAACTTTAGTTTTACGTTGGATGACACAACTACGGACTCGCGGTCTGAAACCTTTGTTGGAGAGTTCGTTCCCGGGGTGATCGGGTTTTCGCTGGTGCGAGGTTCAGGCAATGTCGGCACTTGGAATCCCGTGAACGGCGTTTTTGCTCCAGTCCATTATTTCCTCGCCGGTGCCAGCGAGGACGCCATCTCCCTTCAGGTTGGCGGTTCGGGATTTCCCGGGATAGGTGGTAGCAGCTTCCTTTGGGTTGGTCTTTATTTCAATTGGGATGCTTCTGTCCGGGATTTTGTCGACACTGGGAGCGGACAAACATTTGCTGAGCTGGTGGGAACGAGCGGACTCGATTTCTCAACGGCGAATTCCTTTTCTGCGGAACTACGCAATGACTCATACGGCGGTCCCATACCCATAATGACGATGGCCGTTACTGGGGTGCCTACTGCGGTGCCCGAGCCGACGAGCTACGCCGCGGGCCCGTTGGCTCTCCTCTGTGCGATCCTTTATCGGCGGCGCCGGCGATAATGGCGGACTTGGGGGATTAACGCCGTTTCTAGGCAGTTTCATGAGAGCCTTCCGTTCCCGCTTCAACAAACCCCATCCTGAATCCAGATCCGCATTTCACCCTTGCCGTTGCCACCGTTGCAGTACACCTTCTGGACGATTCCCTCATCATAATCAATTTTCGCCTCCAGTGGTCGGGCACTCGGGTCCACCTCATTAGGAGGAAAACTTAAAGACTGTCTCTTATCAAGCGTTCTATTTTTACTCCCTCATTTAAATCACCACCACAGCACAATGGCAACCGTTCCGAAAAAAGTAACAGATCGCATCGTCGCAGGATTGAAGCGCTTTCAGCCCATTCTCTCCTCCGCTAAGGCGCGAGATGTTGGCGAGTCAGATACAGTGACCATCATCACCGATATGCTCGCTGAGATATTCGGATACGACAAGTATTCGGAGATCACTTCTGAGTATTCGATTCGTGGTACGTACTGTGATTTGGCTATCAAGCTTGATGGGGCACTACAGACCTTGATCGAGGTCAAGGCTATTGGGATTGATCTAAAAGATGCCCACGTAAAACAAGCCGTTGATTATGCGGCGAATCAAGGCGTGGACTGGGTGCTTCTCACGAACGGTATTACTTGGAGGGTTTACCACATTGTCTTCGCAAAACCGATTGATCACGAGCTTGTGATAGATATTGATTTTTGCGCTCTGAATCCGCGGAATGCCTCGGACGTTGAGTTACTGTACTTGTGGTGTAAGGAGGGTTGGCAGAGATCGGTCCTAGGCGATTTTCACACGCAGAAACAAGCGCTAAGCCGATTTTTCATTGGTGCCATGATCCTGACGCCTGCTGTCCTTGATGTCGTTCGTCGCGAGCTCCGCCGGGCTTCGCCGGACGTAAAGATCGAGTTGGATCAGATCCGGACAGTTCTTGCCACAGAGGTCATCAAGCGAGAAGTTATGGAGGGAGAAAAAGCTGATGAGGCGCGGAAGAAAATTGCGAAAGCGGCCAGTAAAGCTTTGAAGGCCGCGACCACCAAGAAGGTCTCAGCTAGCCCTGATATTCTACCACCGTCGGGCCTAGTTGACCCCATATAATGTACCGGACGCACGGTGGGTGGCCCGATACAGGAAACGTCATCGTTCCATTTGCTCTAACGGGGCATCGCATACCAGCCTAGGGAACCGCGTCCGGTAGAATGGGTGTGTTTTGAAGAGACATCCGATTCTTAATACTCGCACTCTGATAACGCGGTAATAATCAACACTTAACTCAATTCTGGAATAATCGCGATTTCTGCCATACGCCACTTTAACGCCACTTCTTGGATGGACTAGCCATTATTGGACGATCCTTGGGGGTAACGATGGCACGCATACGGATATCCGCAATAATTCCGTGCGTGCCGGATTTCCCGCCTTCCCCGGGAAGAGGATGATTGCCGGCCGTCCTAGTCGGAAGTTGGAGACCTTAAAACAAGTAACTCTTTTATAATCAATATTTTTCCTTAAAACAGGGTGTCAGCTACTGGCTACAAGCCGGGAGGGCTTTGGGGATGATATTCAACAGTTCGAA
>CAJBME010000365.1 GCA_903954065.1 uncultured bacterium
CGCGCGTGAGGAGGCAGACAAGAAATTATTCGCAGAATTCGACTCGGCACGTCGCGATCGCGATACGGGCGGCATTCTACTCGCAGTCGAGAAGGCTAAAAGTCACGCGACGGAAGTACTCGAAGGCGCAGTGGCCACCGCGGTCATCTGGGAAAAGGAATTTCCGTGCACGGAGCTAAAAGAAATCGTGGCGGGTCGCAGGCGTCAACTGGGCGAGCTTAACGCTTTTTTTGCGGCCATCAGCAAAGGAGTGAGCATCGGCGCCGATGCGCAGAGGGGCAAAGCGGCAAATACTTACATTGTGGGCGCGTGGTCGGGCTTTTTCGACGGCCTACGCGCGGGGCGCTACAGCTCCAGCCTCACGGCCAGCACTTTGAGACGAGGTCGCCAACGGCTCAGCCCGGACAAGGAGCGGAGCTCGTCGGGCGACGATTCGCCAGGCGCGTCCTCTGACGATGATGACGACGACGACAGTGACTCACGGCGCGGTCGTCGAAAGCGGGCCAAGGAACGCAGGAAGAAGGCCTCCAAGGCGAGGGCCAGGCAAGACGGCGCTGACGGCGGTTCGGCGGCAAGGCACGGCAAGGCTGGGGGAGGAGCTGCTACAACGTCGACTGTGCGCTGCAGGAAAGGGGTACATTTCCCTTGCTCGAAATCAATTTTAGGTCCGAAGCTGGGCGTCCAATGCTCAGCGGTGGGGCAGTGTCGCTTTTGCAAGAAAACAGGGCACTGGGCCGGCGAGTGTCCGATTGAATGGGCTTCTGCTGGTCAACCCTTTCCAGGCTATTCTCCGAACGGGAAGCGCTACAGGGAGGATTGGGACATGAACAAAAATCCGAAGCAGGAATGCATCAAGGCTTGGGTCAAGTTTCTGAAAAGCAAGAAGCGCTTCCCTAATGGCGGCATCGCCGCTTTGGAGCCGCGGGCTCCAGCTCTCTCCGACTTCGAGGCGTGGGTCGGACAGGCCCAATGAGCGCCTCGGCGCAGGGCGCGAGTTCTCGACAGGAGCACGAGAACCCGACCGCCGAATTAGCTCCCGTGGCGGGCGAGTGCGACTTACTTCTACGCATTCGACGCCATGTCGATCTCCGCGCCATGGTCAGCGCGACAGCTAGGGGACGAAAACTCACCAACGTCTTCGCCGCGCTGCTCGTCACGCTTCGCATGCAAATATCCGACGTTCTCTTCTCCTTCCTTCGCAACACATCGGAAGACGAAGCGTTCGCTCGACACCATCACATTGCAGCTGCCATCACCATCATGCACGATATCTGCAGCAACACTGCGGCGCTCGTCGCATGGCACTACAATTTAGAACAACAAAACTTTGTACTCAACCGCTTTCGGCAATTATCAGGGTGGGGCCGCCGGCTGCAGAAAACCATTATCAGCGCGCCGGCTTTACCCCTTGTATGGCTGGGGGGCTCGTTGACACAGAGCAATCAGCAACACCATCAGCACCACCATCATCATCAACTGTGTGACTCGGAATGCAGGGCAGCGCAAACAAGGGACAGGCGAATGGAAGTGGAAACTCCTTTTTTACTACCGATGCTCTTTGCGCTACAGTCCACGGACCTACCTCTGCTACCGCTGGCGGCGACGTTGGCGCGGGCCTCGCGGGGTTATTGGAACACAGAGCGGGACATCTTTCATGTGCGGACTCCGACAGAGCAGGGCGTGGCGGCGGGGACGGTGTGGTCTCTTCGCACAGCGCGCATGCTTAGCTTGGGGTGCGTGACAGTGTATTTCACTGATTGCCAGATTCAACGCTTCCATTTCGAAGAGCCATGGCCTCAGGTACCGCTTCATTGGGGCGGCAATTTCTCACCTAAGACATGCCAGATCCCAACGGTGTCGCCAAACAGCAAAATCCTCGACCTACCAGGGAAGGATTGCACTTATTTGTCCTTGGCGGCTCGGGATTGGCAGGAAATCATGGGCTCTCTCAGCGCGGAACTGTTGATTGTGCTCGAAGGTCGCTACGCCATTTCCAGGACGGATTTGCCAGTAGTACAGGTATTCTTCAAAAATCACAAGTCATGGGAGAAAAATCCAGCAGCAAGGAAAGCACTGTGGCCGGTCCTGGCGCAATACTTGATAAAAGGTCAGTTCGAGTACGTGCGCAACGGAGAACCGCTACCGCTCTGCATTTTGCCAATCGGAGCAGTTCCCAAGAACACACCACCTAACTGGCGAGCGATCCTGGATTGTCGCTACACGAATCGATTCATCGATAAATGGCCAGTGAAGTACCTCTCCATGGCGACTC
>CAJBME010000366.1 GCA_903954065.1 uncultured bacterium
GCCAAACAGCATGCGGCCGGTGTCCGAACCGATGCCGAGGGCCGCACTCGCGAGGACACCCACGAGAATTAAGCCAAGACCGTAGCCCGCCATTCTGCCAGGGCGCAGGACGCGGCTGAGCTCAAGTCTCTCCCCGGCGATGGTGAGCACCAGAAACGCCACCCACCACGCGGCCTCGTCGTGACCCGACTGCGTCACTGCCCAGACCAGATTCCCAAGCACCGCAGCCACTGCGCCGATGGCGAGCAGCAGTGTGAATGGCCGGCTCCCATTAGGTGGTCCAGGTTTGATGTTAGTGCATGACCGGCCGTGGCGCCAAGGTTGGTGTTGCCGGTGCAACTGACCCGGGGGTTGGAGCAGGCCAGACGAGCGCCTCCGGTGCCGGTGGTCGATAGCCCAGCGACGAGTGCGGGCGCTGGGTATTGTAGTGCTTGCGCCAGCCCTCGATGACGACCTTGGCTTCCTTGAGGCTGTAGAAGATCTCGCCGTTGAGCAGTTCGTCGCGCAGCTTGGAGTTGAAGCTCTCGCAGTAGCCGTTTTCCCAGGGGCTGCCGGGCTCGATGTAAGCCGTGCGGGCGCCGACGGCGGCGATCCATTCCCTGAGGGATTTGGCGATGAACTCCGGCCCATTGTCAGAACGTATGTGTGCTGGGATGCCGCGCAGGATGAACAGGTCAGTGAGCGCGTCGATGACATCGACGGCCTTGAGCCTGCGGCTGACCCGGATGGCGAGGCACTCGCGGGTGAACTCGTCGATGATGTTGAGCATCCGATACTTCCGCCCGTTATGGGTGCGATCCTCGACGAAGTCGTAGGACCAGACATGGTTGGCATATTCGGGTCGCAGGCGAATGCAGGATCCGTCGTTGAGCCAGAGCCGCCCGCGCTTGGGTTGCTTGTGAGGAACCTTCAGCCCCTCGCGTCGCCAGATCCGGTGCACCCGCTTGACCCCCACCACCCAGCCCGACCGCTGCAGCATCACCGTGATCCGGCGATAGCCATAGCGGCCATACTGGGTGGCAAGGGCGATGATGTCGGCGGTCAAGGCCGCCTCGTCATCGGGTGTTCCGGGGACCTTGCGCTGCGTCGATCGATGCTGCCCCAGAACCCGGCATGCCCGTCGCTCGGAGATACCCAGTTCAGACACAACATGATCAACGCAGGCCCGGCGACGCGCGGGGCTTAGTAGTTTCCCCGGGCGGCCTCAGCCAGGATCATCTTGTCCAGCGTCAGGTCCGACACGGCTCGTCGAAGCCGCGCGTTCTCTGCCTCAAGCTCCTTCAGGCGCTTCACCTGGTCGCCCTTGAGGCCCCCATACTCCTTGCGCCAGCGGTAGTAGGTTACTTCCGTAACCCCTATCGCCCGAACCGCCTCGGCAACTGTCTTGCCCTGCGAGCTCAGCACCTCGACCTGCCGAAGCCGCGCCACGATCTCTTCAGATGTCAGTCTCTTGCCTGCCATTTTCGTCATCCTCCTGGCTCAAAAGCCATACTTCAGGGAGGACCACTTTTCAGGGGGCAGACCAAGTCAGGAGACGGGACGACAGGGCGACCTTCTGCGGAAAAATCTCTCCGTAAGGCACCCCCCTCCCCGGAAGACCCATACTGAAAAA
>CAJBME010000367.1 GCA_903954065.1 uncultured bacterium
ATGTGGCCTGGGGGCCAGTTGTGGAAACCGGGGCCGGCGTACCCGGCTACAGTGGCGGCTTTGCCGCCTGCGTGGTGGTTTCGTATTTGGATTTTTTGTAGCCGTGGGTCGCTGACCCCGGTCGCGGCGCCGAACGTTTCTCCGAACGATTTTTGAGGAGGGGCCGGAGCCCGGGTTCGAATCAACGGTGTCGCAGTCTGGTTTTCACGATTGGCAGTGAGGAGGCGTTCAAGAGCGGCCGACGGGGACGTCGGCGCTCCCGGGCCACGTGTGGAAACCGGGGCCGGCGTACTCGGTTCCAGTGGCGGCGTCGCCGCCGGGCTTTGGATCACAGTGGATTTGGGTGGGCGTGGGTGGCGGGTGCGGGTGTGTAGGGGGAAGGTTTTTCCATGGGTTTGGGGAAGCGGAGGCGGACTTGAGCGCCGCCGAGCGGGGATTGGCCGAAGGAGATGGTGCCGTGGTGATTTTTCATGGCGGTGCGCACGACGTAGAGGCCGATGCCGCTGCCGCTCGGTTTGGTGGTATTGAGCGGGGTTTCATCTTTCTCAACGCCGGACCAGCCGGGGCCGCTGTCGTCGATGATGAGGACGATGGATTTTTGCCGGGTGACGATGGTGAGGGAGATTTCCCGGATTTCGCAATCGGCTTCGGCGATGGCTTCGGCGCTGTTGCGAAGGAGGTTGGTGAGGGCGAGCTGGAGTTGGGCGTCATCGCCCTCGATGCGACACGCTTTAGGGGTGTTCTGGTGGCGGACGTGGATGCGGTTTTGTTCGAGGGTGCGTTTGACTTGGAGCACGGAGCTTTTGACGACTTGAGCGAGATTGACCGGTTTGGCGGTTGTTTGCACGTTGCGCAGAAGGACCTTCATTTTCTCGATGGTACTGACGACGCGTTGGGCTTCGGCGGCGATGGAGCGCAGCACTTTGCCGGCCTGGCTGCTGTCGCGCAGGGGCATATTGCTTTGGAGGAGGATGGTGCTGAGTGGCTGGTTAATTTCGTGGGCCACGGCGGAGGCGGCCAAGCTGCTGCGCAGTTTCGACTCAAGTTTGATCCGTTGTTCTTGTTCCAGTGATTTCTCGCGATTGCGAGCGGCGATCAAAGCGGCCTCGGCGTGTTGGCGTTCGGTGATGTCGAGGTGGGCGATGAGGAGCATGTCTTCGTAGATGAGAGCGTTGATGACGACGATGCGGTGGGATCCATTTTTGCAGCGGATGCGGAACTCCATTGGTTCGACGACGCCGTGGCTTTCTTGGGCTAGGCTGACTTTTTCCTCCCAGATCTGGCTGGCGGCTTGGCGGTAATTCTTGTCCGGGTAGGCGCGGGCGGTCCAGTCGGCGATGGTGGCGATGTCTTCGGGGGTATAGCCGAACGTCTGGATAAATTGCTCGTTGAGAAACGAGAGGGAGGGAGTGGGGTCGAGCGTACGGATGGCGATAGCGACGGGCAGGTGGTCGAGGATTTTGCGCAGCCGTGTTTCGCTGGCGGCCAGTTGTTGTTCGGCGAGTGTCTGGGCGGTGATGTCGATGAGCACGCCTTCCCAGACGGTTGATCCATCGGGCAGTGAGCGCGGGATGGATTCGGCGCGGATCCAGCGGATCTCGTTGTTGACGACGACGCGGGCCTCGCCGTGGAATGGGGACTTTTGAGTAAAGACTTCGATGTTTAGGCGCAGCCATTCGTCGTAATCATCGGGGTGGATGCAGGCGAAGGCATTGAGTGGGTCTTGGCGGGCTTGCTCGCGATCGAGGCCGGTCATTTCGAGGAACCGGGTACTGAGGAAGTTAAAGGAGGCGAGGCCGCCATCGGGTGGCTGGACCATGGTGTAGGTGCCGACCGGGATGTTTTCGGTGAGTTCGTAGGCGGTATGTTCCAGTTCTTGGCGCAGCGACCGGAGTTCATTTTCGGCGCGGTTGCGTTCGGTGATATCGACGAGGGTGATGAGTAGACTGTCGTCGAGTACGACGGCGCTAAAGACGATATCGCGCTGGGTGGTGTCCCGGCAGTGGACTTGGAATTCCATGGATTCGACGTGCCCGTGTGACTGGATGGCGCGGGCGACGGCGGCGTTCCACACTTTAAAGACGGCGGTGCGGTAAGTGGCGTCGGGGTAGGCGTGAATGGCCCAAGCGGCGACGGTGGGAATGTCGTCGAGGGTATAACCGAGAGTGCGTTCGAAGGCGGCGTTGAGAAAGACGATGGCTGCGTCGGGTTCGAGGGTGGTGATGGCCACCGCGATCGGCAAGTTGCCGAGGGCTTTGCGGTAATCGCGTTCACCGGCGATGAGTTGTTCTTCTTTTTCTTTACGGGTGGTGATGTCGGTCATCACGGATTCCCAGACGGTGCCGCCGTTCGGGTCTGGGCGTGGGGTCGACTCGAGGCTGACCCAGCGGGTGTGGTGATGGACGAGCAGGCGGCCTTCCCATTGGAACGCGTGGCCGGCGGCCCAGGCGTTGGTTTGGCAGCGGAGGAAGTTGGGGCGGTCGTCGGGGTGGACGGCTTCGGCGGCGTGGTGGAAGCTGGCGTTAACGGCGTCGAGGGTGAGGCCGAGCAGGGTGAGCCACCGGGTGGTAGCGAAGGTGAGTTGCGGGGGCTGGCCTTCGCGGACGACGCAGGCGCAGGCGGCGACGGGGGCGGCGTCGGTTAGTCCCGGAGTGGAGGGATGCGGATGGTGAGCAGGCAAGTGGAGTATAGAGTAGCCTCTTTGAGGCACTAAGGACGAAGTGATCCTAGGAAATGCGGCTGCGGATGTCTTCTTTTGTGCGGGCGGGTTAGGGGAGCGGGCCGAGGGTGGCGTGGTAGTGGCGCAAGGCTTCTTGCGTCAAGCCGGGACCGCTGGTGCCGAGTTTGGAGGACATACGTTTGCGGTGGGCCTGCACGGTATGCAGGGAGATGGTGAGGTGGTCGGCGATTTCTTTACTCATCAATCCTCGGCCGATGAGAGTGAAGATTTCGTATTCTCGCACGCTCAGGGTGTGCCGCGGGTCGGTTTGGCGCACGTTGCTGCCGCCGAGGCCTTTGGGTACGAGCGCTTTGAGTTCAGCGGCGAGGTCGTCGTAAGCCTGTGTTTTGTCGAGGACCGCGTGGATATGATTATTCAGACTGGCTGGGCAGACGAAGGTACTCGCTTCACCCGAGAGGATGATGATTTTCGCTCGCGGCTGGAGTTCGACGAGGCGGCGGGCGACTTTTGTCCCGCGGCCGTCGGCGAGGGCGAGGTCGAGGACGAGCAAGTCAGGGCGATGAAGTTCGCAGGCTTCGATGCCTTCGGCGACCGACTGGGCGGTGGCCACTACTTCGAAGTAGGGCATGGTTTCCATCATGGCGTACAGCATTTGGAGGAACATCAATTGATCTTCGACGATGACGCACGTGAGATTTTGGGTGGGCATGATTGCATAATATACCCACATTGCGTTTGACTCCAGAGGTTTGCGCGTGCCGTGATCGGCTTATTAGATCATAAAAACTTGATAATGAGGGAATTTCGTAGTTATTTCGCAGAGAAAGAAAAAGAGAAAAACCCGATGGAAGTGGGTAGTTTGAGGCCCGCCAGCGGCGAGCGAGGGGGGAAGGCGAGAGCCTGGTGAAAAGGTGGAAGAGTGGCTAAAGTAGCTCTCAGTGGGGAGGTATTTATGAGCCAGCGGTGGGAATACTGGCAAGTACCCAGCGGAGGGTATTTTTGATGGGGGGCGGGGTGAGGACGGATGTGAAGTGGATTAAACCGGGGTTGCGTTTCCGGGACCAGACGGCACTTTTCTCATTCGCCGATATTTTTCATTCATTCCCTACACATTTCATGAGTACTGCCACTGCCGCCCCGAGCCAGCTCGATCAACTCAAAAAATTCACCACGGTCGTTGCGGACACGGGTGATTTCGAGTCGATGAAGCAGTTCCAGCCGCAGGATGCGACGACGAATCCGTCGTTGATTCTTCAGGCGTCGCAGAAGGCGGAGTATCGACCGCTGGTTGACCGGGCGTTGGCTGAGCACAAGCACAGTGTGTTGGCGGGTGACGCGTTGGTGGACAGCGTGATCGACCGGATTTTGATTTTGTTTGGGCAGGAGATTTTGAAGATTGTACCGGGGCGGGTTTCGACCGAAGTGGATGCGCGTTTATCTTTTGATGCGGAGGCGACGGTGGTGAAAGCGCGGAAGTTAATTGCTGACTATGAAGCTGGGGGCACGCCACGGGAGCGGATTTTGATTAAGATTGCGTCGACGTGGGAAGGGATTGAGGCGGCCAAGGTACTGCAGAAGGACGGCATCAACTGTAATTTGACGTTGTTGTTTTCGTTGGTGCAGGCGGTGGCGTGTGCGGAAGGCGGCATCAAGTTGATCTCGCCTTTTGTCGGGCGCATTTACGATTGGTATAAGAAGTCGACGGGTCTTGAGTACACGGGGGCGGCGGATCCTGGGGTGCAGTCGGTGGTCGGCATCTATAATTACTACAAGAAATTTGGCCATACCACGGAAGTGATGGGGGCGAGTTTCCGCAATACCAGCCAGATCATTGAGTTAGCTGGATGTGATTTGCTGACGATTTCGCCTGGGTTATTGGAGCAATTGGCGGCGAGCACGGAGGTGTTGGTGCCGAAGCTGGATGCGGCGCTGGCGCGCGGGCTGGAGCTGGAGCGGGTGCCGTGTGATGAGAAGAGTTTCCGTCGGTTATTGAATGACGATGCGATGGCGACGGAGAAGACGGCGGAAGGAATTCGTGCTTTTGCCAAGGATATCAACAAGTTGGAAGCGATGATTCGCGAAGCGATGGCTTGAGTGGGGTTGGTGGCGAGGGTGAACGAATGACTGCACCGACGATTAGGGTGAAAGATGGCGGGCCGTCGGTGGCGGCGGCTCCGCTGCGGCTGGCGGACGGGACTGGCTGGCCGCGGCAGCGGACGGTGGTATCGGTGCGGTCGGAGGCGGACGCTTTGACAGTCATGTTCGCGTGTGACGACACCGATGCGTGGGGCACGCTGACGCGGCGGGATGATCCGGTGTACAAGGAAGAATGTGTCGAGTTATTTTTGGCGCCTGGGGAGGATGATCCGAAAGATTATTTTGAATTTGAGCTGAGTCCCTTGGGGACGTTTTTTGATGCGCGGATTCACAATCCGACGGGGCGACGCGAGAGCTTGTCGGCTGACTTGGAGTGGCGGGCGCGCGGGGCGACGTGGCGGGCGGTGGTTGATCGGGCGGCGGCGCGGTGGACGGCGGAGATGCGATTACCGTGGGCGGGTCTGGGGTTTCCCCCGGGAGTGGTGCGGCCGCGCGTTTGGCGCCTGAATTTTTATCGTATTGATCGTCCGCGTGATGGATCAGCGGCGGAATATTCGGCGTGGTCACCGACGGCGGTGACGCCGCCGAATTTTCATGTGCCTTCGCGGTTTGGCTGGCTGCGGCTGGGGGACGACTGATTTCGGCGGCGGGGAGTAGGGGCAAAGGTGTGGAAAAAACGACTTTCGCGGACGGGTGGCTGGGGCATGAGTGGAAGGCATGCGTTCCTTCCTGCGCCGGTTGATTGATTTTTGTGCGGACCGTCTGACGGAACCGGAGCGGTGGCTGGTAGTGATGGCCTTGGCGGTGGTCGTTTTAGGATCACTGGTGAAATATGCTCGCGCGCGGCCGGAGATGGTTCCACATTCCACCAGGGCGCTGGAAAAGAGTGCCCAGTCATCCTTCGACTCCCTACGATGAATCAACGACCCAGTTTTGACGACGGTGTCCAGCTTTGTCTGACCCGCGATGCGAGGTATCCGAAAGAAGCGTATCCTTTGATCCGCGATGCGCTGGACCATGCGCAGAAGCTGGTGTCGGCGCGGGACAAGCGCCGTGGGGTGGGCCATCTCGATGGACCGGAAATCCTCGAAGGATTTCGCGATCTGGCGCTGACCCAGTTTGGTCCATTGGCTCGCATTGTTTTGGAAACGTGGGGGTTGCGCGCCACGATCGATGTGGGACACATCGTCTTTAACTTGATTGAGGCCGATGTTTTTTCCAAATCCGACCGGGATCAGCTGGCGGATTTCGACAATGTGTTTGATTTCACGGAGGCCTTTGATGCTCCGTATCGTCCGTTACCGGCGGCGGCGGCAGTGTCGGAACGTGACCCGGTTCGTTAGTTTAGAAGGCAACCATGACCGGTCCGTGTGCGATGTCTGGGCGGGTGGTTCGATCTTTGGACCGGCGCGATATGGGCATCGGTTGATTTTAATTCCGCTGATTTTTGATCGGCTGGAAAGTGATTTCGGCGATGACGCCCCCTCCGAATGGGGCGCCGAAGCGTTCGGCGACCTGCACGGTGGGGAAATACGAGGGGGTAGGGGAGGCTGACTGGCGGGAGCGTTTGATGATCCATCGGACTGAGCTAGCGATGAGGAGGAAGCAGAGGCTGGTGGCGGCCATTCCGCTGACGATCCACCAGACCTGCGGGCTGATTTGGTGGCGGGTCAGGGCGCGATGTTGGGCCATGGCGGCGCGGAGGCGGGGGGCTAGGTTTTCGATGACGACGAGGATTTTGTCGCTGGTGGTGCCCTCGGTGGCGGCGGCGATGGTACTGGCTTCGGTGAAGATGCGGTGTAATTCAGTGCTGCTTAACCATTCAGTGTCACTTCCATCAGAAAGGTAAGTGCACTGGTTGGTGCTGGTATCGGCCACTACGAGCAAGCCGTCCTGATCCGGGCACCAAGCGGCCTTGAGGCGTTCGGCTCGTTGTTCGATGGTTTCACCGAGCATGAACCTGTAGATGGCCACGTGGAGGTTGATGCCAGCGGCCCGGGCCTGTGCGACCGCCCGGACGGCGGTGGCGCGTTGAGTGGCATCGAATACCGACGAGTCGTCGTACAGGCCGTCGGCGGGGGCGGGCGGCACGGGGGCTAGTTCAGCCGCGGCTGGAGCCACGGCCATGAATCCGCACAAGGCGAGCAGGGCGAGCGCCATCATCCAACCAGCTGAGCCTGCGCGCGACATCCCGTGTTTAGCGGGTGGTGGCGATGGCTTCGACTTCGACCAGCGCGTCTTTGGGCAGACGTGCGACCTCGACGGTGGAGCGGGCGGGCGGGTCATGTGGAAAGAAAGTGGCGTAGACGGCGTTCATGGCGGCGAAATCGTTCATGTCTTTGAGGAAGACGGTTGTTTTGACGATGTGACCGAGACTGCTGTCGCTGGCGTGGAGGACGGCTTGCAGGTTTTTGAGCGCTTGGGTGGTTTGTTCGGCGACGCCGCCGGGCACGAAGGCGGAAGTGGCGGGATCGATGGGTAGCTGGCCGCTGGTGAAGACGAGGTGGCTGGTGGGCAGGCTCACGGCTTGGGAGTACGGGCCAATGGCGGCGGGGGCGGCGTCGGTGGAGATATGTTTCATGAGAAGCGATGGGCCTCAGGGTTGGCTGCTAGGGGCAGCGGGGGCAGCGGATTTTTTTTCGAGCGAGCGGAGGCGTTGCACTAATTCTGGGAGCTGGTGGACGGCGGCCATGATGCGCAGCATTTTGCGAATCGGTTCGGCCCGGTCGCCCATGTAGACGCCTGGCTGCATCATGCTTTTGGCGACTCCTGACTGACCGGTAATGATGACGCCGGATCCGATCTCGATGTGGCCGGCGACGCCGACTTGAGCGGCAATCGTCACGCCATCGTGAAGTCGGGCGCTACCGGCAATCCCTGAAAGTCCAGCCACGACGCAGTTTTTACCGATATCGACGTTATGAGCGATTTGCACGAGGTTGTCGATTTTTGTTCCGGCGCCGATCCGGGTTTGGCCGAAGCGGGCGCGATCGACGCATGAATTGGCGCCGATTTCGACATCATCTTCGAGGACGACGATGCCGACTTGGGGGATTTTCTCACGGCGACCGTCGTTAAGTTGTTCGAATCCGAAGCCATCGGCTCCGATGACGGCTCCTGGGTGGAGGATGACGCGGTGGCCGAGGCGGCAGTGGCGCAGGACGGTGACGCGGGGGTGGAGCACGCAGTCTTGACCGATGACGACGCCATCGCCGAGCACGCATCCGGCGCCGATGCGGGTGCCATTGCCGATGGTGACTCCGGCTTCGATGACGGCGTGTGGGCCGATGCAGACGCACTCGGGATCGAGGACAGCGCTGGGGTCGACGACAGCTGACGGGTGGATGCCGGGGATGAACGGGGCTGGCGGCGGGGCCAGGCGGGCCATGACCTGGGCAAAGACCAGCGACGGGTTGTCGACCGCCACGAGGGAGGTGTGAGGAAAGAGACTGGCGAATTCTGCGGGCACAGCATTCGGGACGAGCACGACGGCGGCGCGGGTGGCGCGCAAGGCTGGGAGGTACTTCTCGTTGCCGAAAAAGCTGAGATCTTCAGGCCCGGCGGCAGCCAAAGACTGGCACTGGGTGAAAACCGTGTCGCCGCGGCCAGAGAGCAACGTCCCATCGAACAAGGCCGTCAGTTCAGAAACCGTCAAAGGCATGGTAGGCAGGGCGGGGCTGTAGCCTGCCCGCAAAAGGAATAAAGAACGGGAAAAACGGCTGGCCGGCGGAGAGCGGCGGCAACTTGGAGGGGCAGCTACGGAGTGGAGGGAAGAGAGACCGACGTACTTAATGGTCGAGTGAACGACGGGCCGCGCCCGCGGTACGGGCCGGACTGGCGCCCTGATGGTCGATGATCAGGGCGCGTGGGTGGCGGAGGGGGGTGCGGCGACTTACTTTTTCTTCGCGGGGGCCGGCGCTGGGGCTGGAGTAGCGGGGGCGGGGGCGGCGGCGGCTTCTTTCGGGGCGTCTTTGTTCAGTTCGCCGACGATTTCCTGACTAAAGTCGACGGCATCCTTCGAGAAGAGGAGGAATGGTACGCCGTTGACGCCCATGCCGGACTTATCGAACACGAGGTCGTAATTAGCGTCTTTGGCTTTGCGTTCGACGAGCACTTTGATTTCGTCGAGGATGCCTTTACGGACGCGGGTGACTTGTTCTTGGAGTTGTTGTTCCCGGCGTTGGCGGAATTCGGCCATTTCGCGTTCGAGGCTTTTGGCTTCGGACGACAATTCTTCGGCTTCTTTCTTTTTCTGGGCGCGCAATTCCTCGCTGATGGCTGGGTCGTTAATGAGTTTCTGGGACTCCTGCCATTTTCCGATCAGGTCGCGATATTTGGCATTGCGCTCGTCGAGTTGTTTTTTGGCAGCTTCCTTACCGTCATTGACTGATTTTTCGGCGTCTTTTGTTTTGTAGTATTCGGAAAAGACGCGCTTCATGTCGATGATTCCGATTTTGAAGGAACCTTGAGCGGCGACGGGGCTGGCCGCGCTCAGGCACAGGGCGGCGGCGATGGCGGCGGAGACGAGGGAAACGTTTTTCATGGAGTGGAGTGGATCGTCAAATGGTAGAGGAGGATTGCGGACGTGCAACGGCCAGAACCGCCATTCTCAGGCGGTTCTGGCCGGGTGTGGAATTAGAACTGGTAGCCGATATTGAAGTTAAACCGGGCGCCATTGTCATTGGCTTCATCGGCTTGGACGGGCAAGCCGACCTCGACGCGGATCGGGCCTTGGGGCAGCACGTTGTAGAGGTGGAGGCCGACGCCGACATCGGAATTCCATTCACCGCCGAGGTCGGCGAATGATTCTGACACCATACCGAGATCGGCGAAGACGATGCCGCGGAAGTTCCAGAACAGGGGGAAGTTGTATTCGGCTGTGACGTAGGTGGAAGTGCCGCCGCCGATTGGCTCATCGATGTCATCGCGCGGTCCGACGTCGCGGTAATCAAATCCGCGGAGGTTGTTCTGACCGCCGAGGAATTTCCGCTGGAAGATTGGCACGCGGTCGTCGCCCCAGTTGTCGATCGACTCGATGGCGCCTTCTACTTTGAAGACGGTATCGAAGGGCAGGCTGAAGTATTTGGCGCCGGAGAGGCCGAGTTCGTAGGTTTGGACATCGCCGCCGAGGCCGGAAACGGCCGCGTCGAGGGTGAGTTTGTGGCCCTTCCGGGTCAATCCGAGGAGGACGTCGCGGGTGTCGTAGCTGTAGGTACCGCCGACGGTGCTGGCGATGTAATCGCCTTCTTCCTGACGAATTTGCTGACTGGCATCGGAGGCGATGTTTTCGACAGAGACGTTTTGCAGGCGGTATTCACCGCGGAGACGGCTGTTTTCGCTGACGGGTTTGGTCAGGCTGAGGGCGGTGCCGACGTTGGTTTGGTCGTAATAGTCCGACAAGTAGAGCATTTCGCGATAGAAGAGCTCGGTACCGAAGGCGAGGCGTTCGCCCATGAACCATGGCTCTGTGAATTCCACGGCGAAGTCGCGGCGTTTGTCGCCGTATTGAACGCGGGTGCGGAATTTCTGACCGGCGCCGGTGAAGTTGGGCCAATTCCAGAGGTCAAAGTTTGTTTGTTGGAGTTCGACGATGCCGATGAGGCTGTCGATGCTGCTGAAGCCGACGCCGAACTGGACTTGTCCGGTCGATTTCTCCCGCACGGTGATATTGATGTCTTTATAGCCGGGGGCATCGGTATCGGTGGGGAAGAATTCCACGCCACCTTGTTCCGGATTTTCGAAGTAGCCGAGGTTTTGCAGGCGTTTTTGGGAGACCTCGAGTTTGGTGGTGCTGAATTCTTCACCTGGGACGACGGCGATTTCGCGACGGATGACTTCGTCTCGGGTTTTTTGATTCCCGTCGATATTGATGCGGCGAATGTAAGAGCGTGTTCCTTCGACCACGGCGTAGGTGACGCCGAGTTGACCGGCGCCGCTGCGGGTGATGCGCGGGGTGGTCTGGACATCGGCGTAACCGCGGGCGCCGTAATAATCGCGGATGAGTTTCAGATCGCCTTTGATGGAGCCGGCGGAATACGGTTCACCGGCGGTGAGAGCCAAGCTGGGGAGTAATTCTTCCTTGGGGTAGGTGCTCATTCCCTCGATGCCGACGCCCGAGATGGTATATTTATCGCCTTCTTCGACGCGGAAGATGACATCGACCTTATTACCGACGGGCTGGCGATCGACACCGACGACCCGGGCGTTCATGTAGCCATTGTCTTGGTATTTCGCCTGGATGGTGGTGACGTCTTTTTCCAGTTTTTCGGAATTGATGCGTTTGGTCAGGTTCCAGACCTTCCACAAGTCGCGGTCACCGACGACCACGAGTTTGCGCAATTCTTTCTCACTGAAGACGGTATTTCCTTGGAAGCGGACATCATTCAGGAGGGCGCGTTCGCCTTCGGTGATGTAGAAAGTGGCGCGGGTGAATCCGGTTTCCGGCGCTTTTTCTTGTTGGTAGCGGATGTCGACGTCGGGAAACCCTTTCTTTTGGTAGGTTTCGCGGATTTTGGTGGCGGCCTCTTGCAGTTTTACATCATCGACGATGCTGCCGGTCTCGAGTTCGATGGCTTTTTCGAGGTCGGCGCTGGGGACGGCGGTATTTCCGAGGAAGACGATTTCGCCCAAGCTGGTTTGGGGTTCGACGACGACGGTTAATTTGACGCCATCACCGGACGGTTCGGGGATGATGCTGACGTTGGCGGCGACCCCTGAGGAGATGAGGTTTTTGATATCGGCGTCACTTTTCTCTTGGGAGTAGGCGCTACCGACTTTCAGGCTCATGTTGGAGAGGACGCGATTTCGATCGACGCTGGCGCCGGAGGCGGCGCGGACGTCGATAGATTTGACCTCTTGAATTTGAAGGCCTGGGGCCTCTGCCGACGGGTCGGTGGGGTCGGCGAGCTCAGGTTCCTGAGCCATGATCGCGGGGGTCAAGAGCAGTGCTGCTGCCGCGATAATGGCCCCGGGGCGCGTGGCGCGTCGGATTGGCTGGTCGGAAGCAGTGGAGAACGGTCGGTGGATCATGGGCGAGTCGCGGATATGGTCACTGGATGCGCTGGCGGGTGGAAACCAGCCATAAGACTTCAGCATAAGCTAATTCTTCGTCTGCATACAGTAAAATCGTCACAGTGGGTTAAGGACATTTTCTGACTGGGGTGATGGCGGTCTGGCGGGGAGTGTATGGGGAGGATTTTCTCATCGGCGGACTGATCCGCCGGTGGTGCCTTGGGTGAGGGCGACGATTTCGTCGCGGGTGGACAGATTGAAGT
Source organism: uncultured bacterium (assembly GCA_903954065.1). GTDB lineage: Bacteria > Verrucomicrobiota > Verrucomicrobiia > Verrucomicrobiales > V1-33 > CAJBME01. The sequence goes on from CAJBME010000367.1 coordinate 12,052, forward strand.
CACCTTCGATCGAGTGGGCGAGGCATCCGGCGGCGGTGGCGAAGGCGATAGCGGATTCGGGGTGGCTGAGTTCTGGGGTAATGAAGGCGAAGATGAGACCGGCGGTGAAGGCATCGCCGGCGCCGAGGCGGTCGACGGTAAAGCTGATGGGGTGGAAGTGATCTGGGAGCGGGGCGCAGGATATTTGGCCGGTGGCGGCGGAGAAGAGCCATCCGCCGAATCCGCCGGTGGTGGCGGAGGTGGCTTCGCGTCGGGTGAAGGCGATGTGGTGGAGGTGGGGAAACTCGCGGACGATGAGGCGGGCGGTTTCTTCTGGGGTGGTGTGGGGGTGGGGGTCGGGCAGGATGAGGTCCCGGGCGTCCTCGTGACCGCCGATGAGGAGATTGACTGATGGCATCAGAGTTCGCAGGGTGCGTGAGGCGAGGGTGCGTGGGGGTGTGGGTGGGTCCCACGTCCATAATTTGCTACGGTAATTGAGGTCGAGCGCGACGGACACGCCGCGGCGCGAGGCTTCTTGCACGGCGGTCAGGGCGACCTCAGCGGCGGTGCGGGAGATGGCAGGGGTGATACCGGAGAGGACGAACCAGCTGGCGTCTTCGAAGATGTCGGCCCATGGATAGGCACTGGCGGGAGTTTCGGCGCAGGACGAGTGGAGCCGGTCGTAGATGACTTGGGCGGGCCGTTGGTTGACACCGGCTTCGACGAAGAAGAGTCCGAGACGACCCTGCGGGGTGCGCACGATGTGACGGGTTTCGACGCCATGGGAGCGCAGGGTGGCGATGGCGGCGTCGGCGAGCGGGTGGTGGGACGGCAGCGCGGTGACGAAGCTGGCGGTGGCGCCGAGGTGGGCGAGCGAGACAGCGACGGAGGCTTCGGCGCCGGCGAAGGTGGTTTCCAGGGTGCCGGGCATGGCTTGCTGGAACCGTTGATATCCTGGGGTGGCGAGGCGGCCCATGATTTCGCCCAATGTGACAACGCGACTCATGGGGGCATGGGCATCGCTGATCGGGCGAGTGTCAAATTGAAACGCGGGTGGGCTAGCCGCTTTTGGCGCGGATGCCTGAGATGGCGGAGAAGATGGAGGCGACGATGCAGTAGGCGATGATGGTGACGACGACGGCGAGGAAGACGATGATGACTGGGGAGACGAGCGAGGTGAGGCGTTGGATGCGGCGGTCGAGTTCTTTGTCGTAGCGCGACGATGCTTTTTGCAGGGAGCGGGCGAGCTGGCCGGTTTGTTCACCGATGGAGATGATGTCGGTCAGTTGTGATTGGAAGCCTCCGGCGCGGTGGAGTGAGAGCGAGAGTGTTTCGCCGGCGGCGACTGAGTCGATGGCCTGGTGGAGGCGGCTGCGAAAAAACTGATTGGCGGTGCCGCGGACGAGGAGACGGAGGGCGGAGAGCAGGGGGACGCCGTTGGTGATGAGGTTACCGAGGGCTTGAGTGAAAGTGGCGTGGAAGCGGGCGTCGACGATTGGGCCGATGAGAGGGATATTTAATTTCGCGCGGTCCCACCAAGCGCGACCGGCGGTGGTGGCGAGCAGGCCGCGGAAGAGGCCGGCGGCGGCGGTGGTAGTGGCGAGGATGGTCCAGAAATGGGTGGTGGCGAAGTGGCTGACGCTGAGCAGACCGCGGGCCACGGCGGGCAGTGATTGCCCGGTTTTGGCGAGCAGGCCGGTCAATTGCGGGACCAGCACGAGGGCGAAGACGGCCATGAGCAGAGTGCAGGCGCCGATCATGAAGGCGGGATAGACCATGGCCTGAGTGAAGCGTTTTTGCAGTTCATGGAGCTGGGACAGGCTACTGGCCATGCGTTGGAGGACGCCGGCGAGGCTGCCGGACGCTTCGCCGGCGGCGACGAGGGAAGTGTAGAGGTCATCGAAGCTGGGGGAGGCCTGACGGAAGGAGGCGGAGAGAGTTGCTCCGTCTTGGAGGTAGAGTCGGGTGCGGGCGCTGACCTGGCGGATGCCTGGGTGTTGTTGTTTTTCCGCCATGACGGTGAGGGCCTGCTGGACGGGCAGGCCGGCCTCCAGTAGGTCGGCCAGTTCGGAGGTAAAGAAGATGAGGGTGGGGCGATTGAGACGGACGGGACGGGTGGTGGGGGTGGATGATGAGGTGGCGGCGGTGTTGGTTTCCCGCACGTCTAGCGGCGAGAGACGGAGCGACTGCAATTCTCGGTAGGCTTCGCGTCGAGTGGACGCCTCGAGTGCGCCCTGGACGGTCTGGCCATTGGAGGAGAGAGCCTGGTAAGTAAAGTGGGGCATGGGGCGGGTGGTTTAGGCGCGGAGGTCAGTGGTTTTGATCGGCGGTGGTGACGGCGATGACTTCCTCGATGGTGGTTTCTCCGGAGATGACTTTTCTCCATCCGTAGTCGCGCATGGGCACCATGCCTTCGGCGAGGGCCTTGGTTTTGAGGACGGACATGGGGGCGCGGTCGGTGATAAGTTCCTGCATGTCGGGGGTGATGGTACAGACCTCGATGAGGGCCATGCGACCGCGGTATCCGGTGCCCCGGCATTCACGGCATCCATGGGCGGTTTGAATGGCCTCTCGGTGTTGGAGCGGGAACCCGATGGACTGGAGATAATGATCATGGAACTGGCCGTCCCCGGCGGGTTGCACACACAGCGGGCATAACCTCCGCACCAGCCGCTGAGCCAGCAGAGCCCGTACGGATGAGGCAATCAAAAACGGCTCAATTCCCATGTCGAGCAGGCGCGAGATACCGCCGACGGCATCATTGGTATGCAGTGTGGAAAAGACGAGGTGGCCGGTGAGGGCGCCGCGGATGGCGATCTCGGTGGTTTCCAAGTCGCGCATTTCTCCGACCATGATGACATTGGGATCGCCGCGCAAGATACTGCGCAAGCCGGCGGCAAAAGTCAGGTTGATCTCGGGTTTGACGGCGATCTGGACGACGCCGTCGAGTTTGTTTTCGACGGGATCCTCGATGGTGACGATCCGGCGTTCGCGGGTATTTAATTCGCGAAGGAAAGTGTACAGGGTACTGGACTTGCCGCATCCGGTCGGGCCGGTGACGAGAATGATGCCATTGGGCAGGGCGAGCAGGGCGCGGATGCGGGACTCGAGGGCATCGTCCATGCCGATGGTGGCCAGCTCGAGCCGTTCGCGTCCGAGCAGGCGCAGGCTGACGCTTTCGCCATTGACGGACGGGATGGTGGCGATGCGCACGTCGTACCGTTGACCGCCGAGTTCGAGGTTGAGGCGTCCGTCCTGAGGGAGTCGTCGTTCGGCGATGTCGAGGTGCGCCATGATTTTGAGGCGCGAGACGAGGGAGTTTTGCAGCAGCCGCACATTGGGTGGTACGGCCACTTCCTGCAGTGATCCATCCACGCGGTAGCGGATGCGCAGGTCGTTTTCCAGCGGTTCCAGATGAATGTCCGTGGCGCGTTCCCGGATGGCTTCGCTGAAGATTTGATTGACGAAACTCATCACGGTCGCCTCCTCGTTGTCTTCCAGAACGGTCACTTCCTGACGCAGGGCGTCATGTTCTGTCTGGTCCATTTTGCCCTCGATCAATTCATCAAAGCGCGACGCTCCCACGCCATACCCGGAGCGCAGCGCCTCGAGGATGGCGGTGCGGGTCGAGAGGACCCAAGTGACATTTTGGTCGAGCGTCTGGCCAGCCATCTGCCGGGACTCGAGGTCAAACGGATCATACGCTAGCAGGCGCAGACGGCCGTCCTGCACGCGGCCTGGTAGCACGCGATGGCGCAGAGCGAGCCGCGCGGGGAGCCGCATGTGAGCCGGACTTTCGGGATCGATTTCTGGCACCGGCATGAAATCGATCCCCAGTTGCGTGGCGAGCGAGCGGGAAAAGGCTTCCTCGTTGGTGATGAGATCGGAATCGAGCAAGGCATCGACCCACCCCATGCCGGCGGCCCCTGCTTCGGCGAGCGTGCGCGCGGCGGTTTCGTTCTCGGCGCAGCCGCCATGGCGCGCGGCGAGCAGGAGAATTTTTTCGATGGGCCGTGGGTGGGACATATCAGCGGCGGGTGGGGGCGGTCGTGCTGGCCGGAGTGGCGGGCACGTCTGCGTTGGGCGCGTCCGTGGTGTGGGTGGTGGTTTCGGGCGAGGGGGGTGTTTCCGGTATGAATTCGGGGACGAATTCGGGGAAGGAGGCGGCGGCGGCGGCGCCGACTTGGGTACGCAAGTCTTCTTGGAGACTGGCGGCGTCTACTTGGGCGCCGTCTTCCACGACGACGGGTTGGATGAAAATGATGAGTTCCTTGCGGGTTTTGACGGTTTTGGATGATTTAAAGAGATTTCCGACCATCGGGATGCGGCTGAGCACGGGCACGCCGGTATTGGTTTTTTCGTCATTTTCGGTAATCAGGCCACCGAGCACGATGGTGGCGCGATTGGCGACGGTGACGGTGGTGACGAGCCGTTCGGTACCGATGATGGGCACGGTATTGTCGGCTACGACTTGTTGACCGACGACGGTGTCATTGACTTGGGCGATGGTCAGACTGACTTCCTTGTTGCTATTGATGAGCGGGATGACCTCGAGTTTAAGCACGACGTCTTGGAAGGCGATGTTGGTGCGGATGCTGTTGCTATTGTCGAGGTCGCTGACGCTGCTAGTGGGCACTGGGATGCGTCGGCCGGAAGTGATGACGGCTTTTTTGTTATTGGCGGCGTAGATGGACGGGCGGCTGAGCACTTTGAAGGCCTGCGTTTTTTCCAAGGCGCGGACGAAGACATTTACGCCATCGGAGATTTCGCCATAGATGTTGAGTCCTTGGAGTGGTGGCAGGGCCGCGTCGGTGACCTTGGGATTACGCATGTCTGGAATGGCGCGCAGGAGCGAGTCGCGGGTGACGACGGCGCCGGCGTAATTGCCTTGGCCATCGGCTTTAAACTCGCGGAGAAAATCGACGCCAAACTCCATGCCATCTTCCAGCGAGAGCTGACCGATGACGGTGGCGAGGTAGACCTGAGGAGGTTTTTTATCGAGGTGACTGAGCAGGTCATTAATTTTTGCGATGTCTCCTGGTGGGCCGTAGGCGATGAGTTTGTTGGCTTGGATGTCGGCGACGAGTCTGGTTTTTCCGACGAGTACTGAGAGCGGGGCGGAATTTTCGTTAGGCGGACTGAGCAGGTCTTGATAGCCGACGGGGGCGTTGGTGACGCCTTCTCGCTGAGCGGGCGCGCGTTGCGGGCGGCCGGTCAGGGTGGACGGGTCGGTGGACGCTTGCGGCGGCCGCCGAGTGCGCACGACTTGGCCGCTGGCCATGGTGCTGGCTCCACTGCCAGTGTCTTGCAGCACATCCACCAGTACCGGAAGCACTTGATCGACAAATACATATCGCAGACGTTTCTCGAGGGGGGCTACGCTGGCGATGGGTTGATCGAACTCGGTGATCAGCCGGCGAGCGTACTCTTGGTCGATCGGTTGAGCGACGAGCATGATGCGGTTGAGGCGGTCATCGGCGACGACTTTGGGTTCGACGCTGTTGGGGACGCGGATGGGGACGCGGGTTTCGTTGTCGCCGACGGTGTCGCGGGTCAGGGTGGGCAAGCTTTCGCGTTCATCGAATGTGGAGGCGAGGATTTGGCCGATGACGACGGCGTCGGCATATTTCAGGGCGTAAAATTCCGTAGTCAGGCCGGACTGGCCTTGGGGCACATCGAGGATGACGGCGACGCGGAGGATTTGCCGGATGTTTTCGGAATTCTCGGTGATGAGCAATCCTGGTGGGCTGGTGACTGGGGTGATACGGCCGAATTTATTCAGGCCGAGGTGGCTCCAGAAAGTGGTGGCGGCTTCTCCGGGGTCGAGGTGCTGGAGTCTGAGGAAGTATGAGGCGACGGAATTTCCAGTGGGCAGTTCTTCTGGTGACTGGGCGACGTTCAGGCCGCGGGTGAGGCTGGGCTGGGAGGCATTACCCATCGAGACGCGCACGCTTCGTCCATCGCGCGACTGGCTGAGAACGTAGCCATTGAGTTGCAGGCAGGATTCGATCAACTCGATGGCTTCCGCTTCCGTGACCGGCTGGGCGGTGACCAGACTGAGTGGGTTGCCTTCGAAAATTTCGGAATCTTTGATGACCGCTTTTCCGGTCAATAATTCGTATATTCCGAGGACGTCATTGATGCCGTTGTTGGGGAATTGCAGCTGGATGGTGCCCTCCGTGCCTTCCGTGCTTTCGGGGCCTTGGGCGGCGGGGTCCGGAGTGGCGGCCTCCTGAGACATGACCGGGGTCGGGGCCATGACGAGCAGGGAAGTGAGTAGGATGACGGGCGGGAGGGAGGAAAGTCGTTGAAGTGAGATCATGGGACAAAAAACCGGGGCGAGGCGTGGAGATGTGGGGTGGCGGAGGGTTATGGCCCCGGGGCGGCGGGGGGTGTAGGAGCGGGCGTGTCGGACGGGGCGGGCGTGCTGGCGGGAATTTCTTCGGTGGGCGCAGCTTCACCGGCTTCCTCGAGGGCTTGGCGCACGAAGGCGAGGCGTCGGGAATCGGGCGCGGTGGGGTAGGTCGAGAGGAAGTCGGCCAATGATTTGCGGAATGATTCCTGGGGGGCGGCGGGCAGGGTTTCGAATTGGCGGGCGGCGGCGGGGTCGAGTGACCGGAGCATGGCTTCGACGACGACGCTTTCCTCGCGGCGTTTGGCTGGTTTCGAGGTGTTATCGAGTTTGGGTGGGGCGAGGCGTTCGGGGTCGAAGCGCAGGGTGACTTGTTGACTTCCGACCTCGATGGTGGCGGTGACGTGGCGCAGGTCGGTGCTTTCGACTAATTCGGCGAGGCGCCATCCTTGGGGATTCGGGCTGCTGGTGACGACGAGCGACTCGCTGGTGGCGCGGTTCCAGATGGTGACTAATTTTTTCGAGCCGAGGGTAGCCACCCCTGAGAGCACGAGTGATTCGGACAGGCTGAGCAGGCGGCGGAACGGCGGGCGTTCGAGCAGGTCGGTGTAGTCGGCGGCGCTGACGGTTGGGGGGATGGCGGACTGGGTTTGTTCTTGGGCGTTGACGGGGAGGGTGACGACGGTGGCGGCGAGCGACCAGGTGGCGGCTTGACGAAGGGGTGATCTGAGGAGCGGCCGTGGGATCATGGTTGAAAGAGGCGGGAGATGGTGACGGTTCCGGTCATGCGCGGGGTTGGGCCGTTCTGGGTGGTGAGCAGCAGGTATTTGATGCGGTGGAATTTTTCGGGTGACTGCAACTCGGCGAGCCATCGGTAGACCGACTGGTCGGGACCGGTGATTTGCAGGGTGACGGCGAGGTCGTGGTAGTGCGGGGTGGATTCCGGTTTAAGGAGGACGGGTCGTCCGACGGTCAGGCCTCGTTCGCGGGCGCTGTCGCGGAGGGATTCGAGGAACTGGCTATGAGCGGTGCCGGTATCGTCTTTTTTCGGCATGGTTTTTTCCAACCAGGCGAGACGTTCTTCCCAGAACGGGGCATCGGCCAGCGACGCTTGGGTGGCGAGATTTTCCGGCTGGAGGGCATCGATTCGTTTTCTGGCGGCGCTGGTGCGGAGGCGGTGGTCACGGATAAAAAACGCGAGGGCGAGGGTACTGACGAGCGTGAGGCAGGCGGTCAGCAGGATTTTCTCGGACGTGGTCAGGGGTCGTTTCATCGTGGTTTTCCGGTGATTTCGAAGCTGGCGGTGCCGTTATCTGAGAGGTTAGGCTGGACCATGGACCAGTTGAGCAGTCCGAGTTCGGGTTCGGTACGGATGGAATTGTAGAGGGTATAGGCTTCGCCGGCGGAGCGGGCGGTGCCGCTGATGGCGACGATATCGGGTTTTGACTCGAATCGTTTAAGGACGGCGGAGGTGGGACCGAGGCAGCGGGCGACGGCATTCAATTGGCTGAGTGGGTAGCGTCGCGGTTCGAGGGCTGGCCGCAGGGCGGCCCATTGGGCTTGCGCGGTACGCAGACGTGATTGTTCTCCTTCGGCGCGGCCGGTCTGGCTGGCGGCGGCATTGATTTCGTTTTCCATGCGGACGACGGTGGCTTCGAGGGCGACGAGTTGGGAGTGTTGTTGCCAGGCGGCGGCGCCTCCGAGCAGGGTGACGGCGGCGGCGGCGATCCATCCCAGCGGGCGTCGGCGTCGGGCGCGGGCGCGGTTGCGGATGGAAGCGGGGAGCAGGCCGGCGCTGGCGCGTAGTTGCTCGCGGCGCAGCGCCGGGGCTGGGCGTGGGCGCATTTCCACGGGCAGGCCGGCTTGGCGGGCGAGGGCGGCCACCTCGTCGGCCGGGAAATCGCCCCAGAGCTCGACCCCGGTGACCTCGGTCATGAGACCTTGTTGCTGGAGGGCGAGGCTGGTGACGCGGAGTTCCTGACCGGCGTGGTGGTCGAGGCCGCCGGCGCTTGAGATGACCTGACTGTGAACGAGCTGACCGTCGATGCCAGCGCAGAGGACGAGCCGTCCTTGTTCCTCCATGAGAACGAGCCGACTTACGGGCAGGGTAAAGAGACGGACGGCTGGCAGCAGCCCGCGGGTGCGTGCGGGCAGGCTGAGGGCAGCGCCTTCGGGCAGGACGACGTCGACGCTCAGGACGGAGTGGCCTGGGCGCGTGTCATGGACGTGGCAGATGAACGACGTGTCTTCCGGGGTGCTGGCGGCGAGGCCGCGTCGTTCGACTTGGGCGAAGGCTAGTTGGCGAAAAAGGGTGGGGTCGTTGGTGGGGACGGTGAAGGCAAAAGTTCGGCAGGCCCGTCCGGGCAGGCCGATGACGACGGATCCGCCTTCGAGGGTGGCGCGGGCGGGTGACTCGGCTGGGCCGCGCCATTCGGCGGTGCCGCTGCGGGTTCCCTTCCAGACTTCCCAGAGGGTTTTGGCGGCGGGCAGGATGAGGGCCGTGGATGGCAGCATGGGTGACGGTGGCGGGTGGTTTATTCGTCGAGAATGGTATTCATTCCCGGCCCGATGAGCAGGGTGAGGCGTCGTTCGTAGCGGCCGGCGCGGGCCCGGCATTCGGTGCGCCGGATGGGGTGTTTGACGGTGAGCAGGCTGGTGACCGCTTGGTAATTGATTTCCGGGACGTCAAGCAGGGCGCGGACTTCGGCGGTGGTGGTGTAGGACGGGTCATCCAGCGACTCGGCCAATCCGTCCGGGCCGAGTCGTGTGCGGACGAAGCGGCTGACTTCTGACGGGGTGACGTCGAACAGAGCGGCGAGCATTTCACTGGAGGCGAGGGGCAGGTCGATGGTGCCATCGCCGTGGAGGGTCATGGATTCGCGCCAGTTGGGTCGTCGGCGATCCATTTCGGAGGCGCCGTGGACGAGCATGACGTCATTGAGGTTTTGGAACGGGCGGTTGAACGGGAAGTCTGGGCGTTCCATGGCGGTATAGACTTCGCGTTCGGCGCCTTGGCGGCGCGGGCGGTCGTCGGCGTCGATCCAGTCGGCGATGGAATCGGCTAGGGTACGGGCTTCGGTGCTGGGCAGTCCCCATGATTCGAAGAGTCTTTGGGCGAAGTTTCGTTGTTCCCAGTTTTCGCCCAGTTGATTGACGGCGAGACGGGTGCCTTCGGTTGATTGCCGCACCTCGTAGGAGCTGGCGGACGTCACTTGACGGTGCAGTAGCGGGTCGCCGCGTTCGAGGGCTGGGTGTTCGGCTACGACGCGGGCTGACTGCATGAGGAGGCGGGCGCGAAAATCTTGTTCGGCCTCGATGGATTCGTCGACGCCGCGGGCGAGGTGTTCGATCAACCCGAGGATAGCAAACGACATGAGCATGATGGCCCAGAGCACGAGCAGCAGGGACGAGCCGTGCTGGGCCGGGCGCCGGAAGGACGGGCGGTGGAGCGGTGGGAGACGTGGGTGGCGGGATAGCATGCCGGGGGATTTAGGCGGTGCCGAAGACGGTGCGGAGCGGGGTTTTGCGACCGGGCAGGGTGAGTTGTAGTTCGATCATGGGTGGGCGGCCGGGGGGCATTTTCTCGAGCCATTGTTTGCGGCTTGGGTCGTAGAACCGCCATTGGATGCGTTCGATTTCGGGCAGCAATTCCAGCCAGAAGCGGCCCTCGATGTCTGGTCGGAGCAGCTGATGACCTTGGCGTGACTGGACGGGGCTGTCGGGGAGTGGTTCGCCATTGGCGTCGGTGCGGAAGAAGTCGGGCACGGTGAAGGCCAGGGAGAACCGCCGGGCGGGGATGTCATTCTGGCCGCGGGGGTCGAGGCGGCTGGAGGGCCTGGCCATTTTGGCGAGGCGTTCTTCGGGCCATGGCTGGGGGGCGAGGGTGACGGTGGCTTGTTCCCAGCGCGACCGTTGGCCCCAAATGAAGGCGGTGGGTAGCCCCCGGAGGATGAACTCTTGGCGCAGTGGTTCATTCTCGAGCAGGCGCAATTCGATAGTGGCGCCGGCGGGCAGGCTGGTGAGGGCGAGGCGGGTCTGGTTGAGAAAGGTTTCGACCCGGCGATCCTCGGTCTGGAGGTTTTGCAGGGTGACGGTGGACTCGATGGATCCGGCGACGATGGCGTAGATGGCTCCGGCCATGAGGCCGAGGATGGCCAGACCTACCACGACCTCGAGCAAGGTGAGGCCGCGGGACTGCGGGTGCTGTCGCGGCGGATGGTCAGGGGCGGTAAACATAGACCTCCGCGGAATCAGTGGGTTCGGTCGAGCCGCCAGCGGCGGGAGCGCGCGTGTTTCGCGCTTCGACGCGGAGGACATACAGGCCGCGCACGGGCTGGCCGCGGCGGTTGGTCCATTTCAGTTCTTCGAGGGACGAATGATATTCCATGCCGAGCCCCTCGTCGGTGGCGGTGAGAATCATTTCTTCGCGTTTCGGCTGCAGGCGGGCTTCAATGAGGACGGCTTCCATACCGCGCCGGATGGCCGCTGTGCGGCGCAGGGCGTTGGCGGAATCAAGGGAGCCATGGAGCACCGAAGCGAGGCCGCCGACGACGACAGCAAAGACGGTAAGGGCGACGATGATTTCCAGCAGCACGTAGGCCCGGGCGCCGGGGTGGGGCGCTGGGCGTGGAGCGTGGTGATGGCCGTAGGAAGTCATGGCTTTTGGTCGAGGAAATCGATCCGTTCCCGCACGATCTCGCCAGTGAGCGCGTCAAAAGTGGCCTCGATTTCGACGGCGCGGGTGCGCATTCGCACGCTGAGGGGACTGGTCAGACCGGAGGGCTGGAAAACCCAGCGGCGCAGATCCTCTCCTTCCAGGAGGTCCCATTCGCCATCGCCCCAGAGGAGGACCTCGCATTCGGCCCGGTCCTCGAGGGTGATGCTCACGCTCCAGGGCGGTTCCCACCGGCGCGGGGGTGGGGCCGTGGTGGTGGCTGCTGGCGGTGGTGTGGTCTGGTTGCCGACGGTGGCTGGAGCGGTGACGACGTCAGCGATTTCTGGGGTTGTCCGTTCGAATTCCTGACCGGGGGGCGGGGTGCGAGCCGTGTCCAGAGCTTTGAGAAAATCTTCGCGGTTGGCCGTGGGAAATCCATCGGCGAGGCCATGAAGACCGGTTTTTTCAAAAACGATTTGGTAGGGTTTTCTTTCGCGCAGGGCGCGAGCCCGGACTTCTTGGACGAGTGACGCGAGGGCGGCGACTGGAGCGCGGGCCCGTTCTTCGCGTCCGATCCCCTTGAGAGTGGGGATGGCGACGGCGGCAATGATAGCGATGATGGTGAGGGCGACCACGATTTCGATAAGGGTGAACGCCCCTTCGCGGGAGCCGCGAAGCGGATCCATATGCCTGTGCCTGAACATGAAAGGGATGCCAGTGCTACTCGGCACGAGCGGTTTTCCAATTGCCGATGTCATCGGCACTTTCCACACCATCGCGTCCGAGAGAAAATACGTCGTAATCGGCTTTGCTGCGTTTCGCTGGGTATTGGTACTGGAACTCGCGATTCCAGGCGTCTTTGGGCACTTCTTCCAGCAGTTGGGTCCAGCGTTCGGGGACGGGCTCGATGGACGGTTTGGTGACGAGGGCGGTCAGTCCTTGTTCGTGGGTCGGCGGCTGCAGATTACGCGCTTCGTAGACTTTGAGCTGAGTGGTGATGTTTTTGATATCTGATTCGACGCGTGTTTCTTTGGCAACATCGACATTTCCCTTAATCAGATAGATAGTAGCGGCTCCGAGGACGGCGATGATGGTGATGACGAGTACGATCTCGATGAGTGTGAAAGCGGCTCGCGATGGGCGGCGGGAGGGTCGTCGTGCGGGGCTGAACTGATGCATGAGGAAACAAGCCCGCCGCGCGATGGTACGGCAATCTTAAACTCCTCAGGGATTGCCTGAGAGAGGCGGTGGGCAGGTGTCCGACCCGGCGTAGGTATGAGCCGCTGTGGGTAGAGGGGCGGGCTCGAGGGTCTTCTTGATGGCGGACGGTCTCAATTTGGGCTTTTCAGCGAATTTGGTGAGAGTGAGCGAGAGCCTTCATTTCAAGGCACTTGCTGGAGTTTGGCCATTGACTCCGGATGAATCTGGGACACCCACATTTTTCATCGGATTGGAAGTCGAATGAGTGGGTGTCTCACAGGTGCCATTACCATCCAATTCCCTCTATTTACCTCCAATTCTCCGAAACCATGACTAAGAGGATACTCCCACGGATCATTTCTGAAAAGACCTTGGCGCATCAAGGGGCTGAAGAAGCTCTCCTCTCCATCGCAAAGGAAAGGAACCAAAAAAATAATCCATGTGTTGGGCGTGCGTTTTTTCGACTCAATGCGTTCCGGGGTAAGCGCGTGGACGCAGCCGAGTCGCTCGGTCGGGAAATCACCCGCTTCAACGAGGAGCTTCTCAACAGGCAACCCGGACGTCCGATGTCGGCTGCGAAGTTTTTTTCTTTTCCCCGGTGGTTTTTTTGAGTACACTCAGCTCATTCTGAGAGTATGGGCATGGGCCTGACTTTTCATTTATCTCATGATGACGCGTGTTTATTTTCTTCTGTTGCTGTTGGCGGCGGCCCCGCTGAGCTGGGCTCAGGGAACGCCGGCGAAACCGTTGTCGGACAAGAAGCTCGCGGATTTTACGATTGGCGAGATTATTTCGGGTGATGCGGCCGGGGAGGAAGCGTTGCGAGGGAAGGTGGTGGCTTTGGAATTTTGGGGACGTTTGTGAGGCCCCTGCCTCGCCGGCATGCCGCAGTTGGCGGCAATGGATAAGCGCTATAAATCGAAGGGGTTGCGGTTAATCGGAGTTCACTCTCAGGGAGGTACGGACGAGGAGATTTTGGTTCCGGTGAAAAAGAACAAGGCGAAGTATTCGATTGCGCGCAGCGGTCAAAGCCCTGTTCCGTTTAACGGGATCCCGCACATGTTTGTTTTTAATCCCAAAGGGGAGCTCGTGTATGACGGGCGAACCGGTGCGGATGCGGAAAAAGTCATCAAGCGGGAATTGCGTGGGGTGACGGCCTCGGGAGACGATGACGATGAAGATAGTCCATTTGGGCCGAAGGAGCCGGCGGCCGCCGGTCCGTTGGTCCCCGAGCGCGCATGGACCAGCGCTGACGGCCGCACGATGAAGGCGTCATTGATCTCGCTGAAAGATCAGACAGGCAGCTTTAAACGCACGGACGGACGGACCTTTGAGCTCGCTTTGGACAAACTTTCCCCAGCCGATCAGGCCGTGGTCGCGGAGGCCGTCAAAAAAGCCGCGGCGACTTCTCCGCCTAAACCCGAGGATTGATGAATCCGACGAGTGGCGTCTGGGGAAGCCCGACGCGTGGCGAAAAGCCCGACGGTTCAGGCCCGCGGGTGGGCTTTATCGTAGGCTTTTTTCATTCGTTCGATGGTGACGTGGGTGTAGATCTGGGTGGTGCTGAGGCTGGCATGACCGAGCAGTGACTGCACGGAGCGGAGGTCAGCGCCATTATCGAGCAGGTGGGTGGCGAAGCTGTGGCGCAGTTTGTGGGGGGTAGCGGGGATGGGTACGCCGCTGTGGAGCAGGTGTTTTTTCAGCAAGTCATTGACGGCGCGGGAGCTGAGGCGGCTGCGGCGTTTGCTGATGAAGAGTGGGCCGGTATGGACCCCGGCTTGCTGTCGGTATTCTTGAATGGCTTTGACGGCTGGGGGGCCGATGGGGCAGAGACGTTCTTTGCGACCCTTGCCGAGGACGCGGACTGTGTCGCTGTAGGGATCGATGTGTTCGACGTGGAGGGCGACCAATTCGGAAAGTCGCAGGCCGGCGGAGTAGAAGAGTTCGAGGATGGCGGTATCGCGGGCGGCGGCCCAGGCGGGTGCTTGTTTGGATTTGGTGGTGGTGGCGGCTGGGGTGTCGAGCAGTGCACCCATTTGGTTGACGGTGAGGACGACGGGCAGTTTTTTCTCCAGTTTCGGGAGTTGCACGGCGAGCAGTGGGTTGACTGGCCATTTTTTCCGTCGGGACAGGAATGAATAGAAGCTGCGCAGGGCGGCGAAGTGGAGGCGGATGGTGGCGCGGCCGAGCTGTTGTTTCATTTGGGCGAACAGGTAGGCGCGAAAGTCATCGGCGGTGGCGTTTTCCCAGGAGGTGAAGCGCGGGGCGCGAGTGCGGCACGTCATCAATGCGTGTTGATAATTGATGAGCGTGCGGGGGGAGACATTGCGTTCGACCGAGAGGAACTCCATGAATTCCTCGACGAGCGGGTCCGGTTCGGGGGCGGATTCGACGGCGGAAGGGGCCGTTTCCGCGGTGGGGTCCGCGGTGGTGGCGGTGACGTCAGTTGGGGGCGGCGTTGGTGGCGGCGTCGGCACGGATGAAGGAATCGTGAGTGGTGGTGGAACGGGAGGCAAGCGAGAATCCGGTAGGGTGCGGGTGGCGTGGGATGGCGGCGAGCGGGATGCGAGCGATTGCTACGGGTGGGACCCTTGGCTTGCGGGATGGGGGGATGTGTTGTTCATTGATGGGCCATGGAGTACATTACCACTGCCAACGTTCTTGTCTGGTTTCTGATGGCGTTGGGCGTATTTTTGATGTTTGTGAGTTACTGGTTGGCGGCGGCGGCGTTGGTGCCGGCTCATGTGGCGCGGTGTGCGGAGAAATTTGGGCGACCGGTGGTGACGACGGGGCTTGGGTTATTGGTGGTGGCGATTCCGATTGGGCTGGGTGTGGTTGTCTTGAATGCGGCGCCCGCGGCGTTGAAGTGGACGGGGGTATTTTTGATTGGGGTGCCACTTTTTGGTGGGCTGGTGGGCAGTGCGGGGTTGGCGTACCGGATTGGGCTGGGGTTGCCGGTGCCGGGGGACGATGAGCGGCCGTGGCGGGCGGTGGGGCGTGGTGGTGTGGTTTTGGCGTTGACGTTTTTGTTGCCGGTGTTGGGGCAATTGCTGGTGATTCCGTTGGTTTTGGCGGCGGGGGCGGGAGCGGGTTTTTGGGCGTGGCTGAGCGCGCGTCGGCGGAAGCCAGCGGAGGTTCTGCCGGAGGCGGCCGTTGTGGTGGCGGCCCCGGCGGAGGTTGTTTCGGCGGGGGTTTCTGAATCTTAAGTTATTGAGAATTATTTGAGTATGGATGGCACCTCTACATTCTCTTCATCGACGCGCCGGCATTTCCTCCATGGGGCGGCGGCGGGTGGTGTAGTGGTGGGGGTGGGAGGATTTTCGGCGGTTTCGCAGTGGTTTTTTCGGGGTCGAGAGGATGGAGGAGCGGGAGGGTTGGGGGTTTTTCAGCCGTCGCAGGCGGCGGAGGTGGATGAGGCGGCGCATGTGATTAACCGGCTGACCTTTGGGCCGGCCCCGGGTCAGCATGCGATGGTGACGGCGATGGGGGCGCGGAATTTTGTCGAGGAGCAATTGGCTCCGGCGTTGATTGACGACGGGGCGGCTGAGCGGCGCAGTCGGCAATTTGAAGCCTTGGGGGCGTGGCCGGCCGGGGAATTATTGGAGCATGACCCGCGCGCGCTGCTGGATCAGTTGACGCGGGACAAGATTCATCGGGCGCATCATTCCCGGCGCCAGCTTTTTGAGGTGATGGTCGATTTTTGGTCTGATCATTTTAATATTGATCCGTCGAAGGGGGACTCGAGGTGGTTGAAGCCGGTGGACGATCGGCGGGTGATTCGCGCGCATGCCATGGGCAACTTTGCTGATTTGGTGCGGGCCTCGGCGTTGAGTCCGGCGATGCTTTGGTATCTGGACGGGCGCGACAATCGGCTGGGGACGTCGCGGGAGCTACCCAACGAGAATTATGCCCGTGAATTGTTGGAGTTGCATACGCTGGGGGTGCATGGCGGTTACACGCAGCGCGATGTGATGGAGGTGGCGCGGTGTTTGAGTGGCTGGACGGTGCGGGCTCGCAGCGGGTCACGGATAGCGGTGGGGCGGGTTGAGTTTGAGGCGGCGCGGCATGATGACGGATCGAAGGAGGTGTTGGGGACGGTGATCCCGGCGGGTTTGGGGCGCGGGGATTTGGACCGGGTGGTTGAGTTAGTGGCGCATCATCCGGCGACGGCGCGGCATGTGGCGTTCAAGTTGTGCCGTCGTTTTGTGGCGGACGACCCACCGGAGGCGGTGGTGGCGGCGGTGGCGCACGTTTTTTCTGAAAGCCGGGGTGACCTGCGGCGGACGTTGGCCGCGGTTTTCGGGCATGAGGCATTTTGGGCCTCTCGCGGTGGCAAGATCAAGCGGCCCTTTCATTTTGTGATTTCGGCCTTGCGGGCGACGGCGGCCCGCACGGATGCCGGGCGGGCGGTGCAGGATTATCTTTTGCGGATGGGGCATGCTCCTTTTCAGTATCCGGCGCCGGACGGGTATCCTGAGGAGGCCCAGCCGTGGATGGCGACCTTGCTGTGGCGGTGGCGGTTTGCGGCGGAACTGGCGGCCAACGGCATCAAAGGCACGTCGCTTGATCCGGTGGGGTTGCGTGTGGCCGCTGGCGGTACGGAGGTGGCTTTGGCGGCGCATCTACTTGGCCGCCAACCGACTCCTGCGGAATTGGCGGCCGCGCAGAACTGCCCTTCACCCTTGGCCTTGCTACTGGCCAGCCCCGCTTTTCAAACGTGTTGAAACCAACGACTTCCTCTTCGGTGACTACCACCGCTCTTGTCTCTGCCGAGCGCGATCACGATCCGGCCTTGATTGTGGTTTTTTTGCGTGGCGGGGCGGATGGCCTTCATTTGGTGGTGCCGCATGGGGATGACGGTTATTACCGGGCGCGGCCGTCGATCGGGCTGCGTCGGCGCGAGCTGGTGGATTTGGATGGTTTTTTTGGATTCAATGCGGGACTGGCTCCACTGCTGCCGTTGTGGAAGGAGGGGGTTTTGAGTATGGTGCACGGAGCGGGCAGCGAGGATGAAACGAGGTCGCATTTTGAGGCGCAGGATTTTATGGAGCATGGCGGGCTGGCGGCGGGCGGGTGGCTGGGCCGGTTTTTGCGGGTCCGTCCGGATATCGGTCATTCGCCGCTGACGGCGGTGGCGATTGGATCACAGCTACCGGAATGCCTGCGGGGAGCGCCGTCGTGTGCGGCTATGGAATCGATTTCCGACTTTGGACTGGGCCAGCATGTTCCGGAGAATTTTGCGGCGCAGTTGGCTTCGTTGTATGCGGAGGCGCCTGGGGCGCTGGGGCCAGCGGGGGCGAATGCGCTGGCGGCGCTGGGGCGGATAGAGTCGCTGCATGATGATGCGTACTCTCCGGAGCACGGGGCGGAGTATGGTGATGACGCCTTCAGTGGCGGGATGCGGCAGATCGCTCAGTTGGTCAAGGCGAAGGTCGGGCTGCAGGCAGCGGCGATCAGTCTGGGCGGGTGGGATTCGCATGTGACGCAGGCGGCGATCATGGACGGACCGATAAAACGGCTGGGGGTCGGGCTGGCGGCCTTGGTGCGTGATCTGGGGCCGGCTCGGCTGGCGCGGACGGCGGTGGTGGTCATGACGGAGTTTGGCCGGCGGGTAGGGGAGAATAGCGCCGGGGGAACGGACCATGGTTTAGGTGGGACCCTATTTTTCCTCGGTGGCGGGGTGACGGGCGGGCGCCTGCACGGCGAGTGGGAAGGGCTGGGATCGGAACTTTTGCAGGGCCCGGGCGATCTGCCGGTGCGTTATAATTATCGCGATCTGCTGGCGCCGGTTTTGCGGCGGCAGGCCCCCGGGGTGGCGATGGATCAGGTATTTCCAGGGTATGTTTTCCGGCCGCTGGCTTCCCTTGGCTGACGCGGAGGCTCGAGTTGATGGCGGGATGACGTGGCGGCGGTGACGCTGATGAGGAGATGCAGGCGTGGGCGTGGGCGTGGGCGTGGAGATGCGAGCGGAGGGCGTGGGAGGGCCCTAGACCCGGCTGGCCTTGGGATCAGCCGATCAGAGCGCGGGCCCAAGCGCCGAGGGCGATGCTACGGACGCGGCGGCGCGGCACTTTGACGGGAACGGTCATGCCGGCGGGGCCGGCGGCGACGATGAGGGTGAGAGTTTCTTCGGCGAGCCGGAGGGGGAGCCATTTGACGAAGCGGCTGCGCACGCCGCGGACGCCTTTGGTGTAGGCGCGGCCTTCGGCGAGGTGATCGCGGCATCGGGCGATCCAGGGCTGGGCTGCGGCCCATTTTTCATCGGCGGAGGCGGTGGCGTCGACGCCTGGCAAGTAGCTACGGCCGATGGCGGCGTCTTTGGAGACATCGCGGAGGACGTTGATGAGTTGGAGGCCTTTGCCGAAGCGGATGCCGCGTTCGATTAATTCATCGAGCGGGGCTTTGGCGAACGCGGGCATTTTGAGAGCGCTGAGCCGGGTCCAGAACTCGCCGACGCAGCCGGCGACTTGGTAGGTGTAGAGGTCCAGTTCCTCGGCGGTGGTGATGCGGGTGCGGGTCACGTCGTCGCGCTGGCCGCTGATGATGGTTTCGAGGGCTTGGCGGATCAGGGCGCGCTCAACTTCTGGCACGGCCCAGTACCAAGCCAGGATTTCGCCAAGTCGGTGCATGAGGGTGGCTTCACCGGGGGAAAGCCCGTGTTCAGCATCCTCGACGACAGCCAGACCGCAGTCGATCATGCGCAAGCCCGCGCCCTCGCCGGTGAGGGCGGCTCGGGTCGCTTCGAGGGCGGCCAAACGGTCGACGACCTCGAGGCGGCCGCTGTCGGCGAAGGTGTCGGCGGCGCGGGCCAGCAGATAGGCAAGCGACAGCGGTCCGCGTACCGGGGGGGGTAGAGCGCGAAGGCTGAGGTAAAATGATCGTGAGACGTCGCGCAGCAGGCCGCGCGCGTGTTGCTCCATCCATGGCAGGTCGACCGGCACGGGCTCAGTGTGCTCGGATTAGGCGCAGGCCCAATGGCAAATTCAGGGGGAGGCGAGGATTCCTGCTTGGGCGGTTCCGGCGGTGGGCGGCGGTGATAACAGCATCATTCTTTTTATTTGGCTGTATGGTGGGGCCTGCGGCGGCGGGTGCGGTCGTATTTTTATTCAGTGCATCTTTACCTTCATATTCCTTTCTGTCATCGCATCTGCCCTTATTGCAGCTTTCACAAGCACACGCCGGGGGGGCATGATTTGCGGGCATTTTTCCGGGCGGTAGCGGCCGAGGCACGCCGGGCGGTTGACGTCCATGGTTGCGGCTCACCGCGGACGATTTATTTTGGTGGCGGGACGCCGACGCTGCCCAGCCGCGCGGTGCTGGCGGAATTTCTTGATGAATTCCGGGGGATTTTCGATTTTTCTCAGGTGGAGGAATGGACGGTGGAGGCGAATCCACGGACCTTTGATGCGGAGAAGATTGCGTTGTTGCGGGACCATGGCATGACGCGAGTCAGTCTGGGAGTGCAGGCGTGGGACGAGGCCACGCTGGCCACCTTGGGCCGTGATCATTCGCCGGACGAGGCGCGGGCGGCTTACCAGATTCTGCGCGAGGTGGGCGTCTCCTCGGTCAATGTGGATTTGATGTTTTCCATTCCGGGCCAGCGATTGGCGACGTGGGAGGCGACGGTGGACGAAATGATCGCGCTGAAGCCGGATCATATATCTGCTTACAATCTTAATTATGAAGAAGATACGGAGTTTTTTGATCGTTTGACGCGCGGTGAATTTCGGACGGACGACGAGAATGACGCGTCGTTTTTTCTGTTGGCGGACGAGCGGCTGACGGCGGCGGGATTTGATCACTATGAAGTTTCCAACTATGCGAAGCCGGGGCATCATTCGCGGCATAACCGGTCGTATTGGGAAGGTGCTGATTATGTAGGGCTTGGGCCTGGGGCATTTTCCACGGTGGCGGGGCGTCGTTGGAAGAATGTGGCTGACACTGGGGCGTACACGGTTTTGGCGGCGGCGGGGCAGTTATTGGAGCGGGAAGTCGAGCATTTGACGGCGGATGATTTGCGTCGTGAGCGGATTGCGTTGTTGGTGCGCACGGCGGAGGGGGTGCCGTTGGAGGTGGTGGGGGAGGCTGGGATGGAGGCGGTGGGCAAGCTGGTCGAGGCGGGGTTGGCGCATCCGCCGGCGGGCGGTCGGTTGGCGTTGACGGCGCAAGGGCGGCTGGTGGCAGACAGTGTGGCGGTGGAGTTGTGGTGAGGCCGGGTGTGTTGGTGCTGGCGGGATGGCGGCTCCGGGGTAGGGATGGGAGGTGGCGTGGGCGGCGGCATTGGTGATTCGACCGGTCTGCGGCTTTCTTTTTTTATTTCCCGCCTTTATTCCCGTTTTTTTCACCTGTTATTTCCTCTTTCTGATGCAGCCGTTTCTTTTCGCCATTTTTCTGTGTGGGTATGTACTTTTGGCGACGTTGGGGGCGTGGACGCGGCTGGCGTTTCAGTGGCCGGCGTATGTGGTGTTGGCGGTTGGGGGGATTTTGGCCTTGGGGCGGATTCGGAAGGGGTCTCGATTTGTTCCGGGCAATTTTTGTTTACTGACGGCGTTATTATTTGCGGGTTATTGTGGGTTGCGGGCGTGGTTTTCGCCGGTCGAGTATTTAGCGCGGCAGGATTTGTTACCTTTGGCGGCGTGTCTTGTTGGCTACACGGTTTTTGCGTTACATGTGGAGCATCCGAAGTATCGCCGGTGGTTTGCGGTGACGTTGACGGTGTTGATTTTGCTTAATTTTGGGATTGGGGTGTATCAGGCGCAGTACGATCGGACGTGGTCACCGTATCATTGGTTGGGTTATGCGCGGACGGCGGGGCCGGCCAATGCTGGTGGATTTTTTCACAGTGAGAATCATTTGGCGGGTTTTCTGGAGGGGAGCGCGTTTTTTCTGGCGGCCTTTGCCCTTTTTGCGCGCATTCATTTGGTGTGGCGGATGGCGGCCTTGTTTAGTTTGATGTTGGCGATGGTGGTGTTGGTGTTGACCTATTCGCGAGCGGGGCTGGCTAGTTTTGGGGTGGGCATGGGGGCATTTGGCGTCTTGAGCCTCTGGCTTTTCGGCAAGTTTTTGGGACCACAATTTTGGAAATATCTGGCGGCCTTTGGGGCCTTATTTGCGGTACTCGGGGCATTTTTGGTTTTCCTGTGTTATGATTTTCTGCAGGAGTCTTACGGCGGGGCGGGCGGGCTATTGAGTGACAGCCAGTTCCGGCTGGCGTACACTCAGATGGCGGTTGAGCAATGGCAGACGTCGCCGTGGTGGGGAACGGGGGCCCGCACGTTTGAACTGTTTGCGCGCGAGTTCACGACCAAACCAGAAGATTGGAATGGGGCGCAGGCGGTGGACCCGGACATTGCTCACAATGATTATGCGCAGCTGCTGGGCGATTACGGGGCGGTGGGCTTGGGGCTTGGGTTGCTGTTGCTGGCGGCGCATTTGGGTCATGGGCTGCGTTTTCTGGCTTGGTATCGCAATGTTCGTTTTGAGCGCACGGGGGATCTTTTCAGCAACAGTTTGGCGTTGGGGCTGGGCGCGGTGGCGGCGACGTGTGCGTATGTGGCGCATACGGCGATTGATTTTAACCTGCATATTCCGGCCAACGCCTTGCTGGTGGCGGCCTTGTTTGGGTTGCTGGCCAACCCTGGATTTGAGACGCAAGCGCGGCGATACGTGCGGCTGCCTGGCATTAAGCCAGCTCTGACTTTGATGACGGCGGTGGGGGCGGTCTGGACGCTCTGGCTCGGCTGGCGGGCCGCTCCGGCGGAGGTGGCCTACCAACAGGGGTTGGTCCGCAGCTCGGTCCGCGATTACTTGGGCGCGCTGACACCGCATCGTCGAGCGGCGGAGCTGGATCCGGCGCATCAGCCGAATCTCGTCGGTTTCGGTCGTGCGTACGTCGGGCTGGCCGGAGAGGAAGAAATTCCCGCGCTGTCGGTGGCCTGGCGGGAGAAAGCGATCGAACAATTTCGCGCGGCATTGCTCTTGAGTCCGCGTGATGCGTGGGTCCATATCAATCTGGCCGAGCAATTGAGCCAATCCGGGCGGGAGCGGGCGGCGGAGGCGGAGGAGTATTATCTGGAGGCTATTCGTCGGGCGCCGGCGCTGGCCGTCTTCCGCGGCCGGTATGGATTCCATCTTTTCCGCCATGGGCAGATTGAGAAGGCGGCTTCGGTTTGGGACGACACGTTCACGCGCCAGTGGTATGACGCTGATGCTTTGGTGGCGCGTAGCCTGCTCAACAAAATTCGTGAATCGGAAAAAATGCCGGAGGCCGCGGAGACGGCCGCGGGCGCCGGTGCTGATGCTGACGGGACGTCCGCTCCGGCGGTTGTCCAGCCGCTTCCGGCGTTGGAAGACCCGGTGCCGACCCCAGTTCCGGAGAGCGAGGAGAAAACGGCGCCGGAAATCCCTTCGCGCCGGGCGGCGGCGCCGCGCGGGACAGGCTCGAAAGCGGGTAACCCTGCGGCGGGGAGTGACAAGCCGGTGGTGCCCGCGGAGGTGCCTCCGGCGGCACCGGCCGGGTCGCCGCGCGGGTTGTTGTCACTTCCGGACCCCAAAGAGTGAGGCGGGTGAGGGCTGGTGGGGCGGCGCTTGCGTTCGGGGAGCGCTGGCGCTGGGGGGAGTGAAGGTGGGGCTGCGGCTAGATGTGTTCCGGCGGTGGACGGCGGCGGCGGGTGCGCTAGCATGGGCTAATGATTGCGCTGATGTTTCGACGTTCGGCTGCTGCTTTGGTGGCGGCGGTGGTGGTGGTCTCGTCTGGAGGGGCGAAGGAACTGGAGGGGGTGTATCAACCGACGCCTGGGCCTTGTCCGACGGTGGCGGAGCAGATGGCCAAAGTGACGTTACCTCCGGGATATGCGCTGCGTTGTTTTGCCAGCGAGCCGATGGTGGTCAACCCGGTGGCGATGAGTTGGGATCACCGGGGCCGGCTGTGGGTGGTCGAGTTGTATGAGTATCCCTCGGGGGCGTCGAACCCGAACGATTATGCGAAGACGGCCACTGATGAGATGTTTCGACCCGTGATTAAGACGGGGGCTGGTTCTCCGCGCGACCGGGTTATTATTTTGGAAGATAGCGACAACGATGGGGTGGCTGACAAGCGCACGGTTTTTGTGGAGGGGTTGAGTTTGGCGACGGCGATTGTGTGTGGGCACGGCGGAGTTTTTGTGGGGCAGGCGCCCAACATGTTTTTTTTCCGTGATGTGGACGGCGACGATGTGGCTGACGAGTATAAGGCGGTATTGACGGGGTTTGGTTTAGAAGACCGGCATGAATTATTAAACAGTTTCACGTGGGGGCCGGATGGACTGATGTATTTCACGCATGGCGTCTTCACGCACAGCCGGGTGCGTCGTCCCACTGACCCTGAGGGTGAAGGATTTACGTTGAATGCGGGGATTTACCGGGCCGCTTTCGGCCCGGCCCGGCCCGGTCGGCCGGCTCCCACGGTGGAGCGACATGAAGTCTTTTCTGATGGGACGAGCAATCCGTGGGGGTGTGACTATGATGCGGCTGGAAACTGGTTTGTGGAGGCGTGTGTGATTGATCATCTTTTTCACATGGCCCCGGGTGGATTGTATGCCCGGCAGGGCGGGGCCCCGGAGAATCCGTATGCCTATGATTTGCTACCGAGCATAGTGCCGGAGGATCATCCTCGGCATTTTCGGGCGGCCTATGCGGGGATCCAAGTTTATCAGGGAGGGGTGTATCCTGATGATACCCGCGGGCAGCTTTTTTTTGGCAACATTCATGACAATGCCATTCATGAAGAGCGGGTGGAGCCGGAGGGAGCGACCTTTAAAGCGCATGTCGTGCGCGATTTCTTGAGAGCCAACGATGGATGGTTTCGGCCGGTCAGCATTCAGACAGGTCCGGATGGATTTCTCTGGGTCATGGACTGGTGTGACAAATACCCCTGTTATCAAAATGCCCAAGCGAACCCTGAAGGAGTGGACCGCGAAAAAGGACGGATTTGGCGCGTGTGTTACGAGCCGGAGAGCCGTCCGGTGCCGGCCCACTGGCCGTCACGACCCGGAGCGGATATGGATTTGACGACGGTTCCGCCGGCGGTGCTGCTGGAGAACCTCGGGTCATCGAACAGCTGGTTGGTCCGGAATAGCCGCCAAACGATGATCGAGCAGCTGATGACCGGGAGTGGGGGCGATGAGCCAGCGGCCCGAGACGAGCTGCGCACCGGACTGTTGCGATTGGCGCGGGCGTCGGGCGACGGGTCATCGGCGCTGGAAGCGTTGCGGATATTGGGATCGACGGAGTTTTGTGGTGGCGGGCTGGTGGCGGCGCGTGGGTTTTTCGGGGAAGTGCTGGAGGAGAGGCTGGGGCGAGCGGACGGGGACGGGGCGTTTGAGGTCGAGTGTCTACGGGCGTTGGCAGCGGTGGCGGCGGCTGACGGAGCGGCTGGCGGTTCCGGGGCGTTTTTGGCTGGGCTGGCGGCGGACGGGCCGTTCGGGCGGCTAGCGGACGATAGGCGAGCGAGCGTCCGGGCGGCGGTGGCCACTTGGATTCGGCAGGCGGGGGCGAAGAATCTGACGGTGAATCATGATGAAGAGGCTCATGATTTCACGCCGTGGCAGGAGCGTTTGATCAAGGCGAGCGCGGGGGCCGACCGCACGCTTGGTTTTCTTATTTGGCAGGGCATTGAGCCGGAGCTGGCGCTGGCGCCTGAGCGTTATGTGCCATGGTTGGCGGCATTGGCGCCGCAGACCAAGCCGCTTTCGGTGGGCTTGACGTACAAGATGATGCGTCGGCTTTGTGACACGCGGAAGCCAGAGGCGATTGATTTGGCGCTGAAGTTTCTGGATACGGTGGCGGGGGACGGCGACTTGGTGGCGACGGCGCTGGACGGGCTGGTCAAAGGCCAGGAGGCGGCAGCCATCAAGCCGACGATGGCGACCGAGGCGTATTTTGCCCGCTGGGCGGCGCACGAACGCGAGGATGTGCGCAACTTTTCGCAAAAGCTGGCGACCTTCTGGGGTGATGCCAATGCCATTGCCTCCCTGATGGCCAAGGCGCTTTCGGAAACAACGAGCCTGGAGGAACGCATCTCCGCCATTCAGACGGTGCGAAAGTTGCGTGAGGAACGGGCCCGGGCCGGTATGGCTGCGTTACTCGAAATCAAGACACCGGATGCTTTGACCATCGAGGTTCTGCGCGCGGCGGCCGAGCTGGGCGGGCGCCATTTTCCCACTTTGATATTGAGGGCATGGCGGTTGTATCCGCCCGCCCTTCGGGCGACGGCGGCTGAAGTGTTGACCTCACGGCCTGAGTGGGCGAGCCGCCTCTTGGACGCGGTGGAAGGCAAAGGGGTGACCTTTGGCGGATTTGATCCCGCCACTCTGCCGGTCACGGTGCGCCGGTATTTTGCCACGGCGGCGCCAGACGAAATCAAAGCCCGGGCTCAATCCCTGCTGGGCACATGGAACGAGACCGGGGGAGATGTGAAGGCGCTAATCACCCGCAAACGCGCGGCGGCACTGACCGGGGAACCGGACCTCGAGAACGGAAAAGCTGTCTTCACGGCGACTTGCGCTACCTGCCATGTGTTTCATGGCGGCGGGCAGGCCGTCGGTCCGGAATTGATCGGCTCGGGCCGGTCGAGCCTCGACGCACTACTCAATAACATCATCAATCCCAACCAGATCATTGGCAACGGATACCAAAATATCGTCATTACCACCAAGGACGGTCGCACTTTGAGTGGAAGGATGACCGAAGACACGCCGACGCGCGTGCGCGTGCTGGGTATTGGCGCCCGCGAGGAAGTCGTGGCCCGGGATCAGATCGAGACCCTGCAGGACACCGGCGTCAGCCTGATGCCGGCGGGATTCGGGGAACTGCCGGATGAGATGATGCGTGACCTCGTCTGGTACTTGCTGGCGCCGCCCGAAGAAGGGCCGTTGACCTCGGAAAAGAAAGCCGCACTGGCTGCCCCGGTGACCGAACTCGCCGCGACGGCGGCCGCCGTTCCTTCTGAAGAGGGCAACGACTTTCCGGAAGATGCTGCCCGCATCGACTGGGAAAGCGTCAGCCTCTGGCAACCCGATTGGAAAGTGGTGGCCCCCGAATTCGAGGGCACCCCGCGCAAACATATCGATTTCGAAGGCCGCAAAAACGTCCTGCAATTGCATCCGTTTCCGCCGCAGCCGGAGCGTCGTCCCGCCCGCCTGATTCGCACTCTCACCGTGCCCGCCGACGGGGAGCCGACCCTCACCTTCGAATGCGCCAGTCATGCGCTCGGCGACTGGGACCTCGTCGTCCAGATCAACGGAGAAATCGTGCAAAAAACTGTCATCGCCCCGGCTGATCAGCGATGGCATCAGCAGTCAGTCCCGCTGTCCCGCTGGCGCGGCCAGACCATCGAAATCAGCCTCGAAAATCATGCGAGCGCTTGGCTGTACGAGTTTTCTTATTGGGCAGAATTAACCCTTCGCTAGCCGCCGGACCACGCGGGAAAAACGAGCGTGGGGGCAAAGGGAAAAATAATGCCCACGTGGACATGTGCCATAATGACGCGTTTCCGATTGAAGTATAAGAAAATCTTATGCAAAAACACCTAAATCGTGGCGGTTTCGACAAATTGCGGGGCTGGCGACGTTTTTTTCGTGACAGGTGGGGGGAATTTTTTTAAATAAGAAGATTGTGGGTCGAAATGTTTTCGGCCCTGAGTCCCTCAACTATTGGCATATGAAAAAGCAATTTCTGGGTGTTTTAACACCTTTAATTCTTGGTCTATCCCCCGGCGTTTCGGCGGGGGATCTGATCGCATTTTGGAACTTTGATACTGTGAGCGATGGCATGGCGATTGACGCGCAAGCGGGCAATGTCGGCGTGCTTTTGAACGGTGCTCAATTCACCAGTGCGGGCACGGGGCGGACCGGTACGGGGACGGACCGGGCGATGTTGTTTGGCAACGATCGTCACCGGATGCATGTCACGGACGCGTCGTTTTTGAATGCGGCTGGCGAGGCCAATGCGCTTTCGATTTCGTTCTGGCAGAATTTGGCTGAGCTGCGCAACCAGACGACCTTTTTCGCGAATTCGGCGACAGTGCAGCGGGCGTTCAGCGCGCACACGCCGTGGAGCAACGGTACAATTTATTGGGACACGGCCGGCTGTTGTGATGAGGGCACGCAGCGGGTTTTTGTTGATCCGGGAGCGACTTGGCTTTCGACGTGGAATCACATTGTTTTGGTCAAGAGTGGCGATGCCAAAATCATCTATGTCAATGGTGTAGAGGTGCTTAACGGCGTCAATACGGGCCCATTGCCAACCGACTTCACTGAGCTTTTCATTGGCAACTCGTCGAATCAAGCTGAAGCGGTGAGCGGTTCGTTGGATGATGTCGCTTTCTTCAAGCGCGAGCTGACGCCGGCGGAAGTGGCTAGTTTGGCAGGCGGCGCCAGTCCGGCGTCGATTGACCCACCGAATGACACCGACAGCGACGGATTGCCGGACGCGTGGGAGCTTCGTTTTGCGGCGGACCTGAATGTGTTGACGGCGACTGGCGATGCGGACAGCGACGGATTGGCCAATGCGGCTGAGTTTTCCGGAGCCACCAAACCGACCAGCAACGACACCGATGCTGACGGCTTCCTGGACGGGGTGGAAACCAAGACGGGGACTTGGGTGAGTGCCACGAATACAGGGACGAGCCCGGTTATCGCGGACACGGACGGCGACGGTCTCAAAGACGGCGCTGAGAATAATTCCGGTGTGTTTGTGAGTGTGACAGCTGCTGGCACCAACCCGTTGGTGATGGACACCGATGGTGACGGATTTGGCGACGGGGCAGAAGCCTTGTATAGCAGCGCGAATCCGACCAATGAGGCCTCGCGTCCGCTGCGTCCGGGTCTGCTCGACTTGTTGGCCTACTGGGATTTCAACAACGATGGCAATCCGACCGAAACGTTGGACAAAGTCCGGAATTTCCCGGGCACGTTGAAGGACGGCACTCTTTATAGTGCGGATGCGGGCGGTCGCACGGGCCAGCCTGGCGACAAGGCGGTGGACATGGGTGCTGCCGGCAACAGCGGCACCGGGGTCATTGTGGAAGGCGGTGGCTTCTTGAATATTGCGGGTGCGCAAAACCAAGTGGCGATCTCGTTCTGGCAAAACCTCTCGGGTACGCCGGATTCGTCCTCGATGTATGCGCAGTCGGCGACGGTGGAGCGCGGCATCAATGTGCATTCTCCATGGTCGAATGGTAATATCTATTTTGACACGAGCGGCTGTTGCGATGGTGGCACACAGCGGATTGATGTTGCTGGTGGTCTGACGCCAGGGGTGTGGGAGCACGTGGTGTTGAACAAAAACGGCAACACCAAGGCCATCTGGGTCAATGGGGTGAAAATCAAAGAGGGTACCAATACTTCTCCTCTGGCGACGAATTTCACACGGTTCTTCATGGGTACCGATGGCGGTGCTTTGAATATGGCGGGCCTGATTGACGACGTCGCGGTCTATGCGGATGCGCTGACCGATGCGCAGATTGCTCAGCTTTTTGCCGGCACCAAGCCGAACGATCCGGCTTTGGTTCCGCCGAACACCGACTCTGACGGTGACGGTATGCAGGACGCTTACGAATTGGCCAACGGACTCAATCCGAATGTGGATGACCGTGCGGGCGACCTCGACACTGACGGATTGACGAACCTCACCGAATTCAACCTCGGCACGCTTCCGAACAATGCGGACAGCGACAGTGACACCCTCAAAGATGGTGTGGAAACGAAGACCGGCACTTGGGTCAGTGCGACCAATACCGGAACGGATCCATTGAAAGCAGACACCGATGGCGATGCCTTGGCCGACGCCGTGGAAACGAATACCGGCGCTTTTGTCAGCCTGACCAATACCGGCACCGATCCGAATAAGGGCGACACTGACGGCGACAAATGGCCTGATTTGACCGAAATCCAGTGGCCTTCGAATCCTGCACTCAAGTCATCCGTGCCAGCTCTGGACTCGGCTAAGCTTGATCTCCTTGCTTATTGGGATTTCAACGACAACTCCAGCCCTAAAACGGCTCGGGATCTTCAGCACGGTTTTGAAGCCAATTTCTTTGGTGATGCGACCGCGTTCTCTGATGGTGGACTGGGAGCTAGCGGTGCTGCGACCGATCGCGCGCTGGACCTCGGTGTGGCGGGTGGCAACAATGGTGCGCATGTCAGCGGAGCCAAGTGGTTTGGTCTGGGCGTGCCGAAGGGCAAGGTGATGAGCAACCTTGGTTCTTTGGGTGAAGATGGCGATATGCGTCCGGGTGCGGGTGTGTTCGGGGTGCCAGGTGCACTCACGGGCAGCACGGACACGGCGATCAACTTGCCATCCGTCCTCAATACCGCGGTGCCCTACAATAGTGCCTTAAATCCGTCAGGTGCTTGGACGGCGGAAGCGTGGGTCAACCCAGCCGCAGCCAATCCAGCTGGTACACTGACCTGCGTCCTGTCCTCCGGCGACTTTGCGGCTCCACGTAAGGGGTGGCTGATCTATCAAAGCGACACCGGTTGGAACCTGCGGACATATTACAGCGATGGTCTGGCCACCGCGGTTAACATCACGGGTGATAACGGGGCGGCTCCGACGCCCGGAGCTTGGACCCATCTCGTCGCTTCATGGGACGGCACGGTGGCTCGGCTTTATGTCGACGGTGTGCTGCGTGTGACCAGCGATCCGAAGCCTTATGTGGCGGGTGTAGCTGGCGGATTTGCGGTCGGCTCACGTGCGGATGCTGGCTTTGCCTGGAACGGTGATGCGGACGAAGTGGCCTTCTACAACACGGCTCTTTCTGACGCGGTCATCCTTGATCACTACAACAACGCCAAAGCGGCCGCGCCCGCTCAGCCGTACAACGCCCTCGTGCTTGCTTCTAATCCAGTGGGTTACTGGCGCATGACGGACTCGACTCCTGGCGATGTGCCGCCTGATCAGGTGGCCGTCTCTTTCTGGCAGAAGCTGGATGCGACCAGTGATAGCAGCGCCTTCTGGGCTTCTTCCCCGAGCAGCAGCTCCAATGAGCGCGGTTTCCAGGCGCACGCGCCATGGTCCAACGGCAACATCTACTTCGACACGGCCGGGTGTTGCGCTTCACCGGCGCAGCGTTTGGAAGGTCCGGGTGAAGCGGTGGTCGGCGAGTGGCAGCACTTCGTCTTCCAAAAGAATGGTGGCAGCAAACAAGTCTGGCGCGATGGCACCATGATTCTCTCCGGAGAAGATGCCGCCACCCTGCCGAACGACTTCACTCGTCTGACCATCGGCGCTGAACCCGCCGGATCCGGCGGTGTCAATGCCACTCGCGGTTTGATCGATGAATTCGCCGTCTTCGGCGAAGCCCTCACTGAAGCGCAGATTCAGCGGCTGGCCGCTGGCGAAAGCGCCAAGTCCTTGGTGGGTGGTGGTGGCACCCCGATTGAGTTCACCTCGGTGAGCTACGATCCAGCCACCAATCAGTTGACGCTGACTTGGAAATCCCAGCCCGGCAGCACCTACACGCTGCAAGCGTCTCAGACGCTTCGCACTTGGCCACTCGAGTTGAACGATAACATCGCCTCCGGCGGCGCTACGACAACCTTCACGCACACTGTGACCAACTTGCCTGGTGCTGCGCCCGCTCTCTTCTACCGCGTAAAGCAGAATCCATAATGTATCATAGCCCATGGCTCCATGTTCTCATGGGGCCATGAAGCGATGAACTCTTCCGGCCCGCCGCCACCCTTCAGGGAGGCGGCGGGTTTTTTTTGCGGTATGGGATAGAAGCCCCGATTTACCCTCTGCGGTGTTCCTTCAGAACTCACCTTTTCTCCTTTCTTGTATGACCCGCGCAGCCGCTTCCAACGCGCCTCTCCAAAGCACTTCCTCTCAGAAACAATGCACTCATAAGACATTATTGTCTTTCTTATTGAGCAGCCTGTTTTGGGCTCCCGCGGGCTCGGTCTTTGCGGATGTGGTCGCGTTGTCCTACAACAAAGACATTCGTCCGATTCTTTCCGACAAGTGTTTCTCTTGTCACGGGCCGGATGTGAAGCAGCGCAAGGCGGGGCTGCGTCTGGATACGGCCGAGGGTGCCTATGGAAAGTCCGAGAGCGAAACGGTGGCGGTGGTGCCGGGGGATTTGAATCAGAGCGAGGTCTGGGCGCGGATTACCACATCGGAGAAAGACGAAGCAATGCCTCCGTCAAAGAGCAATAAAGTGCTCACGGCGGCGCAGCGGGAATTGTTGGGGCGCTGGATCGCGGAGGGCGCTCGCTACGAGCCACATTGGGCGTTTGTTCCGCCGCAAAAGCCTGCGCTGCCGGAAATCGGCAACCCACACTCTACGATTCGCAACCCCATCGATCACTTCGTCCTCGCACGACTGGAGCAGAGGGGACTTTCACCATCGCCAGAGGCGGAACGCACGACGCTCATCCGCCGCGTCACGCTTGATCTCACGGGATTGCCTCCGACGGTCGCTGAGCTGGACGCTTTCCTGGCGGATTCCTCGCCACAGGCCTACGAAAGTGTGGTGGACCGGCTGATGGCCACGCGGGATTACGCGGAGCGTCGTGCTCAGGACTGGCTGGATCTGGCGCGTTATGCGGACACGCGGGGCTTTGCCGACGACAAGCCGCGCGATATCTGGCCTTTTCGCGAGTGGGTGATTACGGCGCTGCAGCGCAACCAACCGTTCGATCAATTCACCATCGAGCAGCTAGCTGGCGACATGCTGCCGGAAGCGACGACCGAACAACGCATCGCGTCTGCTTTTCACCGCAACGCACCACAGGCCAAAGGGAACACATATCCTGTGGAGGAGTACCGCCTCAAAGGCGTCGTGGACCGGGTGAATACCACCGGGACCGTCTGGCTAGGCCTCACGGTGGGCTGCGCGGAGTGCCACGATCACAAGTTCGATCCGTTTTCGCAGGCGGATTACTATCGGCTTTTTGCTTTGTTTAATAACATCGAGCACTCGGGCGAGGGATTCGAGCAGGGCGGGCCGCATTTGGAAATCGAACTGGCCGATCAATCGAAGGTCTCGGTGCCGGTGATGAAAGAACGTGAGCAGCCGCGCGAGACCTCCATCCACGTCCGGGGAGATTTCCTGACCCTGGGAGAGAAAGTATTGCCGGGAGTTCCCGCGTTTCTCCTTGGCCAAACGGTACAACCGGGCAACCGGCTGGAGTTCGCTCGTTGGCTGGTGAATGGGAAAAACCCGCTTGTCCCCCGAGTCGTGGTGAATCGTTTCTGGCAGGGTTATTTTGGCCATGGCCTCGTGCGCACACCGGCGGACTTTGGCCTGCAAGGGGAGTCACCCACGCATCCTGAATTGCTCGACTGGCTCGCCAGTGAGTTCGTCGCCTCCGGCTGGGACATGAGAGCAATCCACCGACTGATTGTGACCTCGTCGGTGTATCGTCAATCAGCGCGCCTTGCTCCGCAACGCGCTGCGCCAGATCCGCAGAATCGCTTTCTCTCGTGGATGCCTCGGGGGCGTCTGCCTGCTGAGCAACTTCGCGATCAAGCGCTCGCCGTGAGTGGCCTGCTCAAGCCTGCTGGCCACGGCCGCAGCATCTTCCCGCCGCAGCCGGACAACTATTGGGAAGATCGGGACCTCCCGGGGACATGGACCGCGAGCACCGGCGATAACCTCCACCGCAAGAGCCTCTATATTTTCTGGCGACGCTCGGCATTGCACCCAACGATGGAATTGCTCGACGCTCCGGCTCGGGCCGTCTGCACTGCCCTTCGCAGCACCGCAAATCTTCCGACGCAGGCACTTGTGACGCTCAACGATCCTCTCTTTGTTGAAGCCGCCAGCGCCTTCGCAAAGCGCATCCTTTCCGAAGCGCCTGAAGACAACGGGGCACGTCTGGATGTCGCCTTTCGGCTTTGTCTTTGCCGAAAGCCTGACAACGAAGAACGTCGACAGTTTCTCGCTTTCATTGACGGGCAAACCAAGCGCTACGCGGACGACCTCCCCGCTGTATGGACGAGCGTTGCAAGCGTGCTCCTGAATCTCGACGAAACTCTCAACAGGCCATGATAGTACCCTCTGCTTTCGACACAGCGCTCACGCGCAGAGCCTTCCTCGGACGTTCGGCCGGCGGCCTTGGCGCACTGGCTCTGGCGTCGCTCCTTAAGCCTGATGTGCTCGCGTCCGGCGGGCTGCCGGGTTTAGCCCATTTCGCGCCGAAAGCGAAACGCATTATCTTCCTCTTTATGGCGGGCGGGCCGTCTCATGTGGATTTGTTCGACCCGAAGCCCCAGCTGAACGAATTCGACGGAAAACCCATTCCGCCTGAGTTGCTGAAGAATCACCAGCAGTTCGCGCTGATTCGGGGTACGCCGAGTCTGAAAGGCTCGCCCTACACGTTCCAACCACACGGCCAGTCAGGCACGGTTATCTCCGAGCTGCTGCCACATCTTTCCAAAGTGGCGGACGAACTCACCGTCATTCGTTCCCTGCACACGGATACGAATGTCCACGATCCTG
This sequence comes from uncultured bacterium, assembly GCA_903954065.1. Taxonomy (GTDB): domain Bacteria; phylum Verrucomicrobiota; class Verrucomicrobiia; order Verrucomicrobiales; family V1-33; genus CAJBME01. The sequence goes on from CAJBME010000367.1 coordinate 45,721, forward strand.
CCGTCAATTTTATGAACTGCGGCACCCTGCTGAGTGACCGCCCCACCCTCGGCGCGTGGCTCTCCTACGGCCTCGGCTCGGAAAATAGCGACCTGCCCGCCTACATTGTGCTCACCTCGGGCTCCAGCGACGGCCAGCCGCTGCTCCAGAGCTTTTGGGGCAACGGATTTCTCGATTCCCGCCATGCCGGCGTGCCTTTCCGCAACAGCGGCGCTCCGGTGCTGCACCTCGCTAATCCTCAAGGCGTGACTGCCGCCGACCGGCGGCGCGAGCTCGACATCATTCAGTGGATGAACCGTCGCCAGAGTGAGGCGCTGGGAGATCCTGAAATCGCCTCGCGCATCGCCTCCTACGAACTCGCCTTTCGGATGCAAGCCAGCGTGCCTGCGCTCGCCGAGATCACAGATGAGCCGGAACACATTCTCAAACTTTACGGAGCCGACCCTTCAAAGCCGTCCTTCGCCCGCAACTGCCTGCTCGCCCGCCGCCTTGTCGAGCGTGGCGTCCGGTTCGTCCAGCTTTATGATCGCGGCTGGGATTCCCACACAGACATCGACAGCGAGCACAAGCGCCAGTGCCTCGCCTCCGACCAACCCGCTGCGGCATTGCTGGCCGACCTCAAACAACGGGGCCTGTTGGAAGACACCCTCGTCATATGGGGAGGAGAATTCGGACGCACTCCCGTGGCTCAAGTTTCTGGGAAAACATGGGGCCGCGACCATCACCCGCACGCCTTCACCATGTGGCTCGCCGGGGGCGGCATGAAACCTGGCCTGACCTACGGAGCGACTGATGAATTCGGTTACCACACCGTCGAAAACCCCGTCCACATCCACGACCTTCATGCCACCATTCTCCATCAAATGGGCATCGACCACGAACGCCTCACCTTCCGCACCCAAGGCCGTGACTTTCGTCTCACTGACGTCGCTGGAAAAGTCGTGCGCTCCCTTCTCGCATGAGCGGTTGAGACCACGAGGTCCGTGCCTGTGAAGGGAGGAAGAGGCAAGAGGGAGGAAGAGGCAAGACACCCACTTTTATTGTTGGGCTGGCGGAAAAAATGAGTGGGTGTCTGCGATTGAAAGTGGATTAGTTGGCTTGGCGTATACTGCGGGCCGGGCGGACCGCCGGAGCGCAGGGCTTCGATTATGGCACGGGGCGCCTGCAGACTCTGGGCGGTGTGGTGGGCGCGGTACTCTATGTCGGGCTGCTCTTGGTTTTGGCGGTGGTTTCGGTGCAGCGTTGTTTCCATCCGGTGGAGCTGGATCGGACGTTCACCGGGGCGGGCGCGCTGCTGCAACTCGTGGCCTTCGCGGTCGACGGCTGGTTGTGGCTGCGTATCCGGCGGCTGGCGCGGCAGGAATTTTCCCCGGTGCTTGAAATGCAATGGCAGTCTGCTCGCGCCGATGCGTTGGCTAGTCTGGCGGTGTTTGCGAGTCTGGGCCTGACCTTGATCCTGTTTCAGTACTCCTGGGCGAGCTATCTCGACCCGTTCTTCTCGCTGGTTTACATCGGGTATGCGGGAGTCTCGTTTTTGCCTGGACTGATGGATGGTATCCGCGAATTATCCGACAAGTCACTGCAGGAGGACTTGCAGTTGCGGATTGACCGCCGCTTGGCGGAAAACTTTCACGGCTATTCGGCGTTCCACGGTGTGCGATCGCGGCGCTCGGGTGGGCGGGTTTTCATCGAGGTCGCCCTGAGTTTCCCGAGCGGGCAATCCGTTGCGGCGGCGCTGGAGACGGTCGAGCGGCTGCGCCGCGGAATGGAGTCCGATATTCCGGGCAGCGAGGTGCGCGTGGCCTTGCTCCCGGAGGGCAACTAGCCCGAATATTTTACACCATCTTTGACGTCGGTACGGACGCGGAGCCACGCGGAGTGCTGCGTGGCAACACTCGCACAGAAGCGAGATACCCACTTTTATGGCCGGGCTGACGCGGAAAAATACGCCGAGCTGGGGCTCGGCGCTCCCGGGTCAGGTTTAGGCGACGTGGCGCAGTTTGGTGAGGCGTCCGCCGGTCACCCATTCGGTGACAAAAAGATTGCCCTGTTGATCGAAGGTGGCGTCATGAGGATGGACGAATTTTCCTGGCAGCCATTTGTCTTTGTGGGCCAGACCGCGGAAGCCTGAAGTTTCCTTGATGGTTTTGATCCAGGCGGGATCGTCATTGAGACGGGCGAGGACGCGGCCCTCGGGATCGAGAAACGCGAGGCGGCCGATGAAGACTTCGGTACAGACCATGACGTCACCGCGGGTATCGAGCGAGGCCGGGCCGTCGATATCCGGGATGCCCGAAAGAAACTGGCCGTCGAGCGAGAAGTATTGGATGCGGTGGTTGCCACGGTCACAGACGGCGACTTTCGGGATGCCATTGCGTCCATCGAACCAGTGGCCATGGGGGGTGGCGAGCTGACCCTTTTCCTTGCCGCTTCCGCCGAACGTGCAGAGGTAGTTTCCTTGGGCGTCGTAGCGGTGGAGGAAGTTGCTGCCGTAACCGTCGCCGACGTGCCAGCCGCCGTCTGGGCAGAAGCTGATGTTGGTGGGGTTGAAGGATTCTCCTTTATCGTAGCGGTGCGACTGTGGTGGTGGACCGCCTTCCCAGACGACGTCACCTTTGACGGTGAGTTTTTGCGCTTTGTTCCATTTTTCTGGAGGGAGGCCGAAATTATTGGGCGAGAGGTAGATAAAATCGTCATTACCTTCGCGACGGATGTCGATGCCATGGCCGTAGCCTTGGTGTTGGGGCGCCATGGAGCGGACGAATTTGCCCTCGGGATCGAAGACGAAAACGCTGCCGGGGCCGCCTTGGTGCGAGATGTAAATAAACCCTTGGCTGTCAATGGCGACTCCGTGCGTGGCGTCGCCGTAATGGTGGCCATCCGGCAGTTGTCCCCAATAATGATGGCACTCGAACTTGAATGCTCCGTCACCGATGACTGGGGTGGCGGAGGCCTCGGCGGCCTGGAGAAGGAGCTGGGGTGCGCCTAGGGTGGCGGCGGTGGTGACGAGGGAGGAGTGGCGGAGGAATGTGCGGCGGTTCATGATATGGAGCGTGGGGGTTGCGATGAAGCACAAGAGACAGACTGGGACATCATGTGGCGGAAATTTGTCTGGGGCAAGTGCCGGGTGAGCGGGTGCTCGCGTGAAAGGGTGACGGCGTCGCTCCGGTTCGCCCGGGTGGCAATTACCGAAAAAAACAAGGTGGCTTGCGCGTCTGGCGGCGCATTCTGTAGGGTGGGTTGTGACCCGGCCCGGGTGGGGCGGGTGCCCCGGTCTGACCATCTCTCCTTATGACTCCATTTCCTGCTGTCCCTGTGCCGATTGATCCGCTGCCACCATGGCAGCAGCCGGATTTTTTGCCGTCGGCTCCGTTGGACAGTTATGGCTATCTTTCTGATCATGGTCGGCGGGAGTGCACGCTGGAGGACTTGCGGCGCGAAGTCGCGCTTGGGCCTGACGAGGATGTTCATTTTGTGTGGCAGCCGGGTTTAGGGCGTTGTGTGCCCACGGGTGAGGCGCCCGTCGTTTTTGATGTCCTGCGGCAGGCGCAGCTTGACCGGGTGCGGGTTGTTTTGCGGAGCAAGGCGACTTGGGCGTTGGTGACGGGGGTGGGGGTCTATTTTTTTGGTGAGCGGTTGTTGGGCATGCCCTTCAGTTGGCTGGCGATGTTATGGGGTGCTTTTTTTGCGTTGCCGATCATCGATTGTCTGGTGCGCCAGCGCGAGTGGAGTCGGATGACGGTGGCGGATGCTCCGGAGTTGGGGGAGGCTTCGCGTTTTATGCATTGGCTGTCGTGGTGCACGCCGACGAAAACGACGCATGTGATCATTGGTGTGCTGGTGGTGATTTGGCTCTTGAGCGAGGCGGCGGGTGTGAATCGGGCGATTGTGGCCTTTGCCATGGACGAGCAGGGGGTGAACGCGGGCGCGTGGTGGAAGGTGCTGACGTGTTTCTTTTTGCATGGCGGGATTGTGCATCTGGTTTTTAACGCCATGGCGTTATCTCGGCTGGGTCAATGGGTGGAGGGGTTGACCGAAGCGGCTTGGATTCCATTGATTTTGCTGGTGGCCACGCTGGGGGGATCGTTGGCGGGTTATCTTTTGCCGCCGGACGTGCCGTCGGTGGGGGCTTCGGGCGGGGTGCTTGGGCTGATGGGGTTTTTGTTGGTCTTTTGCCGGGCGTCGGAGCGCGCCATTCCCCGGGCCTTTCAGCGGCAATTGTGGCAGTGGGCGGCGTATGTGTTATTGCTGGGGTTGATTGGCTGGAAGGTGATTGATAACGCGGCGCATTTGGGCGGGTTGCTGGCGGGGGCGGGTCTGGGGGTGGTGGCCAACGCCACGCTGCCGCGGGTGTCGCCTCCGGTCCGGGCCGTCTGGGTCCCTCTGGTCGGCTGGACATCGGCAGCGATCCTTGCTGGCACGGCCGCCTGGATGGGGTGGGTTTTCTGGAAGGCGATTTCTTTGTAAGCGCGGGGCGGCAATCGCGGTTCTACTTGTTCCAGTGTGGGACCGCGGCTAAAATCCTACGCATGATTCTTACTGGCATTGGAGACGAGGCGGGTGCGCCGCTGGCCGCGCAAATCACGGCCGCTCAAACGCTCGGCTGGCGGCAGCTGGAAATGCGCAACGTGCAGATGAACGGGCTGCCAGCCATGAACATCCACGACCTGCCAGAGGCGGAATTCGACCAGCTCATGGCGGCGCTGGACGCCGCAGGCCTGACCGTGGCCGTCTTCGGCTCGGTCATCGGCAACTGGGCGCATGCCATTGAAGATGATTTTTCCATTACCGAAGCCGAAATCGCCCGGGCCATTCCTAAAATGCAGCGGCTGGGCACGCGTTTCATTCGGATCATGAGCTACAAGCCGCGGGTCGATGAGGCTGGGCGCGATCTAGCGGATCAAATGGAAGGCGAGCGGTTTCGGCGGCTGCGCGAGATCAAGCGTCGTTTCGATGATGCGGGCGTGACGTGTGTTCATGAAAACTGCATGAATTTCGGGGGGATGTCGATTCGTCATGCGTTGCGCACGTTGGAGGAAGTTCCTGGATTGCGATGGGTGTTTGATACGGCCAACCCGTGTTTTAACGAAGACCGTGATCGTCCGGGGCATCGACAAGATCCATGGGCATTTTATCAGGCGGTGCGCCCGCACATCAGTCATGTGCATGTCAAAGACGGCATCTGGAATCCGGCCAAGAAGGATCTTGATTACACCATGCCGGGGGACGGCGAGGGACGGGTGGCGGACATTTTGGGAGACTTGCGGCGGACCGGTTATGATGGACTGATCAGCATTGAGCCGCACATCAGTGTGGTGTTTCACCATGCGGGGGCCGCGGGTCCGGGAGATCCTGAAGCGCAGGCCCGCGAGCAGCTGGAGACGTTTGTATTGTATGCCCGTCGGTTGGGCGCGTTGATGGATGCCACGGGTGGGGCATCGGTCGACATGGTTTGAGGTGGGGTTGGGGCGGAATTCCTGCGGTGCGGTGGGGGATGGAGGCGCGGTGATTGACCGCGTCTGGCTTTGGCGTAGCCTAAGGGATGCGCATTCAGACTGTCATGTTAGTTGCCGTGGGACTTCTGTGTTCTCAGGTGGGAAGGGCTCAGACATCCCGCGAGCTGGCGGAAAAGCATCCTGCCGCCCAAGTGGTGGTGAGTTTTCTAAGGCTCTCCGTTAGCCGCGACTATGATCAAGCGGCGGAATTGATTGCTCCGGCTTCGCTGGCTACTCTAAAGGCTGACTACGTAAAAAAAGTGAAAAACCCTCGGACGGCCATGGATGAGGCGGGTGCGATGTGCCGGGCGGTGGGAGTCGAAAATGAAACCGCGGTGGAGGCGATGACGCCAGTGTCATTTTACACGGCATACAATCAGGGCATGCAGCGGCGGTACAACGTGACGGACGAGGTCAATCAACGCATCGCAGACAGCCTTGAACTCAACATCCTCAGTGTGGCTGAGGAGGGGGGGACGCTCGCTCATTTTCTCGTTCGCACACAGCATCAGACGATGTCGAATCAAGTCAGTCATCTGGAGGTGATTTCATTGCAGCGGCAAGGTTCGCAGTGGCTGGTTTCCCTTGGCGAAAAAGAACCGAAGTATTCGCCGCTGGGCGCGGTGGTTCCGGCGGCTGAGCCGCCGGTGGCACCGACTCCACCGGCGTTAAAATCGTCGGTGCCGCCGGCCGTTCCACCGGGCGTTCCGCCGGCCGTTTCACCGGCCAAACCATCTGATGCCCCTGCTCGCAAGCCCGCGGCGGTCACCCCTGTCCCTCGTGCGCAATGAAGCCGCGGGCGGCCTCGGCTCTGGCTTCCGCTTCGGCTCCGGCGTTGAGCGGACGCCGGGTGGCGGTGGATCAGACTGGCCTGGAAGAACGGGCTCGATATTTCCAGACGCGCAGTTTGAAGCATGAGGCGAAGCGAGAGGGCCTGCGGCTGGCGGTTTCGATGATGGATTTGACCACGTTGGAGGGGGCTGACACTCCCGGTAAAGTCGCTGCAGTGTGTCAGAAAGCGATGCATCCGATGGCGGACCGATACGACTGCCCGGCGGTGGCGGCGGTGTGTGTGTATCCGTCGTTGGTGAGCACGGCCCGGCGATGTCTGGCTGGCTCCGGAGTGCGGGTCGCTTCGGTGGCGACTGGATTCCCGAGCGGCCAATTTCCGCTGGCCTTGCGGTTAGAGGACGTGCGCCGTGCGGTCGGTGACGGGGCGGATGAGATTGACATGGTGATCAATCGTGGCGCTTTTCTGGCGGGCGAATTCCGTCGTGTTTTCGATGAGATTGGCTTGGTGCGCGAGCGGTGTGGGGCGGCTTGTCTCAAGGTGATTTTGGAGACTGGCGAGCTTGGGTCATTTGGGAGTGTGCGGCAGGCCAGTGATTTGGCGTTGCAGGCTGGGGCGGATTTTATCAAGACGAGCACGGGCAAAGTCACGCCGGCGGCCACGCTGCCGGTCACGCTGGTCATGTTGGGGGCAATCCGCGACCATCATGAGGCGACGGGTCGGATGGCGGGCATGAAGCCGGCGGGAGGATTGCGCACGTCTCGGGAGGCGTTGGCTTATCTGGTGGCGGTGAACGAGACGTTGGGCGAGGCGTGGCTCACCCCGCAGTGGTTTCGTTTTGGGGCGAGCTCGCTGTTGACCGATGTGACGTGGCAACTGGCGAAGTGCCATGACGGTGTCTATCAGTCGGCTGATTATTTTTCGCTGCCTTGAGTGGCGGCTGGAGCGGCGGGGGTGCGCCATACGGTGTAGGTGAATTGCGGCTCCAAGCCGTCATGAGTCCAGACGCGGGACCATTGGGCGGCGTCATCGAGCATGGCAAAGCCGGCGGGCAGGCGGAGTCGATTGAGTTCTTCGTAACCGGCGGCGATGTAGAGTGGCTGTTGGCGGTCGTGCGCTTCCTGTGTGGCGCGGGCCAGTTGCTCTGGGGCGTCGTCATCGCGGGCGTAGTCGAGGCCGGGCAGGTAATATTGAAGGGCTTCGGCTCCGAAGCCGAAGCCCATGATGCGGGCGCCGTTCGCCTGCGCCTGCTGCAAGACGGCGGCTGTTTCGCGGAGTGGTGAGAAACTACCCTTGGTGGTGGCGGTCAGGCCACCGGCCAGACTGAGGCCGATGGCGGCGATGATGAGGCCGGCGAGGGCGAGCGGGGCCGGCCCGCGGGGACGGGCCAGGCCGGCCGCGGCGGCGACGCCGAGGCCGGTGGCGGCGGCCAATGGCACCAGCAGGGCCAGCATAAAACGAGGGTAAAAATAGAAACCGGCGAGATGAATGGCGACGAGGAAGAAGCCGGCGGCGGCGGTGAGTAGACCGAGACTGGCCGCGCCCGGGAGACGCTGGCGGATGGCCGTGGTGAGACCCGCGGCAGCGGTGAGCAGCACGATACAGGCTCCCCAAGTCTGGGGCTGGCCAGTCATGGCCTGCTGGAAGAAATCGAGCAGTACCACTTCATCGAGTAGGCGCCCGTCTTGGTTTTTGTCACCCCACTGCATCGCCTGCAGCAGGTTGGGTAGGAAGAGCTGGAGCAAGAGCATGGCGCCGACGACTTGTACGGCCAGCAGGCGGGCCAGACGGTGCCAGCGCGCCGGTCCGCGATACTGCTGCCAAATCCAGAGGCCGCCGGTGGCGCACAATCCTAGGCAGACCCAGACGCTGAGCAGATGGCACCAGAGGATGAGGGCTTGGGTGAATCCAAAAAGCCACCACGCCCAAGAGGCTTGGTTGTTGGCCGGGTCGGCGGCGGTGACCGCGTTTGCGCTGCGGTCGCGGTTGGGCGCGGCGGTGCAGGCCCGCCAGAGGGACCACACTCCCAGAGTCGTCAGAGGAATCAGGAACGTGTAGCCGCGACCGTCGATTCCGTAGCGGATGTGCCACGGATGCAGGGCGAGAAAGGCTGCCGCGATGAGGCCAGCAGCCGGGGTGCCCCATGCCCGCAGCAGCAGGGCGATCATGGCGATGCCGAGCAGCGAGGCGGCGAGCCCTGGCAGCCGGAGGACGAATTCGTTGAAGTGGCCGGGCGGCGCGCCGGTGACCCGCTGCCACACCGTATGGCAGGCTTTGCTGGCCAGCGCCATGGGCGGGTGGTTGGTGGGTTTGCGGTAATTCCAGAGCGCTTGGGCGACGGTTGTTTCCCGGAACTTCAGGTTTCCGGACTTTTTGTCAGGCCGCCATTCGCCGATGGAGGCGTGGCGGGCCTGCCAGACTTCATCCCACCACAGCGATGATCCAGCCAGCGGGAGGCGCAGGCTGGTGGCGATGAGAAGAATGGTGGCCAGCACGGGCCAGAACCATCGCGGCCGGCGGATGGGCGGGCGGGTCGCGGCGGGCGGGGCCGTCGGCTGACCGGAGCCGTCCGCCGGTTGGAAGCCGGGGCTGCGGGTCGACCACCAGCGGTGCGTCAGCCACAAAACGCCGGCTAGCACAGTGTTGACCCCGGCCGCGATCAGGGATCCCTGCTTTGCTGCAGCTAACCAGTCCATATACGAGAAATTGTTATAATATAACCCAGTCGGCTAGCCCTTGCCGGCCGCCATCGCGACCGAAACCGCTTTCCCTGAGGCCGCCAAACGGGCTGGCCGGATCAAAAGCGTGGCACGAGTTTGCCCACACGACGCCGGCGCGCAGGGCCGATGCCATTTTCAGCATGCGGCTTCCTTTTTCGGTCCAGATGCCGGCGCCCAGTCCTTGGGGTGAATTGTTGGCGAGTTGCAGGGCTTCTTCGGGGGTGCGGAAAGTCATGACCGGCAGCACGGGTCCGGCGATTTCTTCGCGGGCGATGTGATGGCTGGTGGTCACGCCGTCGAGAAGGGTGGGGGCGAACCAGAACCCGCGGTTGGGAAGCGGGCCGGGCGTCTGGATCATGCGGGCACCGTCAGCCACGGCCGCGTCCACGAGCGCGCGAATTTTTTCGAGGCGCGCCTGCGAATGAACCGCTCCGACATCTGTATTTTTATCGAGCGGGTCGCCGACGCGGAGGTGGAGCAGGCGTCGTTCGAGTTTGCGGATCACGGTGGCGGCCACGCCCTCTTGCACGAGCAGGCGGGAGCCAGCGGAGTTGGCATGCCCGTGGGTGGTCAACACGCCGGCGATGATGCCGTCCACGGCTTGATCGAGCGGGGCGTCATCCATGATGATGTGCACGGTGCTGCCGCGGAGGGCGAGAGACAGTCGTTTTTCTGTCGAGGCGGTGGTAGTGGCGATGAGTTTGCCGGTGGCGTTTGACCCGGTGAAGGCTATGGCATCGATGTCGGGGTGGCGGACGAGTGCTTGTCCGGTGGCGGCTGGGCCGGTGACGATGTTGACCACGCCGGCTGGCAGTCCGGCTTCGGCGCAGAGGCGGGCGAGAGCGAGGGCTGTGAGCGGTGCGGTGGCGTCGGGTTTAAGGACGACGGTATTGCCGCAGGCCAGCGCCGGGGCGAGTTTCCAGGCGGCCATCAGCAGCGAGAAATTCCATGGGATGATCTGACCGCAGACGCCTATCGGCTGTGGCTGGCGTCCGGGAAAGGCGAAGTCGAGTTTGTCGGCCCATCCGGCGTGGTGGAAAAAGTGGGCGGCGACGAGTGGCAGATGGAAGTCGCGAGATTCTCGGATCGGGTGGCCACTCTGCAGCGACTCGAGCACAGCGAGGGCTCGCGATTTTTCCTGAATGAGGCGTGAGAGGCGAAAGAGGTATTTTCCGCGTTCAGCGCCGGGCAGGGCTGACCACGAGGCCATGGCTGTGCGCGCGGCCTGAACCGCGCGGTCGACATCGCCGGCGCTGCCGACGGCTACTTCCGCCAGCGTTTCGCCGGTGGCGGGATTGATCACCGGGAGGACGCGTCCCGTTTTGGGGGCGGGCCATTTTCCGCCGATGAAGTGTCCCTGGCGCGGAGCGATCTCCGGTCTCATGGACTCGGGCGCGGGCGCGTATTCCCAGAGGCCGGGGCGGAGCGGGGCGGGGGCGGGCGAGGACACGGTGGCAGGGGCAGGATGGGACGGGCGGGACGGGCGGGACGAGAGCGCTTACCAATCGACGGCTACTTCTTGGGGGCGGCTGAAGCGGTCGAGGTATTTGACATGACCGTGGGTGCGTCCGAATTCATGAACGGCTTTGGTGACCTTGACATCGTAGGCGCAGTATTTCGCGATTTCCATGATTCGGCCTTCGCGCCACCACTTGATGGCTTCGAGACCGTCGGCGGTTTTGCCGACGCCGAGGCTGGCGGTGGCGATGGACTCGAGTTTGAGGCGGTGGCCCAGGCGGTTTTCCAGATCGACCAGCAGATCGAGATTCACGGTCTGGCTGGGCAGGTCCCACATGGTGTACGGCTGAAGTACGGCCAGATCGAATCCGACGTGGTTGAAGCCGATGACGAGGTCAGCGGCGCGCAATTCATCGGCCAGCGCTGGTGCGGCGGCCTCGTCATAGATTTTGTAGGCTCCGGCGGCCGTGCTGTAGGTTACGCCGATGGATAGTCCCATTTTGTCTTTGTGCCCCCAGCCGCCCACGTCGCTGGCGAGGCGCTGGGTTTCGAGGTCGAAGTAGACGATGTTTTTATCGGACATGGCGGGCGTGGTGGCGGGTGGAGTGAGGATTAGTTATTTTCGGGCGGGCGGCTGCTGCGATAGGCTTCGCGGAGGGCGGCGCGTTGTTCTTGGAATTGGGCGCGGACCGCTGGCGGCAGCGAATCTGGCAGCGGCTGGGTCAGCATCATCAGAGTTTTCACGGCCCAGTAGACGCCGAGGGAGATGGCGAAGACGAACCATGCTGCGGCGCGGGGGCGGGCGTGGACCATTTCGGTACTGACGAGGTAGTCCCAGACCATTCGGCCATTTTGCAAATACAGCATGAGGGAAATCAGCGAGCCGAAGAGTGCCCATTGTGGATGTCCGAGGCCCCAAGCGAAGACCCAGATAAAGAACCCGCGTTTCAGCGCGCGCATCAGGCTGGGCAGGCTGCCATCCAGACTGCGGACGTGCAGGTTGAATAGCCATTTTCCCGGAGTGGTGCCGAAGTGGGACAGTAGCCAGGCTTCGACCCCGACCCACGCGAGCGCCTGCAGCGGGACAAACCAGAACCCATAGAGCGTGGGAAACGTGAAAGCGCCTGCGGGCAGCAGACCGGTGGTCGCGCCCGCGCCGCACACTAGCGAGAACCACAGCATGGAATCAAACGAGCGGGCGAGAAACCGGGGTAACGCCCGGCGGCTGAACGCGTGCCATTTTCCTTTTTCCAATGGGGATGGTTGAGCCGTCCCCTTCTGATCGTGATGGCTGCCCCATGGGGTGGCAGCGGTGGCTGGGGCCTCATCGATTTTTTCCGTGGGGGAGGGTTCCGTTGATTCTTCCTCGGCCGGCGGCGTGGCCCCTGGTAGGTACGGCGCAATGGCGTCGATTTCGCTCAGCGGCAGCCAGCCGGTCAGGCCGCTGTGCCAGCCGAGGTCGCTGGGCGCAAGTTCGCCGCGGTCGAGCATCTCTTTGACTTGAAAGACGCGAAGGGGACCGCGGCGGACGCTGTTTTGGGTGATGTAAAAATCCATGATGAAGATCGGAGAGGTGGCGGGCGGCGGGGGTGCGTGGCTCTGGCTATTCGGAGCGCAGCGCTTTGGCGGGGTCCTGACCGGCGGCGATGAAGGCGGGGATCACTCCAGCCAGTGTACTGACGATCATCGAGATGCCGCAAATAACCATCAGATCATCGGCCTGCACCTCACTGGGGATTTCACTGACGCCATAGATGGCCGGATCCAGGATTTCCACGCCAAAAAGCACCTGCACGAGCGTTTTGACCTGCATTCGATAGTGAAGAAAGACCAGTCCTCCCAGTATTCCGCAGAGGGTGCCGAGGAACCCGACAATGATGCCCTGCTGCACAAAGACCGCGACAATTTGTGAGAGTCTGGCTCCGAGCGACCGGATGACGCCGATCTCTTTGCGTTTGTGAATGGCCACGGTGGCCAGGGTGACAATGATGCAGAAGGCGGCCACAATCATGATCAGCAACAGCAGGACATAGAGCATGCCACGCTCGCTTTCGACGGCATCGAAATACGTGCGATTGCGTTCGCGCCAGGTGTCGCACGTCCAATTTTCCGGCAGGGCGCGCTCGACCTGCTCGCGGTAGCGGCCGACGTCGAGGGCATCGGGAGTGGTGATGCCGAGGTAGTCGATTTGTCCGCCTTTGACCATCATTTCGGCTCCGATGTGAAGGGGGATGAAGATGGGGACCATTCGTTGCGGAGTGCGGAAAATGCCGGTGATGACGAGTTCGGCCGGCTGCACGACTTGTTTCATTTTTTCGAACCAGGCGTCTGGCTCGCCGCGTTCTTCCTTGGGAGTTTTTTCCCATTGATCGATCATCTGGTACGCTTCCTCCGCGTTGCGGAATGACTGGACGGTAATGGTGTCTCCGACGGTCACGCCTAGGCGCATGGACATGTCTTCAGAGATAAGGGCATGATCACCATCCAGATCGGCGGAACCTTCGATAAACCGCAGTTTTGTCTCGAGGCCGGCGGTTCGGGGGTCGATGGCACTCAGCTGCACAGGTACGAGGCTTTTGCGGCCGTCTTGGCGCGGCATTTCCACGGTGCCCGGTACCTCGATGGCGGCGGTGACTGCGGTCACGGCGGTGGTCAGGGTGCGCAGGTTTTCGGCGACGGCTCGCCAGTTGGGCGGGGATTCGGAGGACGTCCCCTCTGGCCATGAATGTTCGATGGCGACAATGTGCGGCTCGAACGACAGCAATTCCTCGCGGACTTTTTTCTGAATGCCGTTGATGACGCTCATGACGACGATCAAGGCGCCCACCCCCAGCATCACCCCCATGACGCAAAAAAGGGTGATGACCGAGATGGCCGATCGCTTGGGCTTCAAATAGCGCAGCGCGAGGAACAAGGAAAACGGCATGATCAGTGACGGGACGGGTGAATGATGGAGATGAAGAAGGCGTGGCCAGCAGGAGGAACGGGCCGCTCCGGTTGGGTCACCTTGGCGGTCGTCCGGCGGTGTGTCAAAAGTCCTCCAGAGGACGCGACAGGATGGCATTGATGGTTAAAATGGCCCGATGATTCGCATGGTATCTGGTCTGGTCCTGATTCTCATCGGGTGGAGTGACGCGCAGGTGGCCTGCGGGGCGGAGGCGTCAGCGGTGGAGATGGTCGCAGCGGCGGCCCGGCGATCGGTGGTGACGTTGCGGCAGGCTGACCGTGCGGACGGTGACGGCGGAGTCGGCACCGGTTTTGTGGTGGGTGACGGGATGATTGCTACGAATTTTCATGTGATTGGCGAGGGGAGGGCGGTGAAGATCGAGTGGCCGGACGGAGCGGTGACGGAGGCGACGACGGTCCATGCTTGGGATCGGACCATGGATTTGGCTTTGCTTGAGGGGCCGCCTCCGGAGGGAAAGACGTGGGCTGATTTTCCGCCGCTGGAGCTGGCTCCGGCCGATGGTTTGCCGCTTCCTGATGGCAGCGAGGTGATGGCGCTGGGAGCGCCGCAGGGATTAACGTCGAGTGTGGCGCAGGGCGTGCTTTCGGCTCGGCGCGAGGTCGAGGATTTTCCTGGGGTGAAGATGCTGCAGGTGGCGATGCCTATTGAGCCGGGCAACAGTGGCGGTCCGCTGCTGGACTTGGAGGGACGGGTGCATGGGGTGATCACGTTGCGCAGTCAACGCACGGCGAATCTGGGTTTTGCCCTGCCGGTTTCGGCGGTGCAGGTGTTGCTGGCCCGTCCGAATCCGGTCCCTATGGCTCGTTGGCAAACGATTGGCGCGCTGGATCCGGCGGTCTGGCAGCCGGGGCCGGGCGCCGGGGTTCGCTGGTCCCAGCGGGCGGGCGAGTTGCGGGCCGGCGGTCGGGGTGCAGGGTTTGGCGGGCGGGCGCTGTTGCTCTCGTCGGCGCCCGTGCCGTCGCTGCCGTATGAGCTTGGCGTACAAGTGCGGCTGGGCGACGAATCCGGTGCGGCGGGGCTCGTCTTTGCCGCCGATGGGGCGGACCGGCACTACGGATTTTACCCGAGCAATGGCTCGTTGCGACTCGTCCGCTTCGACGGCCCCGATGTCTTTTCATGGACCATCCTCGCCGAAGTCCGTTCCGAACATTACCTCCCAGGCGATTGGAATGACCTCCGAGTGCGGGTCGAGGCCGGGACTATCACCTGCTTCCTCAATGGCGAAATGGTCGTGCAATCGTCGGATACTACTTGGCGCGAAGGACGGGCCGGACTGGCACAGTTCCGCGAAACAAACCCCGCTTTCCGGAAATTTCGCCTCGGGGTCGATCTCACCCCCTCCGCGGCCGAAGTCGAAACCGAACGATACCTGCGCGAAGCCCGACGCATGGAGGAAAGTGCCGCGCGGTTTCGCCGCTTGGCGGCTCGCACCCATCAAGCCACCATCGAGCTGGCTGTGCAGGACGCCTTGAAGGAATCGGGGGGTGGATTGATCCACGCCGCTTTGTTGCTGGCCCGACTGGATCGGCCCGACGTGGAGGTGGAGGCGTATCGGTCGCGCATCGCGCGGCTGGGAGAAGAACTGGCCGGGCGTATCGGTGCGGAGGCGGCGAACGCCTCGCCCGAAAGTGCGCTAGCGCGGCTGAATGAGTTTTTTTTCCGGGAGAATGGATTTCACGCGGCACGCTTTGATTATGGCAATCGCGCCAATAGTCGACTGCCGGAGGTTTTGGACGACCGTGAGGGTATTCCAATCATGTTGTGTGCTTTGTATATGGAGATTGGGCGCGGGGCGGGGCTGGATCTGGTTGGGCTGCCGCGGGCGGGGCATTTTGTGGTTGGTTTGCGGGTTGCTCCGGACAAGCCGTTGATGGTCATCGATGTCTATGATGGAGGGACGATCCTCAATGAGCCCGAAACCGCGGCTCTGACGCCGGCCACGGTCCCGGAAATGGTGCTGCGGATGCTCAACAATCTCCAGTCTTTCGCGCTTGATGAGGACGATCGCCCCGCGGCCTTGCGCTACGCCAGTACGGCCGTGGCGCTCGATCCGTTGGCGGCGCGGCTGCGTCTCGCTCGGGCCGCGCTGGCTCTCGATCAGGGTGAAGTTGCTCTGGCCAGAGATGATTTGGCCCGTCTGGAAACCACCCCGCTGGAGGTGCGTGAACAACTGCTTTTGGAACGGCTGCGGGCCGCCGTGCCGCCGCTCTGATGGAAGTGCTGGCCCGGCGCGTTGTTTCTGTGCGTCCGGTGATCGGGTCGTCGCGGCGTCAGGCTTTCCGCTGGCGGCCTGCGTCGTTGTCACCGAGCTGGGGGTGCGGATCTTCTTGTTGATCCGCCGCCGGGTACTGACTTGGGGCGACTGGGGAAGACGGCCGGTCTTTAGCTGCCGACCTGGTAGTTGACTGGTTCTTCGGTGATGACGATGTCATGGGCATGGCTTTCGCGCAGGCCACCGGCGGTGATGCGGGTGAAGCGGGCTTTGGCGCGCAGTTCGGCGAGGGTGCCGGCCCCCACATATCCCATGCCGGAGCGCAGGCCTCCGAGAAGCTGAAAAATGGTATCGCGGAGCGGTCCGCGATAAGGCACGCGTCCTTCTACGCCTTCGGGGACGAGTTTGCCGGATGAATTTTGTCCGTACCGGTCGCCGGATCCTTTGCGCATCGCTTTCAGGCTGCCCATGCCGCGGTATTCTTTGAAGGTGCGTCCTTGATGTTGGATCAGGTTGCCCGGGCTTTCGGCGGTGCCGGCGAGTAGTGACCCAAGCATGACCAGATCCGCCCCGGCTGCCATGGCTTTGACCACGTCACCAGAATAACGAATGCCGCCGTCAGCAATGACCCGTACTCCGTTTTCGCGGGCCCACGAGGCCACCGCCTGAATCGCGGAAAATTGCGGCACCCCCACTCCCGCAATGACCCGGGTCGTGCAAATACTCCCCGGACCAACGCCCACTTTGACCGCCCCGGCCCCCGCCGCATGCAGGTCGCGAGCACCTTCCGCCGTCACGACATTGCCCGCCACGACGTCAATCCCGAGCGAAGCAATTTGTTCGACCACCTGCATGACACGGGAAGTATGACCCGTCGCCGCATCAATGAACAACGCATCCGCTCCGGCTGCCTGCAGCGCGCGCGCGCGATCCAGCGCATCTTCGCCTACCCCGACCGCCCCGCCCACCCGTAGCTGTCCATTGGTGTCAAGACACGCATTGGTATAGCGCTGGCGCTTTTCAATGTCCTGACTGGTGATGAGACCGGCTAGATGGCCGGTGGCATCGATCAACGGCAATTTTTCAATGCGATGCTTGTAAAGGATGCGCCGAGCTTCTTCCAAACTGGTTCCTTCCGGAGCGGTAATGAGCCGGCCGAGCGGCGTCATGACGTCCTCCACTCGTTGATCAGGGTTTTCGACAAACCAGATGTCACGGTTGGTGACCATGCCTTCGAGACGGCCTTCGGCATCAATCACCGGAAATCCCGCCACTCCTTTGTCACTCATGAAACGGACCATTTCAGCCAACGTCATGGTGCGAGACACCGTAAAAGGATCCGGAATCACGGTGTTCTCAGAACGTTTCACCCGGGCAATCTGGGCGGCCTGCTCGTCGATGGGCATGTTGCGGTGCACGACCCCGAGACCTCCTTCGCGAGCCAGAGCAATAGCCAGCTCAGCTTCCGTCACCGTGTCCATCGCCGCTGAAACCACAGGAATACGCAACGGGATGCGCCCGGTTAAAGTAGTGGACACATCAGCATCCCCAGGGAGTACCTCACTCCGTGCCGGAATCAGCAAAACATCGTCAAAAGACAGGCCCAATGGTATCGCGTGGTCGCTCATGGATAAAACTCGGTGGCGTCACCGGATACCTCTAGTCCTCTAGGCGGCTTCCCCTCCCTGTCAAAGCCGAGTTGCCCCGACCTCAGGACAAACACGAATTCTGGCTGCTTCGTTGGTCAGTCAGTCCGGTCGCTGCTTTGATGCAAGTCGCACTTCTGCATCTCATTCTTGACACCACGCGAAAAGTCCGAACTTTTAAACCTTATGAAAGCTACAGTGATTCTCCTTCTTGCGGCCCTCATTGGATTCCACGCCTCAGGAGCTGAGGAGACGGGGTCTCCGTTGACGACGTTGACGACGCTTGGAGGGCGGACCTTCGATGGGGTGAAGGTGTTAAAGCACGATCCGGACGGCTTGGTCTTTCGTCATTCCCTCGGGCTGGCGAAGATTTCATTTAGTGATTTGCCGACGTCGGTGCACGAACGCTTTGGGTATCGGGCCGAGGCGGCGGCGGCGTTTGTGAAGGAGCATGTGGAGGCTGGGCGCGTGGCACGGGAGAAGGCGGTGGCGGCGCGCCATCAGGCGCGGGTGCGCAAGGCCGAGCAAAAGGCGATGCGGTCGCAGCTTGAGTTGATGCGGTGGCAGATGGCGGCGTCCATGGCGGGCGGTGAATGGCCGGGTTTTGGGGGCGGGGGGGTGCCGTTTTGGGGTGGTGGGTATGGCGGGGGTGATGGCCTGCCAGGATTGGGACGGCCCTTTTTTGGATCTGACCGTGATCGGCTTTTTCATGATTACCCTGTGACCCGGTACGTGGGGCCTGATGCGCCTCTTTACAACGGGGCGGTCACGACGTCCTCCGTGCGTCCGTTTTTGACGTTTGGAGGATACGATTATCCCGTCGATCTCGCCGTGCCCCGTGGCCCATGGCCGAACAGTCAGGGATTTGGAGTGAGACCTCCTCTTTCAGGAAGCGGGCCGGCTCGCCCCTTTCCGCTCTCACCTCTGGTTCCGGCCAACAGCGGGGGCAACCGCATCGGCGGCACCGGCACTTTGATGCAGACCAGCAGCAACCGGATCACGCATCAGTGAGCCCATAAGTCCGGCTGCCGGGGCCTCAGCGTGCGCTCAGCGGTGCCGCTGTGCTCAGCGGGTACCAGACATCCTGCCAGACGGCGGCTTCGCCTTCCAGGCCAAGTTGTTGCAGGCGCTTCCGGATTTCGTCAGGGTGTGGTTCAGTGATGCCTTCGTTGGCCAGCTGAGCCTCATCAGCAGGCATTTCGGGAAAGATGAGACAGGCCAGCGCCCAGCAGGCCCATGCTCGCCATGTTCGCAGTTCCTGCCGGGGGCCGACCATGCGGGTGGCGAGATGCTGGTAGTGGCGGCGGGGGTTGCCTATAAAGTGGTCGGCGTGTCGGTGCTGCATGATCCAAGCCGCTGCGGCATAGGGGAGCGGCCAACGGCCGGGCGCCGGCTCTCCGCCCGCCAGATCAGCAGACAGGGCGCGGTTGACTAACAACAACGCCTGGGCCGGTCGGCCAGCGAGCCAGAGAGCTTGAGCACATTCGAGAGCCAGTCCGTAAAACCCAGGTCCCCGGTCAGCTCCCATCTCTTGAATCGACGCCGCAGTCAGGGGACGCGAGGGGATGGGAAGGTGAGGGCAGGCTTCAGGAGTGGAAGATGAAAGGGTCACGCCAGAAATGAGATGAGGCGGCAGGTTCTGAATCAGCCTTTGAGAACAGCCTCACCCAGTACCACCATTTCCACCGACCCCTGCCTCGTCTTGTCCAAAAACGGGGTGTTGACACTTTTCGACTTCATAAAAGCGCGGGTGAAGGTGGTTGTGGCTTGGGGGTCGAACAGCACCATTTCAGCCCTGGCTCCTGCGGTGATGGTGGCTGGCGGCAGGCCGATCAGTCGTCGCGGCTCGGCAGAATAGCGTCTGACCAGTAGGTCCCACCCGAAGTGGCCGGGCAGGATGAAATGATGAAAGAGCGAGACGACGGCCGTTTCGAGGCCGGTGATCCCGTTGGGGGCGGCCACGAATTCACGTTTTTTCTCGAAATCGGTGTGCGGTGCGTGATCGGTGGCGATGCAGTCGAAGAGGCCGGACTTCAACCCCTCTAAGAGACCGGCTCGGTCCTCCGGTGTCCGGAGGGGCGGATTCATTTTGTAATTGGTGTCGAAGTCGCCGATGTCCTCATCGATAAAAAGCAGGTGGTGGGGGGCTACCTCGCCGGTGACGCGCACACCTTCGTTTTTGTAGCGCTCGATCGTCCTCATGCCGCGCACAGTGGTGACATGCTGGATGTGCAGGCGGGCGCCGGTGAATTGGGCCAGCCGGCAGTCGCGGGCCAGACACAATTCCTCGCTGAGCGCAGGGGTCCCAAAAAGCCCTAGTTTGTAAGCGTGGCGACCTTCGTTGATGGCGCCGGGCCCGGAGAGGACTTTGGTCTCACAGTGGCTGGCCAGCATGACGTCGAAGTCGCGCGCATATTCCATGGCGCGTCGCAGAACCTGGGGATTTTCAACCGGGTCGCCGTCGTCGGAGATCATGACGGCACCGGCGGCTTTCATGGCCGCGATAGCAGCCAGTTCTTCGCCTTGACGCCCCTTTGTAATCGCCCCGCAAACATAGACAGGGATGCGCGCGGTGCGCGCGGCTATATCACAGGCATTTTTTACCATGGGGCCGTTGTCCATGGCCGGCGTGGTATTGGGCATGGCCACGACGCCGGTAATGCCACCGTTAATCGCCGCTTCAGTGCCTGACTGGATCGTCTCTGCAGCGATCTTGCCCGGCTCGCGAAGGTGGACATGTGGGTCGAAAAATGCCGGACTGAGGATTTTAGTTCCTCCGCCTTCGATAATCCGCGTGTCCGGAGGGATCTCGTGCTCCGCAAATCCGCGTGTCTCAACGCCGCGGATGATCCCGTTTTCAATAAGGACATCCGCCTCGGCAGGCGGGGCGGATTCAGTGGCAACAAGGACTCGGCGGAAGAGAAGAGCGGACATGGCGGGGCGCAATGGCGGGGAATACCGCCGGCAAGGATCAACACCCTGCCGCGAGCAAACGCAAGGGGCAACCCTCCGGTGCTGGCGCAGTGAGATAGTTCAGACAGCGAAGGGAAGCCGCCCGCCTGAGTCGGGAATGGGCAGGGCTCGCTTGAAGCTTTCCAGCCGACCCACCTTCCTCCCTCATTTATTCATTCATTCCATCCAGCCCTCGACCAAGGCCTCTGGTTGGCCCGTTCTTTGGTGGGTTCATGTTCCATGTGTGGATGTGACGACTTCGATCAGGTAGCGAAGTTCGTCGCGCGCCTCGGCGTCGGTGGCGACGGTCTGGGCGATCTCGGTTTTCACGCAATCGCGAAAGCGCTTTCGCAGCCGGTGGATGGCTACTTTGACCGCGCCCTCGCTGATTCCGAGCTGGGCGGCGGCGTCGGCCTGATTGGCGTCGCCGGTGAGCCAGGGTTTGAGGACGTGGAAATGTGTATTTTTGTCGGGTGCGGTATGTTCTTTGGCCAGTGTCTCAAGCGCGAGGGCGAGTACGGCTAGGCCCCATTCGCGGTCGAACCAGGCATCGGACAGTCGGCGGTCGGGAATGTCTATTCCCGGCGAAGTGTCGGTGTCTGGGGCCAGGGTGATGTGCTCGTATTGCGCCCCGCGCTTGGTGGCGCGGCGGCGGTCGTACATGTCGGCGAGAAAGTGTTTCACGGCGCCGAGGAGGTAGCTGCGAAACCGCCCTTTGGTGCGATCGGCGCCGTGGATCATGGAGCCGCGGAGCAGACGGGCAAAAAATTCTTGAGTGAGGTCGCGCGGGTCACCGAGATCGTGTGCGGCGCCGACGATGTAGGCGTGAACGGGCGCGTAATAAGCCGTGCAAAGCTCGCCGAGGGCCGATCCCGAAGTCTCTTGGGCCGCGACCACCCGGGTCCACCGGGTGGTCGCGAAGGCGGGGTCGTGGTTCATCGCTCGATGTCGTCGCTCACGCGCAGGGTAACGGGTTTTCCACCGAGGCGACAGAGTTCGTTTTCCCAATCGCGCTCGGTTTTGAGTCGTCCGTCAATGGCTGTCGCTCGGAATTCGCGGACCAGCGGCTCGAGGTCTCCTTCCATTTCACTCACGCTGGACATCCCATTAATGGTACAATGTAGCTGTGAATAGCCCGGTCGGTGAGCGCTCAGGACGAGATGGACGGTAGTCGTATAGTCGTTTCGGTTGTCACGGCGTGCAGTGAGCATGATCGCACTACGACTGTTGCCATGCTGAAGAATCATGCCGGCGGGCCGGGAAGTGCGGATTTCGAAGATCATCTCGGTGGATTGCCCGCTTTCATTGAAGTGGGTGCGGTTGATTTGCGCCCATCGGCGGTCACCTTCGCCGACCGGGGGGGAGAACTGGATGGCCGCTGTGTAGTTCGCCTCTTGTTTGAGCGGTGTGTCGAAGATCACGGCGCGCTGGCTGGAGTTTGGCTCGATGAAGATCGCTCCGAGATGACGGAAGTTCAGAGCAGCCGCTTGCGCATGCTCCGGTGTCGGGAGCACGAAGGCAGCTTCCGTGACCATGCCGGACGATTGAATCCATGGCTGGTTTCCAGGGGAGGCGCCGGGCGTGATAATGACGCCGTTAAATCCGTCGTCTAAGAGACCGGCGGGAACGGGCTGGCGGCCGTCCGCTTTTTGATCGAGCGGAAACTCCGGTCCATCGAACAAAAATCGCATTTCGTACGGCGGACCCGGTAGGGGTGTCGTGATGCGGACGATCACGGAGTTTCCGACGGTGCGCAGGGGCATGATCTGAGGATGGATAATACCAACGGTTTCGTGCTCGCGGGATTTTGTCCATGTCCAGAGCATGACTCCCACCACGGCTGCGACACAACTCACCGCGGCCATCCACGGCCGGATGGCGCGTTTTTTCGTAGGAATGAACGCTTCGGAGGGAGGTAAATGACCGACCGCTCGGCGGACGCGTTGGAGGATGGGTCGGCCGACGAGGATGACCGTTACAACTGTCGCTGTCACCGCACAGGCGGTGGCGTGCTCGATCATGATTCCATCCGTTCGTCGATTGACGTCAGCGAGCAGCTCGGCGCGGAACACATCGTGAAAGAACCACGACCAAAACCACCCGATCAGTGAGGCAGCTGCAGTCATCGGAAAGACAAGACCGTCGAACAAAGCCAGCCCCATCCCGTGGAGCCGGCCTTGCGAGCGGCGGATGTCCGAAACGGCCAGCCAGCCGAGGATGGTAGGGCCAGAGAGGGTAGCGAGCCCGAAAGAAAAAATGGTGAACCAGGTCATCATAAGTGACCAGTACGGGTCTCGATTGACACTCTGGCCTATCCCGGTGCCCCGCTCATTAAACGTCTGGGTATAGAACGTCAGGGCGGAAATCAAAACGCACATCGGGGCCCAGCAAGCGCCGACAATCGCCTTCTTCGAGAAGCGCGATTCCATCACTGTATTGAAAGCGACGGGAGCGGCGGTCGAGGCCGGAGCGGCCGTGACGGTCTCGATCTGGGTGCGAAATTCGGCGGCTGTTTGGAACCGTCTGTTCGGTTCACTCTCCAGCGCGCGAAGGACAATTTCATCCAGCCGCACATCGATCTGTACCCGGCGCGAAGGGGGCTGGAGATTTGCTGAAGGCAGTTCCCCTGTAAGAAGTTCGTAAAGCACGACACCCAACGAATAAATGTCGGCCCGATGATCGACGTGGCCTGCTTTTCCCTGTTCTGGTGCCATGTAACATGGCGTGCCGGCCCCGGTGCCTTGAGGGTTCCAAGGCGTCGGGGTCTCATTTTCTCCGAGCATCCTGGCAATGCCGAAATCCGCGATTTTGATGCGCCCGTCCTTGTCGAGGAGTAAGTTTTCCGGTTTGATATCGCGATGCACAATGCCTTGTTCATGTGCGAATTGTAGTGCTTCACACACTGGAGGAACGATGGACAGCGCCTGCTCCGGGCTGAATCTTTTGGCCTGCATCGCCTGTCGCAAATTCACCCCGTTGACGAACTCCATGAGTAGGAAAAAGTAACCGCCGGCCTGCCCGAAATCGTGAATAGTGACGATGTTCGGGTGATTGAGTTTCGCGAGAGCCTGCGCTTCCTGGCTGAAGCGTTCTGCGAATGAGGGATCGTCGACCCGTTCCGGGGCCAAGAGTTTCAGGGCGACGAGACGGTTGAGTGATTTCTGCCTCGCTTTGTAAACAACACCCATTCCTCCGCGTCCGAGGCAGTGGAGGATTTCGAGCTGCGGAAAATACGGAGCAAGCTCGTCCAGAGTCGGCACCGGCCTGCGTTCCGAAGTGACCGCATCCACCAGTGTGTCCGAGCCAAGGCTGGCGAATAGGCATTTCGGACAAAGCCCTTCCAGTCCACGAGCCGGTAGTGTCGATTTGCAGTTCGGGCACCGGAGTGGCTCGGGGGAAGTGTGTGGATCGATGGTCATACCGTGTACTGAGGAAACTTCAGGAGGTGGTTACATGTAAGGACGAATTTTGGACGGGCGACACCCGTTGGCGCGGGTTGCGATCGGCTCATGAAAGGTTGGCCGCTCGCAAAACCAAGTCGGATTCATCCCATGGCTGTCTCGCCGCAATGCCGCATCAGCAAGCCTGAAGCCATACTTTCCTTCTTATTTGCAGACACCCATTCCCATTCATTCCACATTCCACATTTGCACATTCCACATTTGCAGACACCCACTTTTTTGTCGGTACTAAACAAACGTCGCTGGAATTGCCTTTGATGAAATGAATGTTCGATGGGGGAGCACGTGACAGATACGGATAGTGGCGTGGATTTAAAAGTGGGTGTCTGCCATTG
>CAJBME010000368.1 GCA_903954065.1 uncultured bacterium
CCTCTATCAGCGGCGGCGTCGCCGCCTGCGCCGTCGTTTCGGATCTGGATTTTTTGTAGCTGGGGTCGCTGACCCCGGAGCCGCCCGGTCGGTCAAGGGATACCGGATACGACGCTCGCGGCGTGCGCTTTACCGAACGTCTCACCGAACGATTTTCGAGCAGGGGACCGGATGCGTGGCCGCGGTTTCGTACTCGCCGACGAGGACGTCAGCGCTCCCAGGCCAATGGTGAAAACCGGGGCCACCGTACCCGGCTACAGTCGCGGCGCGGAACGTACCTCCGAACATTTTTTTAGCCGGGGTCTGGTGATGGGATTCGAATCGGTGTGTTCGTAACCGGCGTTTGAGGGATGTGGCCTGGGGGCCAATTGTTGAAATCGGGGCGGCATGCGCTGTTCGCTCTTCGTGATTTTTCTCGAGGTAGTTGTTTTTTATTCAGGAAGCGGATAGCTGGCTAGCCAAGCGTCGAGGCCACCGGCAAGGTGGACGGCGTCACTGGCCAGATGGTGTTGGGCGAGCCATTGGAGGGCCTGAGCGCTGCGGGTTCCGGCTTTGCAGTGGATGATGAGGGGGCGAGGGGTGGCGGGGATTTCGTGATGGCGCGCGATGAGTTGGCCGAGCGGGATGTGGAAGGAGTCGGGGAATCGGGCGACGGCGACTTCTTCGGCTTCGCGTACATCGAGCAGGGTAAAGCCGGTTCCGGCGGCGCGGAGGGCGGCGAGGTTGTCGGGGGTGATGGATGGCAGACTGACGTGGGGAGCCTCGCAAGTCAGCGGGTAATCGGGCAGGGCGGTGAGGGTGGGGGTGTGGCCGCACAGGGAGCAAGCCGGATCCCGGCGGAGCTTGATTTCGCGATGGCGCATGGAGAGGGCGTCGACGTGCAGCAGTCGGCCGATCAACGGGGTGCCGAGTCCGGCCAATAATTTGATGGCTTCGGTGGCTTGCAGGGTGCCGACGAGGCCGGGCAGGATGCCGAGGACGCCGCCTTCGGCGCAGGATGGCACGCTACCGGGAGGCGGGGGTTCGGGAAAGAGGCAGCGATAACAGGGGCCGCCCAGATGGGGGGCGAACACGCTGATCTGGCCTTCGAAGCGGTGGATGGCGCCGTGGACATTGGGTTTTTGCAGGCGCACGGCGACGTCATTGCAGAGGTAGCGGGTGGGAAAATTATCGGTGCCATCGAGTACCATGTCGTACTGGCCGACGAGTGATTCGGCGTTGTCGCGGGTCAGGCGGACGGGGTGGGGTTCGATGTTCACATGTGGATTTAGACGGCGGAGCCGATCGGCGGCGGCTTCGCATTTCGAACGACCGATATCGTTGGTGCTGAACAGAACCTGACGTTGCAAGTTGCTTTCGTCGACGACATCGGGGTCGACGAGGCCGAGGCGGCCGACGCCGGCGGCGGTGAGGTACATGAGGGCGGGCGACCCGAGGCCACCGACGCCGACGCAGAGGACGCTGCCCTTTTTTAGGCGTGATTGGCCGTTGATCCCGAACCCTGGAAGGGAGAGGTGGCGGGCGTAACGGTGGGTTTCTTCGGGTGAAAGACGATCGGACGGCGGCATAGCGGAGTGGATGAGATGTGGTGGGGGAGCGGGATGGACGTCGCGGACTGGGGGCGGCAGCGAAAGCGAAAATGAGCCAACGCGAAACTGAAATCATCGTGGTGGATGGAGGCGTGGGTCGACAGTTGAAATCGGCGCGATAGGGTCCTGATTTGTGATGTCTGACCTGAATGCACTGGTTGTTTCACCCTGTTTTTGCTGATGCCTGATTTTTCCACGTTGACGCTTAGTTTGATTTCTCACACGAATGTGGGGAAGACCACGCTTGCGCGCACGTTGTTGCGGCGGGATGTGGGGGAGGCCTCGGACCGGCCGCATGTGACTGATTTGAGTGAGGCGCACGTGATGGTGGCGACGCAGGGGCGTCGTTTATTGTTGTGGGACACGCCGGGTTTTGGGGATACGGCGCGGTTGTTGCGTCGGCTCCGGCAGAGTGACCAGCCGATTCGCTGGGTGATGGTGCAGATGTGGGATCGGTATGTGAACCGGCCGTTGTGGTGCAGCCAACAGGCGGTCAAGAATGTACGGGAGGAGGCGGATATTGTTTTATACTTGGTGGATGCTTCGCAGCGACCGGATGACATGCCGTATGTGGACATGGAGATGGAGATTCTCTCATGGATTGGCAAGCCGGTGGTATTGCTTTTGAACCAGACGGGGGCGCCGCGGGCGCCGGAGGAGGAGATGGCGGAAGAGGTCGTCTGGTCGCAGCAATTGAAGCGGTTTCCGGTGGTGAAGCGGGCGTTGAATCTCGATGCTTTTGCGCGCTGTTGGGTGCAGGAGGGCGAGTTGCTGGAGGCACTGGCTCCGGCGGCCCCGGTGGAGAAAAAAGAAACATTTCGGCTGCTGCGGACGGCGTGGCGCGAGAAGAATCTGGATGTCCACCGGGAGGCGGTGGGAGTGATGGCGCGGGCCCTGACGGGCTCGTTGTTGGATGTGGTGAAAGTCAGCAATGAATCATTGCTGCAAAAAATCGGTTTTAAGCGGGGCGAGATTGACACGGAGATGACGGAAGCTCGTGGTGAGCTTTCGGAGCGTTTGGCGGCGCGCACGCTGGAGATTACGGACGAGCTGATCAAATTGTTCGGGCTGGAAGGACATTCATCCAAGCCATTGGGGCAGAACGCACGGGACTTGCTTGGCGACGTAAAGAAAGTCAACGAATCGCTGTGGACGGCGATTGGCGGATTGGCCACGGGCCTGACGAGTGGTGTGATTGTGGATATTTTGTCGCATGGAACCACGGTCTTTACCGGCACGGTGCTGGGGGCGATCAGCGGTGGGGTGGGCGGGTATATGCTGGCCCGGACCTACAATCTGGTGCGCGGCAAAGCTGGCAATGAAGTGAGGTGGAGTTTGGCCCATTACACCGAGCAGGTGCAAATTGTCCTCCTGTGTTATTTGGCGGTCGCTCATTTCGGGAGGGGCCGGGGCGAGTGGGAAGATGGCGAGCATCCGGCTCATTGGCGGGAGGTCGTGCAGGGAGCGGTCGCCATGGAGCAGGAGCGACTGGAGCACTTGTGGAAGGAGGCTGGCGATGCGAAGAGCGGCCGCACGCCCGACCAGATTGAGGAAGACATGCAAGGCATCCTCAGTGCGGCGTGTGCCAAATGCCTGCGTGATTTGTACCCACAGGTCGAGGTGTTTGCTTGAGGGAGGCGGTCGCCAGCCGTCAGGGCTGCTGACGGCGGAGGCCCGGCGACGTGTTATGGTCCGCGTAGGATCGTCCTGTGGGGCATCCGCGGGGCGGATTTCAGGGCAGGAGGGCGTTGAGACGGTCGATTTCGGAATCGAGGCGATCTCGTTCGCGGCGGGCGGCGACGAGTTTATCGACCAGTCGGGCGCGTTGAGCCTGATCTTCCTCTGGCGTGACAGATTTGGGAACCATGATTTCAGCGGAGCGGCCGGTGCGGTACATTTCGGCGGCTTCGCGCAGGGTGGTGAGCCGCGTTTCGCGATCGATGGCGGCGGCGGCGAGGCGGGCGCTGGCTCCTCCACCTGAGGGGATGGTGGTGTCCGGTTGTTGGAGGAGTTTGCGTTCGAGGATTTTGACGAGGATTTCGCGTTCGACAGTGAAGAACCCGTGGTCGCAAAAATGGGTCAGGGTCACGACCTCGTCGGTGGCGAGCGACCAGGGATCGAAGAGAAGGAATTCGTCGAGGGCGTATTCTCGGTAGAATTGTTGGGCTTCGGTGAATTCGGCTTCGAGCTGATCGGTGACGACTTGGGTTTCGCGCAGGCGGTTGAGCCAGTCGAACATTTCGGGTTTGAGGGATGGTCGGCGGGGCGTGGTGGTCCGGGTGGGGGCGGCTGGTTCGATGGTGGCCGCGGCGGGCGGAGTGCGGTCTAGCCACCACATGCCGGTGGCGAGCAGGCATGAAAAGATGAAGAGCTGGGTGGGAAAGTGCCATTGGGCGAACCATTCCCAGCCGGTGGGCGCGTGACTGGCTGAGGGGGTGGCGGGCCGTGCGGGGGCGGGTAGATGTGGCGCCGGCGCGGGCGGGAGAGGGATTTGGTCGTAGGTCAGGTCGCCGGGTTCATGTTCGGGGAGAGAGTCGATCCATGGGTTTGCGGTTGGGAGGCCGGACAGTGGGCCCTGTTGCGAGCGGGCGAGGACGGGGGAGCGGCGCGCGCGCTGGCGGGATGTGGGGCGACGGACCATGCGGGGCGGCTGGGGTTATCCTGCGAGGGCGGGGGCGGCGGTCGGGGTGGGCGGCTCGAACCACCGGCCGTGATCTTTGATGAGGTCGACCAAGCGTGAGACAGCTTCTGCTTCGGGAATGTTGAATTTCACCGCCTCTTTCCCAATGTACAAATTGATTTTTCCTGGGGCTCCACCGACGTAGCCAAAATCGGCATCGGCCATTTCGCCCGGGCCATTGACGATGCACCCCATGATGGCAATTTTGACGCCCTTGAGATGGGCGGTGGCGGCTTTGATGCGGGCCGTGGTTTCCTGCAAGTTGAAGAGGGTGCGACCGCAGCTGGGGCAGGCGACATAGTCGGTTTTGAAAATCCGTGAGCCCGCGGCTTGCAGGATGTTGAACGACAGGCGCAGGGCTTGGCCGGGAGCTTCTTCCGCTTGAACGAGAATGGCGTCGCCAATGCCATCGCACAGCAAAGACCCGAGAGCGGTGCTTGAGGTGAGCAGTGTGCGCACAAATGGCGCCGGAGCCGGCACCTCTGTGCCGGGCGTGGCTGGATGCAGTGAATCCTTGAGCAGGATGGGGGCTGGCCATTGGGATTCGGCCAGCCGGGCGGCCAGCAGGCGAAAGGCCGTGATGACTGGCAGGTCGAGACCATTGCGGACCGTGACCATGGCGTCGGCGGGCCGACTGGTGGGCAGGGGCAGACGAGGGTCAAGTTCGATCAACGAGGTGTCATTGACGACAAAGTCGGGGCGGAAGTCGCCGAGGCGGTCGATCTTGTGGACAATTTGTTGCAGGGAGGTCGGCCGGATAGCGACCTTGATGATTTCATCGCCACCGACGTGGAGAGGCTGTCCTTCCAGGCCTTGGATCACCACTCGGGTTGAGCGGCGCCGGGTGTAGGTGAAGGGGTCAAATGGCAGGCACGGAGGTGCGGGGGAATCTGAGTCAGAGGCGGACATGACGCTGCATCATACGACATTTAGCCGCATTGCCAGCGTGGCCATGCGTGAGATTGATGCTGATTTTACGGCGTCGTCTGGCGTCTGGATTGGGTTGGCGCGAGGTCGTGTCTGGATCAGCGGAGCTGGATCCGGTAAAACATGTGGGGGTTTCCGTGGAGAGGGGTTGTGGCGCGAAAGCGGGTGGCGGGAGTGATGGGTTGGAAGCGGGCCTCGGGGTCGACGGACCATTCGGCTTCGAGGCTGGGAGATTTCAGCAATTCGAGAACCATATTGGGGCGGTAGTGTTCCACGGCGAACTCGCATTCGAACTGGGTGTCGGTGAGAGCCGGGGGGGTGTCGAGGGTGATGACGGGGATTGGGTCTGGGGCGCCTGGGATGGCGGTCACGAGCAGGCTGGGTCCCCAGGCCAGGAAAAACTGATCATAGATTTGGGAGCGGGCTTCGAGCGCGTAATTTTCCAACTGATTTGGGGTAAATGAGTATGGTGTCGACGCGGGGATGGTGGTCAGGGAGGGATTGGTGAGTGATTCGGTTTGGGTGAAGGCGATGTCATCGATGTACCATCCGACGCCATCGGTGGTTTGCGGGTAATATTGACCTGATTCGGCGAACTGGTAGAGGAAGCGGACGGTCACGCTACGGCCGGCGGCGGACGAGAGGTCGACGGACTTCGGGGAGAAGGTGGTTTCGCCGCGGCCATTGGAGCCTGGTTGCGCGTAGATATTTTTCCAAGTGGCGCCTTCATCCAGCGAGAGTTGGACGAGTGCTGACTGGTCGGGCGTGGCCCATCCGAGGCGGCTTTTGAAGGTGAGGCGGGCGGATGAGCCTGGGAGGACGGGGTGAGTGACGGTCAGTGATTGATTGACTGGTGGCTCGGGATGAGCCAAATGGAACGAGAATGAGCCGCTGGCTTTGACGGTGGACGAGCGTACGGGATAGTCGGAGACGACGGCCTGCATCGAGTTGCTGGCGGATTCCGCCCCCTCGGTGAGGGTGAGCGGCGCGCGCCGGGAGACCCGCACTTGGGCACCGGTGGCACCGGTGGTCGTGGTGACCTGATAGGGATTGGGAAATTTTACAAACGGGGTGGGTGACCCGGTCAGTGTGGTTTCGATCGATCCAGGGCTGGAGACTGCCGGGTCGAAAACGATGACGTCGTAGGTGAAACTCTGAGGTTTTCCGCTGATGAGAACGTTGTTGAGAGTGACGGTATACGGTGTGTCCTGAGCGGGTCGGGGCCATGGATCGTTGGTGGCTGGGTCAAGAGATGACGGGTACCAGACGAGAGTGTTTTCCCCTGCTCCGGGTTCCACGGGTTCGAGACTGACGGGAACGACTTTTCCCTGTTGGCTGACGGTGACGGTTGTCTGGCTGGTGAAGCTGGCCTTGGGGTGGCTGAACGACCACCGTGGATAGACGATGTGGTATGGGGTGTAACCGACGGGCGGCCAAGCGACGAATTCGTGGCGAGTGGCTGGTCTCGGGGTGCCGTAGTTGGCATCGAGGATCCAAGTGGCATTCGCGCTGCGCTGCGATTCTGATGCGGGCACATCGCCGGTGCCCATGGTCTGGGTTTGGGGGTAGAAGAGCCATCGACGGTGACCGACGGCGGCATTGTTGTTACCGGAATCGCGGATGTAGGCGGTGATGGCCTCGGGCCCGGCATTGCCGATGGCGATGTTCGAGTTGCCGGCGGCTTCCGCCCCTGCTACCGAATAACAATTCCAGTCCGGCGGTGGCGTGTGACTGAGGGCGTTGTTGGCCGACATCATCAAGGCCGCATCCTGAGACTTGGTATGCCAGATGTCATTGAGCGTGATGATGGCAGGTACGCCGGCCATCGCTCGAAAAAAATTGATGCGAGTGGCGACAAGGTCCCGATAACTGGCCGCAGTGGAGCCTGCGAGACAAAGATCGTAATGACCAGTCCACGCCAGCTCGGCATTTTCCGAGGCGCTGTACACAGCATTGTAAAAATTGCGGACTTCCTCGCGATTTGAGGTGTCGACGACAAACCCTCGGGTGACTGAGCGGACCGAGGGTCTCTCAGATTCCGCCCGGAGTTGTTGTAGTTTCTCCGCGGTAGGGGGCGCCGGATATTTCCCTAAAATCACTTCGGCTTGCAGGGAAGCCATGCTGAGGCCCACACTGAAAACAAGGTGGCTCAGGCAGAAAAAATGAATTTGGCGCGGGATTTGGTGGAGGCGACCAAGTGTAATCATATAGTAAATATAATTTATACTATAATGAGTAATTTTTGCAGCAGATTTTTTAAATTCTTCTCCAGTGGAGAAGGGAGGGGCGAATGGAGCTGGGAGAGCTGGAGGTGAGTGTGTCGAACTGGGACAGAAAATCGGTCATTTTTGGCCGTGAGCCAATGGAGCTGGGCTAGTGGGGGCGAGATGCTTGCGAGCGAAGTTGCCTTGGAGGGGGCTTATGAGGAGGCGGTGAGGAGGGATGAGATCAGGGTACGGGCGACGGGGATTTCGTGGACGCTATCCTCGGTGAGGGAGACGCGGATGGTATCGCCGATGCCATCGCTGAGGAGTGAGCCGATGCCGATGGCGGATTTGATGCGGCCGTCTTCGCCGTCGCCGGCTTCGGTGACGCCGAGGTGGATGGGGTAATTCCAATCAGGGCCGAGTTCGTACAACCTTGCTACGAGCAGTCGGTAGGCGGCAATCATGACCTTGGGATTGCTGGCTTTCATGGAGAAGACGAACTCGTGATAGCCGTGATCGCGGGCGATGCGGGCGAATTCGAGGGCGCTTTCGACCATTCCGAGAGGGGTATCGCCGTAGCGATTCATGATGCGATCGCTCAGCGACCCGTGATTGGTGCCGATGCGCATGGCGACGCCGCGCGTCTGGCAGAGGCGGACGAGCGGGCTGAAACGCTCGCGGATGCGATCGAGTTCCGCGGCGTATTGGGCATCAGAATACTCGACGATTTTGAATTTTTTGGAATCGGCGTAGTTACCTGGATTGACGCGCACTTTTTCGACCCATTGAGCGGCTTCCATGGCGGCTTCGGGTTTAAAGTGGATATCTGCGACGAGCGGGATGGTGCAGCCGTGGTGGCGCAGGCCGGCGGCGATGGCTTTGAGATTGGCAGCGTCTTTGACGGTGGGAGCGGTGATGCGGACGATTTCGCATCCGACGGCGACGAGGTCTAGCGTTTGCTGGATGCAGGCTTGAGTGTCCATGGTATCGCAGGTGATCATGGACTGGACGCGGACGGGGTGATGGCCGCCGATACCGACGGATCCGACCCTCACCTCGCGAGTGAGGCGGCGGTGGTAATTGTAGAGGTCCGGGCAGTGCGGGGTGGTGGCGGCGGGCATGGGGTGGGGGCCTTGAAGCTGGGCGGGCGGTTGCTGTAGCTGGGCGGACGGTTACTGAAGCTGAGCGGGAGCTTACTGGGATGGGGCGGTGGCCGGGCGCGGGGCGAATTCGATGCGCTCGGGGCGGTCGCCGCTGCTGTCGGCGACGTCGCCCATATCTTTGAGAGTCACCATGATGAAGAAACCGAGGACCAGCATGACGCAGGCGCTCTGCACGTATTCGAGGACGCGGACTTCGATAGGGCGGCGGCGGATCCACTCGATGATGGCCATGGTGATGTGGCCGCCGTCGAGGACGGGGAATGGCAGCATGTTCATGACCGCGAGGTTCACATTCAGAAAGACCGAGAACCAGAGGACCCAGCGCCAGGCTTCGGGATTCTGCAGGATCGTCATGTACGTGCGCACGATGGTGACCGGGCCACCCATGTGGGCCACGCTGATTTCACTTTTCGAGGCGATGCTGCCGATGAGGTTTTTCATCGATTGCAGACTTTCGCCAATTTGTTCAAAGGGCGTTTGGTGGAGGTGGGTGGTACGAAGCGCGGGGTCATCGAACGAGACGATGCCGAGTTCTGGGCGTTGAGCGGACGTGGGTTTGTCGGGTTTGCGCGGGGTGATGACGAGGTCCATCGGGGTTCCTTGGCGGGTGATGCCGAGGGTGAATGGAGTGGTGCCATTTTTTTCCACATGACTGTAGAGCATGATGAAATGGGCCATGGGCTGACCGTTGAGCGAGGTGAGTACATCGCCTGGGCGCAGGCCGGCTTCGTCGACCGGGCTGTGGGGGAGGATGGATTCGACGCGCAGGGTGGCGGCGCGGCCGACCAGCCCGACTTTGCGGAGGGGCGGGCGTTTAAAGACAAAGTCGGTGAGGCGGGCGACTGGACCAGTGGCGGGGGTAGTGCTGCCGTCGAGGGCGACTAATTTCGGGGTGACAGGGACGTCTAGGGTGCGGCCGTCGCGTTCGACGGTGAAGATGATTTGGTCGCCGTGGCTCGAGACGATGCCCCAGATCACGCTGTTGACTTGGCCGTTCCAGCGTTGGACGGGCTGACCGTCGATGGCGCGGATGATGTCGCCGATTTTGAGATCTGACTGGGCGGCGGGCATGTCGGGCGCGATGTACCCGATCTGCGTAGGTTCAGTTGGTTCATTGATTGGGCGTCCGACTTTCCAGACCATGACGGCGAAGACGACGGCCAGCATGATGCTGAAGAGAGGGCCGGCGAAAGCGACGATGATTTTATCCAGCGGGGTGATGGGTGGCAGTGAGGCGCGCGGTTCTTGGCCGGCACCCTCGATGGCATCCATGGGGGCCATTTGCGGGAGGGCGACGAATCCTCCGGCGGGAATCCAGCCGAGGCCGTATTGCACGCCATTCCACGTTCTTTTCCAGATGGGCTGGCCGAACCAGATCTGGAATTTGTCGACTTTGAGCCCCCGCCACCGTGCGGCGAGGAAGTGCCCCCATTCATGGACGAGGATCATGACGTTGAGGATCATCAACGCGAGGAAGATGGTCCAAGCGGTATGGAGCAGGGGCAGGATAGTGGACATGAGCCGGGATGAAGTGGCTCAACGAGCCAGAAAGTGATTCTAGCATCACCGGAGCCAGCCGCAAACGCCGAGGTGACGCATTACACCGGCCGTGGCCAGAGTGAGGCGATCGACTTTAGCGGGGTCGGCGACCGATGATGGAGCTCAACCCAGACAGGCCGACGGCCACGACGAGACCGAAGGCGAGGGTATCAATTCCTGGCACAAAACGCTTTTCGTAAGTGATTTGCTCGATCCCTGTGATCTCGTCCAGAGTATGAACGGCCACGGTGTTTTTTGACCAGCCCGGATGAGCGCCGTCAGCCGCCCACCAGACAGCGGGGCCGAGGAAACTTATCACGGCAAGGAGGCGGAGAGCGAGACGCATGATGAAGGGCTAATGGCTGAGAGGTGAGGAGGGGGTGAGAGGTGGGAGGTGAAAGCTGAAAGTTGAAAGTTGAAAGCTGAAAGCGGAAGGAGAGCTGAAAGCTGAGGAGGGATTGGCTTTGCCTGTTGCCGGTGCCGAGTGGGCAGTGCTGGGCGGGGGCCTTATTTTTTCGGGGAGGCGCCGGCGATGGCTAGGCTGACCTCGATGTCATCGGCGACTTTGTCGGTAGGGGCGGCTGGATTGATGCCGTAGTCGCTACGTTTGATAGTGAACGTGGTGCGAACGACCATGAGGTCACCTTCCAGCTTGCCATTGCTGCGTTTGCCGAGCATCCCTGGCAGCAGGGTGACTTTGGCGGGGACGCTGATGGTTTTTTCGGTACCTTTGAGGGAAAATTTCCCTTCGACGGTGGCGGTGGCGGTGTCGCCGGTCATTTTGAAGTCCGACAGGCTGTTGACGGTGAACTTGATTTCCGGGTGGGTGGTGGAGTCGATCCAGTCCTTACCGTGCATGTGTTCCTTCATGGCGGCGTTTTCGACGTGTAGCGACGGGGCCGCGATGGTGATGACACCCTTGGTGGCCTCGGGTTTTTCACGGTCGATGGTCAGGGTTCCGGAAACGCCATTGGCTGAGCCGGTGATGGTTTCGAGCACGGCATCCAGCTTAAAAGTGGCATTATTCACGCCTTTGGGGTCTTTGAAGTCGAATGTTTGTTCGGCGGCGTGGGTGGCTGGCCCGGCGGCGAGCAAGGTAGCGGCGAGCAGGCGGGTGGAGGCGAGGATGAAGGTGGATGAATTCATGGGATTGGGGTGTGGGCGGCCGGTATTCCGAGGGAGTGGGACTACTGGGCCGGGGCGGGAGTTCAAATTTTCCCGAGGGGGGCGGCGGGTTATTTGGTGGTGGTGGTCGGCCCGAAGCCGGCAGCGGCTTGGCCTTGGTCGTCTAATTTGCCGACGGACCAGAGCAGCCCGCGGGTGATGAAGTCGAGGTAGCGGTCATCGGCGACCGTTTCGTTATTATGGCCGATGGTGGTGGAGAAGATCCGGGTTTTTTTCGGGCCGTAGTGATTGGTCCAAGCGACGACGGCTTCTTGTTTCCCTTGGGTGCCGCGGGCGAGGACGTGGGCGGTGGGGAAAATGGTATGGTTGTTATAAAGCTCTTCCTTGCTGGTGGTCCATCCGGTGAGGCCTTTGGTGACTGGATGGCTGGCGTCTGTCATGGTGACGGCGATGGGTTCCTGCGGGCCATGGCCGCTCGACTGGAGACCGAGCATTTCGAACCACAAGGCGTCGGGGGAGCCTGGTTCTACTGGGGAGTTGAAAATCCCCACGCGGTAGCTGTGCATGGCGCAGTGGAGATTGACGGCGGGCACGCCCTCGCGGTGGGCGGCGACGAC
The DNA here is from genome assembly GCA_903954065.1 of uncultured bacterium. Lineage (GTDB taxonomy): Bacteria > Verrucomicrobiota > Verrucomicrobiia > Verrucomicrobiales > V1-33 > CAJBME01. The sequence goes on from CAJBME010000368.1 coordinate 11,848, forward strand.
GTTTTCGACGAGGGCGGCGTCTTTGACATCGGCAGTGCATTCATCGTGAATAACGACGTCGTATCCCTCGGCCCATTTCGGGTTTTCGTATTCTTTAAAGCGGAAGCTGGTGCCGCTATCGGCGGTGTAAAGGACGTCGACGGTCAAGTTGGCGCGTGCTTCGAGACCGGCTTTGAGGATTTCTTTTTGTTTGGCGTAATCGTGGCAGCATCCGCCGATGACGAGCAGGGCGCGCAGGGGTTTGGGGGTGCTGGCGCGTTCAGCGGCGCGCAGGCTGAGGCCGAGGGCGGTGGCGAGGATGGCCAGACTGGTGAGCAGGGCGGTGGATTTCATGGGTGGCAGTGGGTGTGGGGGTTTGGGTTTTTGGGATGAAAGAGGATAAATTGGGAGCGGGACGAGGGAAAAGCGAGTGGCAGAAACGGGCGTAGGTTGTTTACCAATTCATTTCCCGCTGGGCGGCCTCGAGGATGAGGCGGTGGGCTTGGACCCGGTCATGGAGGCAGAATTCGGAGGGGGTTTCGAAGGTCAGGGTATGCGAGGCGTGGTGGAAGTGAAGGGCCATGGCTTCGGCGTGACCGGGCAGGTCGCGGGGCGGGGTGGACCGTCGGATGACGCCGTCGACGGCGCGGCGTCCCTCGATGCGGGGCCGGTTTTCGCGGGGTATGACCGGGTCGCTGGCGGCGAGGAATTGGGCGCCGAGGTGTGGGGCGTGGCGGCGGCTGAGTTCGTAGCAGTAGGTGCCGCGGGCGTCGTAATCTTCGTGGAGGCAGAGACCGAGGGCGAACTGGCGAGTTCCCAGCCAATCACGCCATGGGGTGATCAGCGGGTGGTCGATGCGGTGAAACTGGCGGTTGAGGTCTTCGCCGAGGTGGTCGGTGCGGGTGTTGGCGGCGAAGCCGTGAGGGTTGAAGCATGGCACGATGGTGACGGGGCGGTCGCGCAGGTGGCGTGCGTGGGTTTCAAACCATTCGAGCAGGGCCCATGCGGGGGCAGGTTCATCGCCGTGCACGCCGGCGCTGAGGTAGAGACCGCCGGGTGACTGCCGGGCGGCGGGCGACTCGACGGCTATCACGGGCCAGCCGTTGAGGGCGGCCAGCGGGCGGTGGTGCCAGCCGGCCTGGCGTACGGCGGATTGCCACCGGCGCAGGAGCGCCCGGGCATCATGGGCCCGATGAGACGTGAGGAAGGCGAGCCGTGCCGCGTCCATGAGGCTTAGCGACTTTTATCCTGCCGGGTCAGTTGTTGATTCAGGGCGATGGATCGCCGGTAATAAAAAATCCGTGAGATCAGTGGACGGTGTTTGCGCAGCACGGCGACGATGTCCGGGGAGCGGGATTCCAAGCGGTTGCTCAGGTAGTGGCCGACGGTGAAATAAAAGTTGGACTTGGCATTTTCGAGGGCCCCGATTTTGGCTGAGAGTTCGGCGATTTGTTTCGAGAGGCGTCCCACCTCGGCGGTCAATTCGGCTGTTTCCTCTTTGACTTTGGATTTGCTTTCATTCAACTCGGCCTCGATGCCGGCAATTTCATTTTCGAGGGTTTCGATGGCGGCGGTTTTGGCGTTGATGTCGCCGAGGTCGCCGGTGAATTCCTCCTTGAGTCTGGCCATGGCCGCCTCGGTTTTGACGACCTCGCTGCTGATGTCTTCGTCATTTTGTCCGAGCCGCCGCATGAGCTCGATTTTGGATTTTAAGTTCGTGTATTTCTTTTTTGTTTCTTCCTTCCAGTCTTTGAGTTGGTCGATTTCCCGCATTAGGCCGAGGGCTTCTTCCATGCGTTTTGATTTCAGTTCTCGAAGGCCTTTGAGGCGCGCTTCGGCGGCGTCTTCGATGTCGTACAGTGATTCCCTCAGTTGTTCATTGCGTTCATCGGCGGAGAGGGACGCCTGGCGCAGCATTTCCTGTTGTTGATCGAGGTCACGGATCTGCCAATATTCACCGGAGAGGTCGTCGATGTCCTTGACGTCTGGCCAGGCCAGGCGTCCGAGCAAGTCTTCGGCTTCGCTGAGGATCTGGGTTTCGCGATTGATAGCGCCCCAGCGATGGCGTTCGCTGAGGATACCGAGTTTCGAGCCGATGCGGTGAAAGAAGTAGCCGAAGGCATTCATTCGGAGCGGCGGGGATGAGTGAGGGGACGGGCCATAGCGCAATTGAGAGCATGGCGGGCGGATGCGAAAGGACTTTTCGAAATTTGGTGAGAGAGAGGTGGGGCGTAGTGGATTTTTTCTCTTGTTTGAAAGCAGGGCGAGCGAAGAGTGAAGGCTGGCCGGGAGATTGCGCAGGCAAGCCTGGTCTCATTCGTTGGGTCTGGTCTTCTCCTGACCGGACGCATCCTTGTCACCCCGTGTCATCTCTCACCTCTAATCCTTCGCGCACACCCATGGGTCACCATTGGCTTCTCTTCGCCCTCATGACCGTTGTGTCGTGGGGAGTTTATGGTATTCTACTGCACAAAGGGCAGGTTTTGATGGGCGATCCGGTCAACGGTCGTTACAAAGCCTTCCTGCTGGTGGGGGTGGCGTATTTTGTGGTGGCCATTCTGGGGCCGTTGTTCATTTTGAAGACATCCGGGGCGACTTGGAAGTTCACGGCGGGCGGTATCAACTGGAGTTTTATTGCGGGGGTGGCTGGGGCGATTGGGGCGTTTACCACGCTGTTGGCTTTGGGGGCGGCTTTTAAGGGGAAAGTGGCCAATCCCCCGGCGGTGGTCATGTCGATTGTTTTCGCTGGTGCGCCGGTGGTGAATGCGTTGGTTTCGATCTGGTTAGATCGGCTGGCTGGCAAATCGTATCATTTGCCGTTTCCGTTTGTGGCGGGCATTGTGATGGCGGCGGCTGGGGGGTTTATGGTGGTCAAATTCAAGCCATCGGCTCCGCCGGACAAGGCGGCTGCTCCGGCGGCGGTGGCGCCGGTGACGAGTGGGCTGGGGGGTGGGCTGATTCGTCCGACGACTGAGTTGGCGGCGGTCGCGGTGGCGGCGGGTTATACTGATGTCAGTACCCGTTCGTATCCGGTCACCTGATACTGAGATGGCTGTGCGTGATGTGCAGTGGGACAAGTTACGCCGCCTGTTGGCGGTGATATTGCCTGCCAATGAATTTTATGCCCGGCGGCTGCCAAAAAAGTGGCGGCCGCGGAGCTTGGCGGATTTTGCGGCCCGCTGTCCGTTGTTGACCAAGCATGACTTAGTGGCTGACCGCGAGGGATGTCCGCCGTATGGCACAAATTTGTCGTGGCCGTTGGAGCGCTACACGCGGTTTTGTCAGACCAGTGGTACCACGGGGCGTCCGCTGCCGTGGCTTGATACTTCTGAAGATTGGGCGGCCATGCTCGGGTGTTGGCGGCGGGTATATGAGGCGGCTGGGGTGGTTCCTGGCCGGGATCGTGTCTTTTTTGCTTTCACATTTGGTCCATTTTTGGGGTTTTGGACGGCTTTTGAGGCCGCTTTGGGCATGGGGTTGATGGCCATGCCGGGCGGCGGGCTGTCGAGTACGGCGCGGTTGCAGGCGATGGCGGAGAACCGGGCCACTGTATTGTGCTGCACGCCGACGTATGCGGTACGGCTGGGCGAAGCTCGGGTCGCTCACCAGATTGAAACGAATATTCGCATGGTTATTGTGGCGGGCGAGCCGGGCGGAAGCATTGCGGCGACCCGGCAGCGGTTGGCCAGCTTGTGGCCGGGCGCGGTCATTTTTGACCACCATGGGCTGACCGAAGCCGGGCCGGTGACGCATGAAGAGCCTGGGCTACCGGGGTTTTTACGCATTATCGAAGAATCGTATTTTGCGGAGATCATTGATGTTGAGACCGGCCGCGAAGTTCCGAATGGAGGTCAGGGCGAGCTGGTGTTGACTACGCTGGACCGGCTGGGGTGTCCTTTGTTACGCTATCGCACCGGAGATTTTGTCATCAAAGCGCGGGCGGCGGATGGCGGGTTGTTGTTGGCGGGTGGGATATTGAGTCGAACCGACGACATGGTGGTCGTGCGCGGGGTCAATATTTACCCTAGTGCCATTGAGGGAGTGCTGCGGCTTTTTCCGGAAGTGGCAGAGTATCAAGTGCGAGAGGAATGGTTGAATGGCATGCTGGAGTTGCGGCTGGTGGTGGAATTCCACCATGAAGCAGATGCTTCCTTGGCCCCCATGCTGGAAAAAAGCCTGACCGATGCACTGGCGCTGCGCATCCCAGTCGAGGTTTTTCCGCCCGGTAGCCTGCCGCGATTTGAATTCAAGGCCCGCCGGTGGGTCAAGGCGCCGCTGACGGATTGAGCAGCAAATGAGCTATGGGCGGCCGGCTGGGCGGCTGGGGGTGATACGCTTTAGGGCGGCCGCTGTTGCGGTTACCGGTCGGCTGGCCTCGCCGGGTTGTCACCTACCCGTTGATCTGGTCGGGTAGGTTATTGGGTCCCGCCTTCTGGAGGGACTGGTTTATTTTCCCTCTAGGCCGGTGGATGGGGCCAGCGCGAAGGTGTCGGTGGCGGGGGAGTGGCCCGGGGTGCAGATGATGCTTGGCTGATTGGTGGCCAGGTGGTTGAGGCAATGCCAGACGTCTTCGGGATCGGCGGCCACGGTGGCGGCCACGGTGGCGGCGGTCTGCGGTTGGGACGAAAGCGCGGCGCGCACCTGACCGAGCAGGGCGAGGAATACGGCTGCGGCCTTTTTGCCGGCCTCCACGCCGGGTTGATGATAGGCGTTGATGTCGACGAGGCTGGCGTAGAAGCCGACGGCGCGTTCGTAGAGAGCGATCAAGGCGCCGAGGTGGAAGGCGTCGACGCGTGGAATCGACAAGGTGACCGACTGGCGGCCATTGTCATAAAGGGCGGAGCGCGTGCCGCGGAGAAACCCTTGAAGGTAATCGCCCGGAGTGACTCCTGGATCGACTTCCGCCTGCGGAGTGAGGGAGGCTTCCCGGACCTCGATAAAGGTGGCGAAGAAATTGTTCACGCCATCGCGCAGCTGCTGCACATAGGCGTGCTGGTCGGTTGATCCTTTATTGCCATAGACGGCGATGCCTTGGTTGACTATGGCTCCGTGGCGGTCGTGTTGTTTGCCCAGAGATTCCATGACGAGTTGCTGGAGGTATTTGCTCATGAGGGCCAAGCGGTCTTTGTACGGGAGGATGACCATGTCTTTGGCACCTTGTCCACCGCCGGCGTGGTGCCAGGCGAGAGCGAGGAGGAGCGACATGTTTTGTCGGGCTGGGGCCGAGCGAGTGCGTTCGTCGACGGCTGCGGCGCCGGCGAGAAATGCCCGGATATCGCCTCCTTGCAGGGCGAGTGGCACCAGTCCGACTGTGCTCATGACCGAGGTGCGGCCTCCGACCCAGTCCGTCATGGGGAAAATCTTCAGCCATTCGTGCTCGATGGCGTAGGCTTCCAGTTTGCTGGAAATACCGCCGGCGGCGGTGCCGGTGACGGCCACCGCCTGGCGGGCCATGTCCAAGCCAGCTGCGGCATAGGCGGCCTCGGCGGCCAGCATGCCGTTGCGCGTTTCCGGCGTGCCCCCCGATTTGGAAATAACCACCGTCAGAGTGGTGGCCAGATCAGGGCCGATTTCCGCCAGAATCCGTTGAAACCCTTCGGGATCAGTATTGTCAAAAAAGTGGGTCCGAACCGGGGCCTGCCATTCATCGATGAGGGCGGCGGTCGTTAATTGTGGTCCGAGGGCGCTGCCGCCGATCCCAATGATCAGGAGGCGAGAAAACGGGCGACCGCTGGGTGCGGCGATGGTGCCGGCATGGACGGCGGCGGCAAAGGATTCACTGGCGGCGATGTCCCGTTCGATTTCGGCCTGCAGGGCCGGGGTGGGGGCGAGTGCGGCGGCGCGCAACCAGTAATGGCCGACCATCCGACCTTCGTCCGGATTGGCAATCGCACCGGCTTCCAGCGCGGCCATTTCATCGAGCGCCTTGGTGCAAAGGGGCGCCATGCGATCAAAAAAGTCAGGATCAAACCCCATGCGGCTCACGTCCAGAGAGAGGCCGGTGGTGGTGTCGCGGAGGAAATTTTCTTGAAAGTGTTGCCAGTGGGACATCGGTGTGGTGGGAACTTCAGCAATAATGAAGCCATGGTACGCTGGCTGCCGCCATCAGCCATGGATTTTTGGATATGTCTGGCTGGTGGGGGGGGCGGAGTGGGCGGGGCGTTTGGCGGGCAGGTTTGGACTGGCGGTTGGGTAGTGGTGGTTATAATGGGGAAGTATGACTTCGGGATTTCGTCGATATTCGCGCCGTGCCACGCTTCGTTCGCTGGTGGGCGGGTCGTTGATGATGCCGGCGATTTTGGCGGAGATGAGTCGTGCGGGGCAGAGTGAGGTGGAGCTTGGGCGTGCGCATTTCCGGCCGCGAGCGAAGCGGGTGATTTTTCTATTTATGACGGGCGGGGTTTCGCATCTTGATGCGTTTGACCCCAAGCCGCGTCTGGTGGCGGACCATGGTCAGAAAGTGCCGCGCGGGTTGCCGGGGGCTGGCAAATTTTTGATTGCCCCGAAGCGCGAGTTCCGGCCTGGCGGTCAGGCGGGCACGTTGGTGAGTGATTTATTCCCGCGGATTCGCGAGTGTATGGACGACATTTGTTTGATTCGTTCGATGACGGCTGATCATGGCAATCATTTTGAGGCCACTCTGCAGATGCATACGGGCAGTTTTAGTTTTGCGCGTCCGAGTATTGGTTCGTGGGTGAGTTATGGTTTAGGAACTGACAATCAGAACCTGCCGTCATTTGTGGTGTTGGCGCCGCATTTGCCGTATGCGGGCGGTCAGGTGTGGGGCAATGATTTCCTGCCTGGGGTGCATCAGGGGGTGCGGGTGACGCCGGGGGATGATCCGGTGCCGAACTTGAAGCCGCGGCAGGCGGTGCCATCGATGCAGGAAATGGAGTTAGATTTGTTGCAGCGGATGAACCGGCGTCATTTGCGGGAGCGTGGAGGGGATGATGCGGCGTTGGCGGCGCGGGTGCAGTCATTTGAGACGGCATTTGGCATGCAGGCGGAGGCGCCGGAGGCTTTTGATGTGACGCGCGAGTCGGAGGCGACGCATGCGTTGTACGGGCTCGAGCGCGGGGCTACGACGGGATTTGCCTGGCAGTGTTTGGTGGCCCGGCGACTGGCTGAGCGCGGGGTGCGATTTATTGAATTGATAGATACTGGAGCCAGTCATAACTGGGACTCGCATGGTAACATGGGGGAGCATGATGCGCTGGCCCGCAATGTAGATCAACCGATTGCTGGATTGCTGCGCGACTTGAAATCACGCGGAATGCTGGATGATACCTTGGTCGTCTGGGCGACCGAATTTGGCCGGACCGCCTACAACGACACCCCTAATCATCAGGGACGAGAGCATCATAAAGAAGTTTTTTCCTGTTGGATGGCTGGCGGCGGAGTCAAAGGGGGTATGGTCCATGGCGCGAGCGATGACTTTGGATTAACCGTGGCGCAGGATGGAGTGCATGTGCACGATTTCCACGCCACCATCCTGCATCTGCTGGGCTTCGATCACGAGAAACTCACCTTTCGTCATGGCGGTCGGGATTACCGGCTGACGGATGTGCATGGTAAGGTGGTCCAGGCGGTGCTGGCCTGAGCGTTCCTCCGAACGATTTTTTGGCAATCGACCGGGTTCGCTTTTTTGTCGTGTTCCACGCCGCGTAGCTCACGGGAAATTGGGTATCAAGGTGGCGCCTAGCGGCTGTGAAGAGGGCGGCCGACGTGGGCGTCAGCGCTCCCCGGGGGGGTCGTACGTGGCGGCGGGAGTGGTGAGGGCGTTGTTGATGAATTGTTGGAGGCGGTCCGGGTCTTTGTGGCCTGGGGCGGTTTCTACGCCGCTGGCGACATCCACGCCGTGGGGGTGGACGCGTTGGATGGCGGTGGCGACGTTTTCCGGGGTTAGGCCGCCGGCCAACAAAAAGCTGGCCTCGGGATGGCGGGTGACGGCCTCGGCGGCCAGCTGCCAGTCGAAGGGCTGGCCGCTGCCGGGGTCGGGGCCGTCGAGCAAAAACCGGCGGGTGGGAAACTCATGGAGCGAGGCGATGGAAGACTGATTCCGAACGCGCAGGGCCTTGATCAAGCGTCCCTGCAGACCGCGAGCGTTCAGAGCCGCGAAAAAGTCAGGGCCTTCACTGCCATGGAGTTGCGCGGTGTGGAATAATTCCTGATCGAGCGCAGCCATTACCTCGTCCACGGTGGGATTGACGAAAACGGCGACCCTTTCCACGGCTGGTGGCAGCTGGCGGATCCATGCGGCCGATTGGTCGAGAGGGAGGTAGCGTTTGGATCCTGGGAACAAGATAACGCCGATCATGTGGGCGCCGGCCTGCGCGCTGAGGAGGGCATCGGCGAGCTGGGTTTGCCCGCAGATTTTGACGCGCAGGGGATGGATGGGATCGGGCATGGCCTCTAAGGTGGTCATGGATGCGGTGTCGTCATGCGGATTTGCGCCGACCGTCCGGGCGGCGGGCGGCGGCTGGGCTAACCGCGACTAGGCGGACCACAGACGGCGGCGGAGGCGGACGAGGGAAATAAACATTTCGGCGACCGTGCTCGGGCGGATGCGGCTGCCGGGGCTTTCTACCCAGTCGATGGAGACCGGGTGCAGACGTGTGCCATGGCGCAGCAGGTGGCAGAGGAGTTCGACATCAAAGCAGAACCTGTTTTCCTGGAGCTGCGGCTGCACGGCACGCCAAGCGGCGGTGGGCACGATTTTGCATCCGCACTGGGTGTCAGGCACGGGCAGGCCGAAGAGCAGGCGAACGATCATCCGGAACCCGAGGCCGGTGATGAGGCGCACCGGGGTGCGTTGAATGTGGTGTTCGCCCCCGCCGACGCGGACGGCAATGGTGGCGGCGCCAGTCTGAGCGGGGTCGAGGGCGAGGGCCGCGACTCGGGTGGTTTCGGCGGGTGAAACGGCGCCGTCGGCATCGACGAATCCGACTAATTCCTCGGTAGTGGCCAGGGCCCATCCTCCGTAGACGGCGCCGCCCTTACCGCGGTTTTCCTGCTGGCTGGCCAGCGGTCGCAGCAGTGGAAATGACGGGCGGAGGGCGTCGACGATGGCGCGGAGGCGGGCTTGTTCCTCCGGGCCGGATCCATCGTCGCATACTTGGACGGCGACGGGCAGGGCTGATTCGACGAGAGCGGCGCACAGGCCGGGCAGGAAGCCGGGCAGGCGTTCGCTTTCGTGAAAGCAGGGGATGACCAGAAGTAATCGCGGGGGCATGGAGCGGGGGTTCCCCGGGGGCGGGGCGGTGAGGCGGTGGTGGTTAATTCGGTTGCGGGTCGCTTCCTTCGGGTCGCTGGGCCGGCCACGAGAATGTGCGCGAGAGGGTGGTGGGATCTTTGGTGGCGACGTGCGACTGTTCCTCGGCGGGGCGGTCGGTGAGGCGGCGGTAGCGCCACGGCCGGTCGCCCAGCTCGCGAGCAATGAGGGCCGCCAGTGCGGGGTCGTAAGATTTGAGCTCGTCCCGGGTATTGATTTCGTTGTGGGAAGCGTCGTTCTGGCGGTTGCAATCGAACCACGATTGCACGCCCTCAGCCCAGTATTCAGCGGCATTGGTGCCGGCATAAAACCCCTGCCACAATCCCCGAGCCACTGCTTCCTGATAGGTTTTTTCAAGTTCCTTCTCAAAGCCCGGATTGATGGTGGTCAGGCCCATCTGATGAATGACATGCGCGAATTCGTGGATCAAAATGTTTTCCGTGAAGTAGGGGTCTCCCTTCAGGCTGAGTAAGTTTTCCTCACCGCAGGACACGGCGGGAGCGTCGTGGGTGGCTCCTAGTCCGCGGGCTCGGCGATTCCAATATTCGGGCGGAGTGAGGTGACGGTGTTCGGGGATGTCGGTGGTGAATTCATCCGGGGCCATGATGGCCAGCCGGATTTTGTTGTCTGTGATGGCGCGGGCCAGATCCTCGCGCCCAGCCAACATATGTCGCAGCAGAAAGGCGGCTTCGTGCAGCGCCGCCGGGGAAACTTTGTCGGATGAGACAATCGGGACCCCCATGGCCTCATGATAGCGCGTGTAAAACGGGTCCAATCCCAGCCGCGTCCGTACCTCCTCGGGTGGGGGCGACGGCTGTTCAACCGTCGACGGGGGAGCCGCCAGCGAGAACAGGGCCAAGCCGCCGGTCATGGCCGCGAAAGTGAGCGGAAGATTCATGGTTATGACCATGTGACGGATGGCAGATCCAAGCAAGGCGTTGAGTGCATGATTCGATCCGCAGGGGAAGGAACCAACGAGGAGGGGATCTCCTGAGGGAGGTCAGGGGGCGGCTTTCGTTGCCGATTGTTTCACGTATGCTGACGGACATGAGCACGACGCATCGATTCAAGGACCGCGTGCAGGCCGGATGTATTCTGGCGGGGGCGCTCGGCCGCTATACGCGGCGTCAGGATGTGGTGGTGCTGGCTTTACCGAGGGGCGGGGTGCCGGTGGCCTTTGAAATTGCGCGGGAGCTTCATCTGCCGCTGGACGTATTGGTGGTCCGCAAGTTGGGGGTGCCTGGATGGGAGGAGCTGGCCATGGGGGCCATTGCCAGTGGGGGCGTGCAGGTGATCAACCGTTCGGTGGTGCAGGCTGAGGCCATCACCGAAGCCATGATTGAGCAGGTGGCGGCCCGAGAAAGGAAAGTGCTGGAACGCCGGGAGTTAGGGTATCGAGGTCATGCGGGTGCGCCTCGGATGGCTGGTCAAACAGTCATTTTGGTGGATGACGGAGTGGCAACCGGCGCCACGATGGAGGCGGCCGTCAAAGCCCTGCGCCGCCAACAGGTTGCGCACGTGTGTCTCGCTGTGCCCGTGGCGTCTCGCGAGGCTCACGCACAGCTCAAGCCGCTGGTCGACGATTGGGTGTCGCTCATGATGCCGGAGGGGTTTCGAGCGGTGGGTGAATGGTATGACGAGTTTCCGCAAGTCACTGATGCTGAAGTGACAGAATTGCTGACGGCGGCTCGCGGATTTGTTGAGGGAAGAAGAGCTGAGGGGTTAGGGAGTGGGTTGGATGAGGAGCTGCCACGATGAGTTGGCGAGACGGGTGTAAATGGTGTCGACGGCGTCATCACCGGCGGGAGTGCCATTCTGTAAACATGTGCGCAGCACGCTGAAGATCAATTCTGCGTGTTCATTGATGTCGGTTTCCACGTCCAGCGGGAACGAAGCGTCGAGGATCTCGAGACCCTCATCGGTGACCACCGTTAATTCTCCGGCCCATTGGAGCACGCGGTCGACTGGGTCTTCCTCCGGATGTCGCTGGGCGACGAGTTCGAGCAGGTGGTGGCGGTCCGGGGCATTCATGAGCAAGGCCAGGAAGAACCGGTGTTCGGGTTCGGTGATGGTGGCCCGCATTTGTTTGATGATATCGCGGCGGGTGGCTTCTTCGAGGGTGGCGGCCATGCCGGCGGCCAGGGCTCCGTGTTTCTTGCTAAAGGCATCGAGGGCGGCGGTCCATGCGTCCAGCGCCTGGAGTGGATTCATCGTGTGTTGGAGGATGAAAAACCCGCGTTCGAAGTCGAGTTCGGCGATCATGCGCAGCACGACGTCGGCGTATGACGGGTCATCGAGCTGCTCGAGCACATCGAGCAATTGTTTGCGGCGCATGGTCAGCGGGTCATTAAAGACCGGGTCGAGCGCGACATGGGGCGGCAGGTAGTTAAATTGCGGGCCGGTGCCCGGGTCATGCTGGGTTCGGACGACGACGGTAACCGACGGGGTGTCGAGGTGAAAGAGCGAGTGAATGCAGCTCCGGCCAGAAGTAATCGGGACGATGCTTCCGGTTTCGAGCAATTCCATCTGCTTCATGCGCACGTCGCCGGTGCGGAAATGCGGGGTGATGGAGCGCGCGTTCTCAAACTCATAGTGAGCGTGAATGCTGGAACCGGAAAGCACATGAAAAGCGCCGGAAAATTCATGCTGGTGAATGTCCGTCGTGCCGTCTAGCCAGAACAAGATCTGAATGTAAAACCGGGGGTGCTCAAAGACCACCAGCTCAGGTTGGCCAAATCCGGAATGCGTCTGCGTCGGCTGCTCGTCTTCAAGCAAAAAGTCGCGCATCAATTCGGAAAGCGCGACGTGCTCCGACGGCAGCCGTTCCGCCAAGGCGTCGGCCGCCAGAGCGGGGAAAACCTCGAGAGAAAAATTCTCTCGCTTCCATCGCGACACTACCGTCCGGCCAAGATCCTGAAAAAATGCATTCATAGAGTGATCGATTCAGCCCGCCCCCTCACGTCAGCGCCGAGCCTGCACCATGATGCCGCGGCGAGGCGGCGCTCACAATCGCAAAAAATGGTGGTTTTTCCAGACACTCAGGGAGATGAGGGGGGGGGGGGCGTCCGCGTTGGCAAATGTACTGAGCAGTTCGCTATGATGCCTAGCGGGGTGCGATCGGTGGCTGATCATTTGCGTGGCGATTATTTCGAGGATATACTGCGAGTGTTGTCTGATGCGTTGTCGCGTTTTATTTCTTAATGCCAACGCGACGATGAGTCCGTATCGCGTGGCTCCCTTGGGGTTGGCTTTTGTGGCCAGCGCCACTCGGGATGCGGGGCACGAGGTGAAGTTTCTCGATCTTCCTGAGACCAAGACTCAATGGAAAGAATTCCGGCGATTATTGACCGAGTGGCCGACCGACTATTTGGCGGTGGGGATCAGGAACATTGACAACAGTGATTTTCATGGATTTGAGAGTTACCTGGAAGCGCCGGCGGCGTTGGTGGCGGAGGCGCGGCGGCTCCGGCCTGGTTTGAAAGTGATTGTGGGCGGGCCGGCGGGCACGGTAGCGCCGCAGCTGGTGATGGACCGGGTGAAGCCGGACCATGTTTTACTGGGTGAGGGGGAGGAGAGTTTTCCTTTATTATTGGGGAGGCTGGAGGCGGGCGAGTCACCGCTGGCGGTGGTGGGGGCGCCGGGTGGGGTTGAGCGGGTTCCTTTTCGGGTATTGCGGACGGGTGATTTGCCATCGCCGCGGCTTTACGAGTGGGTGAAGGATTTGCGTCCGTATTTGCGTGGGGACGCGGGGTATCCATTGCAGACGAAGCGTGGGTGTCCGCTGAAGTGTACGTATTGCACGTATGGGCGCATTGAGGGGACGCGGTATCGATTTTTAAATCCGGAGGTGATTGCGGACGAAGTGCAGGGGGCGATGGAGCGTGGGGTGCGTGATTTTGAATTTGTGGACAGCACCTTTAATTTGCCGGCGCACCATGCGTTGGCGGTTTTGACGGCGTTGCGTGACCGCAAGCTGCATGCGAATTATGTGGGAACGGGATTGAATCCGTCGAAGCTTCCGGGCGAGTTATTGGCGGCGATGAGGGAAGTTGGATTTCGCAGTGTGATTTTGACGGCGGAGAGTGCTTCGGACACGATGTTGGAGAGTTATCAAAAGAGTTACCGTCGTGACGCCTTGTTTTCGGCGGCGCGGTTATTGGAGGAGCATGGTTTGATTGCGCTCTGGGTTTTTCTTTTGGGTGGGCCGCAGGAGAGTGAGCAGACGGTGGGCGAGACGCTTTCATTTATTGAGGATCGTATTCAGGCGCCGAATGCGGTGTATATCACGAGCGGCATTCGGTTGTATGATGGCAGTCCGATCGCGGATGATGCGGCGGCCGGGTTGTTTGCCAAAGCGGATCTGCAGCGGCGGGCGGAGTTACCGGATCTGGAATTCTTTTATTCGCACGCCACGCCTCCGGGCTGGCTGGAGACGCGGCTGCGTGCGTTTCAGGCGGTGCATCCGCATGTGATGCTTTCGTGTGAAGGCCACAGCACGGCCACCAAGCTGGCGTTGCGGGTGATGAACCACCTGCCGTTTCGTAAACCTTACTGGCAGTATATCCCGGCCTTGAACCGCCTCCGCCGGATGATTCCCGGCATCAATTAAATGAAAACGATTCCTCGTGTGCTCTTGTTCTTGCTTCCGCTCTGGTCCGTGGCGCATGCCGACGTGTGGGTGGGAAAATCTGATGTGACCTTCAAAGGGTATTCCACGTTGCATGATTTTGAGGGCACGGTGACGGCGGTGCCGCTGCAGGTGACGGTTGAGGACGGGGTGGGTGGCCGTCTGGTGAGTGCGACCTCGGCGGTTGAGGTACAGCGCATGAATACGCAGGATGATGGTCGGGATGAGAACATGTGGAAAATGTTTAATACCGCGGTTTTTAAGCTCATTAAAATCGCGGTGGACGACGTGCCGGAGGCGGCCGTGCGGCCGGCCGGCGACATGCCGGGCCGGATGCCGGTGGTACTGACGATGGCGGGTACGACGGGGAAAGTGGTGGCGGAAGTGACCGGGCTTCGGGAATCCAAGGAGCAGGTGAGTTTTGATTTGGCCTTTCCGGTGTCGTTGAAAGCGTTCAAGCTGACCCCGCCGAGCACGCTGGCCGGACTGATTAAAGTGAAGGATACTGTTGATGTGAAAGTTCATGTGACGTTGGGACGCGCCAAGTCATGAAGACGGCGGATGTCTTGGTGGTGGGCGGCGGGCCAGCGGGCTCGATGACCGCGTGGCTGTTGGCTCGGGCCGGCTGTCAGGTGGTTTTGTGTGAGGCTCATGCGGTGTTGCCGGCGCGGGTGTGCGGCATGTATCTTTGTCCCGCGGGCGTGGCGTTGTTGGAGCGGGTCGGGATGCGGGCGCGGGTTGAGGCCGGGGCGCGTTCGTTGCATGGGATGATCATGGTTTCGCCCTCGCTGCACCGGCTGGAGACTCGGTTTCCTCGCGACGTGGAGGCGCCGGATCACGGGTTGGCGCTGCCGCGGCCGGCGTTGGACAACGCGTTGTTGGAGGCGGCTCGGGAGGCTGGCGTGGTAGTGCGCATGGGGGTGCGGCCGGCGTTGGAGCGGGTGGCGGGCCGGTGGGTGGCGACGGCGCCGGACTTCGAGCCGGTGGCGGCGCGGGTATTGGTGGGGGCGGACGGGCGGAAGTCGTCTACGGCGCGGATGTTAGGGTTGTCGTTGCCGGTGCGCCGGTCGCGGGCGGCCATTCATATTGACCGGCCGTCGCGGCAGGCGACGTCGCCATTTGGCCAGATGCATGTTTTTGCGGACGGGACGTATATCGGGGTGAATCCGATTCATGCGGACACGGTGAATGTTTCGTTGGTGTGTGATCCTGCTGAGTTGCGGGCGACGTCGGTGGTGGAGGCGATCAACCGGCGTTTGGCGCTCAGTCCGTATTTAGCGGCGTTGATCGAGCCATTGCCGGACGGGGTGCGGCCGGGGGCGACCTTTCCGGCCAGTGCGCGCGTCCGGCGGGCGGCCACGGAGGATGCGGCGCTGGTGGGGGATGCTTCTGGTTACATTGATCCATTAACGGGCGAGGGGATTTATGCGGCTTTGTGGACGGCGGACGAGCTGGCTACCGGGTTGATGGCGGGTTGGAGCGATGTGCCGGCGGCGCTGGCTGGGTATGCCCGGATGCGGGCGCGCCGTCAGCGGGCCAAGTCGTTGTTGTGCGAGCTTTTTCAAACGTGTATCCGGCGCCCGTGGCTGGCGGATTCGATTTTGCAGCTGCTGTCGCGCCAACAGGCGGTGGCTGATTCATTCATTGGTATCGTGGGCAACAGTTATCCGCCGGGTCGGGGGCTGATGCGCATCGCCGGCCACGCGCTGGCTTCATTTTAGTTTTCCATGCCTGCTTATCTTAATTCCGTGGCTTGCAGTGTTCCTCCGACCGAAGGCCAGCCTGCTTTTCTCGAGTCACTTTCGACGTGGGTCGGACCGCCGGAAGTCGTGGAGAAAATGCAGAAAATCAGCGCTGGGGCGAGCATTGAGTCGAGGTATACGGTGCTGCAGCCTGCTTTTGGTCCGGGAGGGTTTTATCAACCGGGATCTTTTCCGACGACGGGCGAGCGGATGAAGACGTATCAGCGGGAGGCTCCGGTGCTAGCGTTGCAGGCGGTGGAGGCGTTGCGGCGGCGGGACGATCGGCTTGACCGGGTGACGCACTTGATTGTCACGAGTTGCACGGGGTTTTATGCTCCCGGGCTGGATATTGATATTGTGCGGGACGCCGGACTGGCGCCATCCGTTCAACGCACCCTGATCGGGTTCATGGGGTGTCATGCTGGTTTGATTGGTCTGCGCAATGCGAAGCAGGTGGTCGAGGCAGATCCGGAAGCCGTGGTCCTGATGGTGAATTTGGAGCTGTGCAGCCTGCATCTGCAGCAGACCGAGCGGATGGACCGGCTAGTCTCCTTTTTGTTATTTGCGGACGGGGCGGCGGCTTCCTTGATTACGTCGCGGCCGGATGGTTTGCGTTTGGACGCTTGCGCCAGTCATCTGAGTGTGGCGGATGCCGAGCGGATGGCTTGGCATATCGAAGATCATGGATTTGCCATGACGCTCGACGCTCGGCTGCCGGCGCGCATCCGCCAGTGGTTCCGGGCCACGGAGGCGCTTTCGGGTGTGCCCGGCGAACCGCGACCGCAGTGGTGGGCCGTTCACCCCGGGGGGCGGTTGATCTTGGATGGCGTGCAGGACGCCTGCGGCCTGACGGACGAACAAATGGAGTTGTCGCGCAGCGTGCTGCGGCGCTTTGGCAACATGTCGTCGGCCAGTATCATGTTTATCCTGCAGGATCTGATGGCTGGGGCCTGCGGGGGCGGGCCACCGTCAGCGGGACGGGCGATGGCCTTTGGTCCCGGGTTGACGGTCGAGACTCTGGATTTCACGGTGATGAGCGCGCTTCCGCCGGTGGTGTCAGTTGTTGGGGGTATGGAGCGGGAGGAACAGCCATGAGTCAATGCAGGCGCGAGATGCCGGATGGTCCGGTGGGCGGCGGGCTGGCGCGCTGGTGGGTTGAACATCCAAGTGCGGGCTGGGCAGCCTTGGTGGCGACCTTGGCGTGTGGTTTTTTTGCGTTGGTACAGCTCCCGCGGCAGGAGGATCCGGCCTTACCGGGACGGATCGCCCGCATCGTCTGCATTTGGCCGGGGGCCTCGGCTGCAGAGGTCGAGCAGCAGGTGACTCGGCCGCTCGAGCAGAGGACGATCGAAATGGCGTCGATGCTGGAAGTGAGCAGCGAGACGCGCGACAATGTGGCCATTATCACCCTGGGCCAGCGGCCGGCCGGTCTGGGGCGGATCGAACAAGAATGGGATGTGTTGCGCGGGCGGCTGGCGGAAGTGCCACTGCCGGTTGGTTGCCGACCGCCGGTTTTGCAGACGGATTTTGGAGATGTGGTAACGTTGTTGCTGGCGGTCAGCAGTGGTACGGCGAACGACTATCGTCCGGTGGTGGACGGGGTGCACCGGCTGGTGGAGGTTTTAGAAACGGTTTCCGAGGTAGGCCGTGTGCGGACGGTGGGGGAAGTTCCCGAGACCATTGAACTGACGGGATCGCCTGCGAGGTTGCAGCAGGAGGGGATTCCGTTGAGCCGTTTGATTGAGGTCATCGGGCGTCAGGGACACTTTATACCGGGATCTTTGATTTCCGGGACGGAGACGAATTTACCCGTGCGGGTGGCACCCGGACTAGGCAGCGAGCGCGAGCTTCGCGATCTGGTGCTGGGGCGCGGTGCAGACGGCCAGCCGCTGCGTTTGGAGGAGTTGCTCGATGTGCGCCGCGGCGATGTGACTCCGCTTCCATTTCATGTGGATGTGATGCGCCGGTCCGGCGATGACCGGCTGACCCGGGAGCGGTCGGTCCTGCTGGCGGTGGAAATGAAGACCGGCGGGACGATTAGTCGGTTTGACCGTGAGGTGCGGGCGGCGGTGGATGGTGTGGTGCCGGCCCTGCCGGCTGGAGTGGAGGTGCACACACTTTCCGATCAACCGGCTTCGGTGAAGTTGCGGCTCAGTCATTTCAATCGTTGTTTCCTCGAGGCGGTGGCGGTGATTATGGTGGTGGCCTTGTTGCTCATGGAGTGGCGGGCGGCGGTGATTGTGGCCTGTGCCATCCCTCTGACAGTGGCGATGACGCTGGCCGGCATGTGGGCGTTGGGGATTCCACTGCATCAAATTTCCATTACCGCCCTCATCATTGCGCTGGGTATGCTGGTCGATGATCCTGTCGTGGCCGCCGACGGCATCAATCGCGAACTCGCGGCCGGTACGCCCCGCGGCGTGGCCGCATGGCTCGGACCTTGGAAACTTCGTCGTGCGATTTTCTTCGCGACCCTGATTAACATTTTCGCCTTCCTGCCGCTGCTTCTGCTGCCCGGTGACAAAAAATCATTTATTTACGCATTACCGGTGGTGGTCACGCTGTCGTTGGTGTGCTCACGGATTGTTTCCATGACTTTTGTGCCATTGCTTGGACGATGGATCTTGAGGGGGCAGGGCGGTCTGCATCATGACGGGGCGCAGCGTGGTTTTTCCATGGGAGGGATTGACCGCTTGCGCGCCGCTTTGCTGGGGTCGTATCGGGCGGTGTTGGCGGCGGGTTTGCGGCATCCGTGGAAGGTGTTGATGGCGGTTCATGTCGTGCTGCTGGCCAGCCTGCTGCTCGTGCCCGGGCTGGGACGGCAGTTTTTTCCTCCGGCTGATCGGAATCAATTGCTGGTCGATGTTACCCTGCCGGAATCATCCTCATTGGAGCGGACTCGCGCGGTGTGTGATCGTATTTTTGCGTTGCTGCAGCCCCACGATGAGATTGTGGGCGGGGCCATTTTTATGGGGGGATCGGGTCCGCGGTTTTATTACAACATCACGCCCAAGCCACCCGCGGACCATCGGGCGACAATTTTAATCAATACGCGCCAAGCGAGTGAGGTCCCGGCTCTGATAGTCAAGATCCGCGCGGCGCTCGACCGGGAGGTGACCGACGCCCGTTGTGTGGTGCGACAGCTTGAGCAGGGGCCGCCGGTCGAGGCCCCGGTGCAAATTCGCCTCACGGGTGATGACCCCGTCGTACTGCGACGGCTGGCCGACGCCGTGGCGGCCATCGTGAAAAATGCCGGCGGGTACAAAGTGGATGATACGTTGGGGGTTCCAGTCGATTCCTTGCGGATCAAGGTGGACCAGAGCCGGGCCTCTGCCTTGGGGGTGGGGGCGGAGTCGCTCGTGGGGGCGGTGCAGGCGGTGGGGGCTGGGCTGCGGGTGACCGAGGTGAGGGAGTCCGGGCGTGCGGTGCCGGTTGTGTTCAAGCTGTGGGCGGGGCTGGAGGCGGCGGGAGGTCCCGAGGCGGTGGAGATGTTGCGCCGCCTGCCAGTGCAGGTGGCTGATGGGGCGCCGGTGCCGTTGGCGCAGCTGGCCGAGGTGTCGCTGGAGCCGGGATACGCGGTTTTCCATCGTCATGGGGGTCGGCGGTCGGTGGTGGTGGAGTCGTATGCGCCCTTTGGGGATTTGCCGGCGGCGGTCGTGGCGCGGGCGCGTTCGGCTGTGGAGCAGCTGGTCTTGCCGGCCGGGTATGAAGTGGCGATTGAGGGCGAGGATAAAGAACTGGTGGCGAGCCGTCGCGAAATGGGAGGGGTGATGATCGTCTCGCTGGCATTGATCGCGGCGGCGATGGTCGTGCAATTCCAGTCGTTTTCCCGGTCGGCCGTTGTCATGCTGACGGTGCCATTGGGATTGATCGGGGCGCTCGGTGGGCTGGCTCTGACGGGTGCTCCAGTGGGATTTATGGCCATGCTGGCGTGCGTGAGCCTGGCTGGCATCGTCGTCAGTCATATCATCGTCCTGTGTGAGGCCATCGAAGAAGCGCGCGCTGAAACGACCAGCCTCCATGAGGCATTGATTTTGGCCAGTCTGTCCCGCATGCGTCCGGTGCTCGTGACCACGTTGGCCACCGCGGGTGGGCTGCTCCCGCTCGCACTCACCGGTGGGGCCCTTTGGAAACCGCTGACCGCCGTGCATATTTTTGGACTGCTCGCCGGCACCGTCCTGACGCTTTTTGTGCTTCCCGTCTGGTATGTCGTCGTCGTCGCCAGACCGCAAACCCTGCGACGTGTCCTGTCGTGACGCCGGTCAGCCGGTAATGGGGGTTTCGTGAGGTCTGGGGAACCTCCGTCCGAAGTCGGCCTCTCCGTCACGTGCAACACCCCCTGCCCAACATTTGTCGTTGGTCCGCCTAGGTCCTAGATGGAATTTTATATGTGATAATCAGTTAATAATCAGATTATTACTTAGGTGAAAGAATCTTTGTCAAGCGGTTCTGGGTGTCGAAAACGGGGGTGTTTTCAGATTTTTCTTTACAATCGGACGCGAATTCCCGCATTCTGGCCGTTCAGCTCAAAATTCCACCCAAAAGGTTCCTCATCGAACTGCCATTATGAAATTACACCGAATACCAATACTGCTAGCGATGGCCTCGTGCCTCCTGCAGTTCGTTGCGTTAGCCAATGATATTGAACCCGGAAAGGAGTTCTACACGGCCAAAAAGACTGTTAATCCCATCGTGTTGGATGGCAATCTGGCGGAGTGGACGGGAGCCGATGTGCTGGCCGACCCTCGTTTTGCCATCCCCAAGGGGTCGGGTGCGGCCGGAACCTACGTTAACTTTGAGCCATACAATGGCGGCACGTGGACGGGGCCTGACGACCAGACCTCGAATGTCCGCGTCGTCTATGACGATGAGAACGTTTATTTCGGGTTTGTGGTCACGGACGACTACCATGAAAACTCGGCGAATAGTGCGTGGAATGGTGATTCGGTGCAGCTGATGGTGGCCAATGACACCCGGGATTCCCAGGTGGGTTTGTACAACTACGCGTTGGGCGGCGTTGAAGGATCCTTGGGTGGAGTGATTGTTATGCACGAGGCTGGTCCTGGCGGGACGACAGCGGTGGTGACGCGGGATGCGGCCACGAAGCGGACCACGTATGAAATCCAGCTGCCGAAATCGGCGATGGGACTTGAGACGCTGGCTGCGGGGGTGCAGTTCGGCTTGGGGATGGCGATCAATGACGGTGACAAAGACACTCCTGGCCAGCGAGGCTGGGGTGGTTTGGGCGCCCACTCTATCGTCTTCGGCAAAAGCCCGTCGGAAACGGCGCTGATTACGCTGGCGGCCCCGCTGCCGCCGCGCGAGCAGAACAACGACATCGAGCCAGGCAAAGAATTCTACACGGCCATTAAGGCGGCGAATCCGATTGTCATGGATGGCGAGCTCACCGAGTGGCGTGGAGCTCAGTTGTTGGCTGATCCACGGTTTTCCATTCCCAAAGGATCGAAGGCCGCCGGTACCTTGGTGAACTTTGAACCGTACAACGGCGGCACTTGGACCGGTCCTGACGACCAGACGTCGAATGTGCAAGTTGTTTATGATGATGAGAATGTGTATTTCGGATTTGTGGTCACAGACGATTACCATGAAAACTCGGCCAACAGCGCGTGGAATGGCGACTCGGTGCAGTTGATGGTGGCCAACGCCACTCGTGACGCACAGGTCGGTCTTTATAACTATGCGTTGGGCGGCATTGAAACCGCGCTCGGCGGGGTGATTGTCATGCATGAAGCTGGGCCGGGAGGCACCAGTGCGGTGGTGACGCGGAATACGGTGACCAAGCGGACGACCTATGAGATCAAGTTGCCGAAGGAGGCGCTGGGATTGGACGCGTTGACGGGTGGTGTGAAATTCGGTTTGGGCATGGCCATTAACGATGGCGACAAGGACACTCCGGGCCAGAGAGGTTGGGGTGGCTTGGGGCCTCATGCGTTGGTTTTTGGCAAGAGCCCGTCCGAAACGGCGATGGTCACCTTGGCTGCCGCGAACGACATCGAGCCGGGTAAAGAGTTCTACTTTGCCAGCCCGGCTTCCGGGACGATTACAGTGGACGGTGCGCTCAATGATTGGTCGGGAGTATCGGTTCTTTCTGATCCTCGGTTTGCCGTGCCGAAAGGTTCGGGCAGCCGTGCGGGCGGCGGGGCGCTGACCCTGTTTGAAGTGTACAATGGTGGCACCTGGACGGGTCCAGATGACCAAACTTCGGCCGTGCAGATCGCGTATGACACAGAAAACGTGTATTTTGGATTTGTCGTCACGGACGATTACCATGAAAACTCGGCGAATAGCGCATGGAATGGTGATTCGGTGCAGCTCATGATTGCTAGTGCCACGCAAGATGCACAAGTTGCCTTGTATAACTATGCCTTGGGCGGCGTGGAAGGTAGTGTGGGTAACGTCATTGTCATGCATGAAGCCGGACCTGGCGGTACGTCGGCGGTGGTCACGCGCA
>CAJBME010000369.1 GCA_903954065.1 uncultured bacterium
CGCAACCCGGGTCAGCGACCCACGGCTACAAAAGATCCGAATACGAACCAACGGCGCAGGCGGCAAAGCCGCCACTGTAGCCGGGTACGTTGGCCCCGGTTTCCACACTTGGCCCCTCAGGCCACATCCCTCAAGACAATGGCTCCGAATCCGCTTCTCCGCGTCCGGCCGCCTGCCAAAAAGACGTTCGGAGAGGCGTTCGGCGCCGCAACCCGGGTCAGCGACCCACGGCTACAAAAGATCCGAATACGAACCAACGGCGCAGGCGGCAAAGCCGCCACTGTAGCCGGGTACGTTGGCCCCGGTTTCCACACTTGGCCCCTCGGGCCACATCCCTCAAGACAACGGCTCCGAAACCGCTTCTTCGCAGCCGGCCCCATGCCAAAAAGTCGTTCGGAGAGGCGGTCGGCGGTCCGGTATCGGAAACACGATCGAGGCGCCGTATCGGGAACGTGGGGGGCGGCCGCCCCGGTAGATCAGGAAGCTCGGGGTGCGGCCAGGGGACGGGCGAGCGGCGGCGACGCTTTGATGCCGCTGGCTCGCACGATGGCCAGACTTTCCTCCACGCTCAGACCGCGACGGGCATGCTGGCCGTAGCCGTCAATTCGTTCTGTCCAGACGGCCTGCTCCGCCGCCGTGGGTGTATAAGGCTTGCCATGAGGGACTTGCTGCCCAACCAAAATAGTCAGATACCCGTCGATACCGAAAGAATTGGCCGGATGAATCAAAACCGGCCCAGGCAGCACACTCGGGCCGTTCTCTTGGAAATACCGGACAATGCGAGCCGCCCCGGCCAAATCTGTGTCGGACCGGCAGGCCCGCCAGAACGGGGTGTCGAGTCGCTGGTTGAATGCGTAATGAGCGGCCAGAAAATCCCGGATATCGTCCCACCCACTGGTATTAAATTCGTTATACAGCTCGATAATGGTCGGGGTCGGCTCCTGCAGACTGTCCACCAGCGAGTCCGCCAGCGTACTGGCCTCGACGCAGATGACTTGCAGGGCGGTGGCTTCCAGCGGCTCGACAAATCCCGCGGCATTTCCGATGGCGACGACATTCCCCTGCCAGAGGGATTGGTAGCGACCGGACCGGAACTTCACGAGGCGCGGCTCACTGGCGAGGCCTGGGTTTTTGCAGCGAAACTCAGCGAGGGCATCCTCGTCACTGATGAATCGCGACGAATACACGTAGCCGCGATTGATCCATTTTTCGTGTTCGATCTGCCAGCACCACCCGGCATCCATTGTCTCTGCCACCGTGTAGGGGAGAATCGGCTCGTCCGCCCGGCGCGGCCAGCCTGCAATCACGGCCCGATCACAAAAAAGCGAGCCGCTGTAATCGACAAACGGGACACCCAACGCCCGGCCCAGCAGCTCACTGCGGAACCCGGAAGCATCCACAAAAAGATCGGCGGACAACTGGCGGCCGTCCTTCAGCTCCAGGGACGTGACCCGGCCGTTTGCCACCGCCGCCCGCTCCATGGTGCCATCGGTGATCGTGACATTCTCCTCGCGGCACATGGTTTCCAGCCAGCCCACCAGCTTCACGTTCTCGATGTGAAACGCATGATTATTGTGGAAGTGCGGTGTTCCGTCGGGCTTGCGCGGAAAGGCTTTACCATGAGCCATGCACGCGGAAACAATACCCATCCATGGGGTCGCTTCGTCATGATAAAACCCGAGATTCCGCTGCAACTCAGGCCATCGCTTCTCATACTCCCGGGCAAAGGTGTAATCAAAATCCCGCGCCCCCCACTTGAACCGGATCCCCAGCTTCCACGTCGGCTCCGCCATCGCGTAAAACCGCGCCGGATCAAGCTTGAGATATTCGAAAAAATGCCGCGGAAAGGCCGCCGTCGTTCCCTCGCCTACTCCAATAATGCCCAATTCCGGACTGCGTACCACCTCCACATCCAGCTGTGGAAGCTTGCGTTTGAGCGTGACAGCCGCCATCAGACCAGCACTGCCACCACCAAGAATCAAAACTCGTTCAATGCGATTTTCAGACACGGGGATATCTTCGGGGATTAGAAATCTCCACGGCCCCAGACGGGAGCCGTGCGCCTTCTCAGGCAGCCCTGTCATATCAAAGTGTCCGGCGCAAGCATGAGGACATTTTTTCAGTGAAATCAGACATCATGAAAAAACCTGCACCAGCCAGCCACGGGGCCGACGATCCGATGGGGGAACGCGATCGCTTTCTCGCTTCCGTCGCTCCGGAAAGTTCTTATCACGCGCTCTTCAACCTGATGCCGGGCGTCACTTTCTTCGCCAAAGACCGCCACTCCCGATTGATGGCCGCCAATGCCCACTTCTATCGGCGCTTCGGATTCCGCACCGAAGCTGAATTGGTCGGAAAAGATGATTACCAGCTGGCCCCACCTCGCCTCGCTGAACACTTTCGTCGAGACGACGAGGAGGTCATGACCACCGGACGGCCCAAACTCAACATCGCCGAACTCTTCTTCAACACCCAAGGGATCCCCGACTGGTTCATCACTCACAAACTGCCCGTCTTTAATCGCGAAGGCCTCGTCATCGGCGTCATGGGCACCTCCCAAAGCTACGCCGAAGCCAAAACCGTGCTCCAGCCATACCTCGCCATCGACCAGGCTGTCATCTGGATCCGCGAACACTTCCGGGAAAAAATCACCGTCACTCAGCTGGCAGCCCACGTCCACCTGTCCGAACGGCAACTCCACCGACGCTTCGTCGAAACCTTCGGCTTCAGCCCCCAAGCCTTCATCCTCAAAGTTCGCCTCCAAGCCGCATGCGAACTCCTCCAACACGGCGACCACCGCATCGGTGAGGTCGCCCGCGAAGCCGGTTTCTCCGACCAAACCGCCCTCGGCCTCCGCTTCCGCCAACAAATGGGCATGACCCCCATGGCCTACCAAGCACAATTCAGACTGATTCGTCTCTAACAGAGCCCGACCCTCCCCCATCGCCTCCCAACCGACGCCCAGAACGCGCCAGATCGTTCTCGGATCACCCCACAGAATCACAGGAAAAGGGGGCAAAAACCGGCTTCAATACGCGTCATTATGTCTCTATTAGGCGCGTCCATTTGAAATCTAAGAGCGACATTGTGTCGCATACAATCAACCTCCGGCCGCTTACGTAAGATCAGATATAAATCTGTAATATCTTGGTTATAATTTGCTTGTGGATCATAGTAAACATTTGGCACGTCTTAAGCGTTAAGGAAGGAGTGGCGATTTTCGCCATTCTTCCATTCTAATCAAAAATCAAAAAAACAGCATTATGAGCACTCTGACATCTCACCATCCTTTCCGCGATCTGGAAGCCCTCGCCAATCGGCTCTTTCACCAAAATCCACCGGCTCGAAACCATGACAGCCGCCCTTGGGTGCCCCAAGTGGACATCACCGAGGACACCGCCGCGTACACTATCACCTCAGACCTCCCGGAAGTCGCCAAGGACGCCATCAAGATCACTGTTGAGGAGGGCATCCTCACCGTCCGAGGGGATCGCAAATGGGAAAAAAAATCCGAGAACACAAAAGTTCACTTGGTGGAACGCTCCTACGGTAGTTTCACCCGAAGCTTCCGCGTCCCAGAAGACGCCGCCGGAGAGAAGGTCGCCGCCACCTTCAAGGACGGAGTCCTCACGGTCGTCCTGCCCAAACGAGAGGAAACCAGACCGCGCCAAGTAGAGGTCCAAGTCCTCTAAGCGCCAAAGGTCATCGACCCCGCTCTGGCGGCTGCTGCAATTTTTGACACAGCGATTCCCACGCGGCCACATGCGCGGCCCAGGTCAACGGCAGAACGGTGGCGCGGGCGGCCTGCCCCATGGCCGCACGTTCGGCCGGCGCATACCGCAAGGCGCGTTGCAGCAGGTCGCCCAGCAGCACCGGATCCCCGGGCTGGGCCAGCAACAAACCATTTTCGCCATCCCGGATGAACTCCGAGGCCCCATCCGCCGCCGAAATAATTCCCGGCAATCCGCAAGCCATGGACTGCAATACCGTGTTGGCGCACGCATCATAGAGCGTGGGATGCACAAACCATGTCGCCTGCCGATACACCGGCACGAGGTCATCCACCTCGCCCAACACCCGAACTCGTGACCCGACTCCGGCCGCCGCCATCATCCAGCGATCCCTCCGGCTGAGCGCCGCCCCCGCCACCCACAATTCCGCTTCGGGCACCGCCCCCAAGGCCCGCCACAATGCCGGCAGTCCTTTGCGTCGATGGTTGGAGGAAACAAAGAGCAAGACCGGCCGCCCGCCCGCCCCCGCCTGAGCACGGACCCGCCCTCCAGCCTCCTCATCCGGATCCGGCGCAAACCGCTCCGCGTCCACCGCCGTGTGAATCACTGTGATTCGATCGGCAGGCACCCCATACACCTGCTGCAGCTGGCGCCCCACCAGGGAGGCATTGACCACAAAATGCCGCGTGCGCCCCCCCTGATACAAACGCCGCTCCAAATAAAGCTCGACCCGGTTTTTTAAACTCCACCGCTTCCACCACGGCAAATCACGGGAATACAACGCATGACACCCGCCGCCAGCACGATGGACATCCTGCTGCCACGTCCGGCCAAATCCCAAAACCAACTCCTCAGACACCGCTGGTAAGGCCGCCGCCCGCTGCGCAAAAACCGCCAGTCGACACCACTTCGGCACCCCACGCACCGACACCCGCGTCATCCCCACCCCCAACGCCTCCGCCGCCCCGTCCGTGCACGCCGTCACCACACGCACGTCATGCCCGCGCTGGCTCAGCGCCCGCGCCAGCGAAAGCAGATACTTCTCGAGCCCACCACGCCCGATAATCTGGTGATACACCAATACCAATCGCACACCTCCACCGTAGTCATCACCCGATCCATCGCAGCAATTTTCGGTAATTTAAGGAAAATTTAATATTTTTAGTTGAATTATCCGTATTTCCATATATTTTATAAAAAACACCAACCATCATTACCGTGAAAAAACTAGTTCTTAGCTTAAACGACGCTCCGGCGACCGGCCGCACCACCACGTGTGAGCTCATTCATGGCCTGTGGCGCCGGCAGGGGCTGGGGCACAGTCGCTGGCACACAGCGACCGATCAACCGGGCGGCCCTGGGCGTTCGACATTTGTCGACCTGACGAGTGGTTTATCGGATGACGAGGTCGTGCGGTGGCTGGACAAGTCTTCGCTGGTGATGCTGGATGTGGCCTCGGGTGACGGGGTCTCGTTGGTGGAGGAATTTGTCCGCGGCGACTTGCCGGAAATTTTGAGTGAGCTCGAGTGCACGGTGACGGTCTTGAGTGTGTTGAATGGGCAGACCCGGGCTGAGCACAGTTTGTTACAATTGGCCAGCCTGCTGCGGGATGAGGCGGAGTATGTAGTGGTGCGCCGGGAGCAAGCGGGGCGCGACTGGCTACTGCCGGCCTGCCAGCGGGCGATGCATCATTTAGGGGCGACAGAGATCCATCTACCGGACTGGCCGGTCGAACTGGCTGCAGCAGCGGCGGCGGAAGGTGATCATGGGGTAGAGTGGATGGCCCGGGCCTCGGCCTTGCCGCGGATGGCCCAAGGATTGCTGCGCTCGTGGTGGTTAGAGTGCGACCAGCGGCTAGAAGCCGCGGCCCCCCTGTTGTGGCCTGATGACTTGGACCCTTCCTCTGATAGTCACGGGCTGGATGCAAGAGGACGGAGCCACCAGCCGAGTTACCAGTTGCTGACTGCCAGCTACTTCAGCGAATAAGCCCATCCGCACGCAGAGCCGGTGGTGTTTCCGATACGGCGCCCCGACGGTGTTTCCGATACGACTCGCCGACGGTGTTTCCGTTACCGGACTTCCCACGCCGTTCCCGATCCATGCCCTGTAGGGGCATCGCATACCAGCCCAGGGTGCCAACCCTGGAATCCACCCGCAAAGACAACCCCGCGTTCTGAAGGAACGCCGCATAGGTTGCGTGCCTCGGACCTCGGCTCCGAATCCGCTTTTACGCGGCTGGTCACTTGCTAAAAAAACGTTCGGCGCCGCGACCGGGGTCAGCGACCCACGGCTACAAAAGATCCGAATACGAAACAACGGCGCAGGCGGCCAAGCCGCCAC
>CAJBME010000370.1 GCA_903954065.1 uncultured bacterium
CAACACCCCTCTCCCGGGTGATTTTCCGACACAGCCGACCGGACTCACACGGTGCGGTTTTTTATATCCTTGAAGACGTCCTATCGGACATCTCACGTCGGGCGCGAATATCATCGCAGCGGCAAATCTCGCCGCACAGCACCCCGACGAACATGGTATGTCGGGGCTGGCGTCCAACGGAACGCCACTCCTACGGCTCAATGAAGCCGTAACTGGCTCCCCCACGCGTTCGGGCTTAACGCCCGACTTCGAGCTTTTTCCATGCGGCTATCGGGTGGTGCCGATTCCTAACCGTAACGGACAACCACCAAAAAGCTCGAAGTCGGCCGCTCCGGCTATCGCCGTCGCCCGACGCGTGGGGGCACTACTTCCTGAAGGACACTTTTACGACTTCGCTGCGCGGCATACCGGTTCACCACTTCCCAGTCGGGCGACGACTTCCTGCGGACGACTTCGGCGACTGCCGGACACTACACCCTATCGGGAAAATGCTCTCGGCGCGACCTCCGGCCAATGCTGGCCGGGACGACTGCAAAAACTTCAGACGTCTGAAGTTTTGACCACTCGCGCTCCACTCCAAATCCGGCCCCGCAGCAGACTCCGCACCCCTCCCTCCTTCGTCGGCATACCACACGGAGACTGCTGCACCTGCCACCAACCAGAAAGTCAGCCTCACCGCCCAACGCTGGCGTCCTGCTCCGGGCCTGCCCCCTTCGCCCTCCCCGGGACAGGAAGCCACATCGGGCCGTGAGGGGTGCTTGAAAGGGCGCAAGGCGGGAATGGTGCAGCGACTCGCTGGGGAAGACGAGCGCGCGCGCTTCGTGTTAAACTGAACACCATCCGGCTCGGGCATCACAGCCAGCCGCCGATTACCCTCACAGCTCCTTCCACAATGGTTTGCTGAGAGACGCGACAACACCTTGCCGCCTACTACACGCCGGGCGGCCTTGTCGCCACGGAGTCGCGGCTGGCTATAGCGTCGCATATTTCATCCGAACCTATCATGATCGGCCACCGCTTCGCGTGGGGTGGCGAAGTCCCTCTTGGCATCCATCCGCAGGATGCCCGGCATCACTGCTACATCATCGGAGTCACGGGATCGGGGAAAACCACCCTGCTGCGCAACCTCATTATCCAGCACATCCACCGGGGGCATGGCGTGGCCATCATCGATCCCCATGGCGATCTGGCCGAGGAACTCTTGCACCACATCCCGCCGCATCGGGCGGATCACCTCGTTTATTTTGATCCTGCCGATAGCGAGTTCCCCATCGGCTTCAATCCCCTCGCCAATGTCCCGCCGGACGAACGCCCCCTCGTCGCCTCTGGCATCGTCGAGGCGTTCAAGACCATCTGGGGCGACTCATGGGGGCCGCGCATGGAACATATTCTGTATCACTGCATCGCCGCTCTGCTCGACTGCCAGAACACCTCCCTGCTGGGCGTGAACCGAATGCTTATTGATCCCGATTACCGCCGCTGGGTTGTCCGGCAGGTCAAAGACCCGTTCATCCGCCAGTTCTGGGAACAGGAATTCGCCAGCTACGATCCCCGTTTCATGCGCGAAGCCATCGCTCCGATTCAGAACAAAGTCGGTGCCCTGCTCGCCTCGCCCATCATCCGCAACATCCTCGGGCAAGTGCGCAACAACGTCAGCATCCCCTTCATCATGGACGACTCCCGCATCTTCATCGCCAACCTCTCCAAAGGCCGCATAGGAGCCGACAAATCCAACCTCCTCGGCTCCCTGCTCGTCACCCAGTTCCAACTCGCCGCCATGGCCCGAGCCACCATCCCCGAGTCCGACCGACGCGACTTCTTTTTGCATATCGACGAATTCCAAAACTTCAGCACCGATTCCTTCGCCAGCATCCTAGCCGAGGCCCGAAAATACCGCCTCTGCCTCACCCTCAGCCATCAATACATCGATCAACTCCCGCTCCCCATCCGCCAAGCCGTCTTCGGCAACGTCGGCAGCCTCATAGCCTTCCGCGTGGGCAACAGCGACGCCAAAATCCTCGCCGGAGAATTCGGCAACGAATTCCCGCCGTTAAATTTCTTGGACCTCCCGAAATTCCACGCCCTCACCCGCCTGCACACCAACGGCCAGCCTCAGCAACCCGAACGCACTCGCATGTTGGGGCCTCTGCGTCTTCACTGCGGGCAGCCTGAGCGGCTTAAAGCTCGCAGTCGTGAGCGATTTGCTGCCAATAGATCGACGGTAGAATCAAGGATCCGGCGATGGATTGGCTAGCACGCCTAATGCTTCCAACGACCTCTGTTGATGTCGTTGAGGAACAGCCTCCCTTGCGGCTCTCCTATGATCTCAGCCATCTGCTGGTGATGAATTTGAACCTCCTGAGGACTGCGGTGAATGGGACTGGTGAATGGATTGCCACTTCCGTGAAACTGCAACTCGATGAGGCGGAACTTTTCTACTGTCTCGTTACTGAGGTGATACGCTTGCTGCCATTTAGCAAGGCGGTCATCGATGCTTTGAGTCCACTGCGATTTAGCCGCTCCGATTACAAAAAAGCCGCCCGCGAAAAGCGGGGCGGTGATCCAGAGGCCAATTCTCAAATGATCCCGCCAAGTCATGGTGAGAGCTGGAGACCCGTTGGCCTTCCCGAAGGCAGGCTTCTGCGGCCTTCTCTGCTTGGGCTTTCTCCGGTTCATGGGTGCGAACGCAATAGACGGAGGGCGTTGGCGATGACGAGAAGAGTTGCACCGGTGTCCGCCAGAATAGCCATCCACAGGCTGGTATGGCCGGTGAAGGCGAGGATGAGGAACAGCACTTTTATTGCTACAGCAAAAGCGACGTTAAATTGAATAATGCCAACGGTGCGGCGGCTGATGCTAATGGCATGGGCGAGATTTCTTAGATCGTCATTCATCAGGGCCATGTCGGCTGTTTCAATGGCGGTGTCGCTGCCGACGGCTCCCATGGCGATGCCTACAGTGGCAACGGCGAGAGCGGGGGCATCGTTCACTCCATCTCCGATCATGCCGACCTGGCCGTAGCGGGCCACTAGTTCTTTGATGTGCTCGACTTTTTGTTCGGGCAGAAGATCGCCTTTGGCTTCGTCGATACCTGCCTGTTTAGCGATGGCATTGGCGGTGCGTTGATTGTCACCACTCAGCATGACGATCTGATTCAAACCGGCGGCGTGGAGCTGGCGCAGCGCTTCAGGCACCTCAGGGCGGAGTGTATCGCCCAGCGCAATGATGCCGAGGACTTTACCAGCACAACATTCGTGCGGCGCATGGCCCAGCACTGCCAAGGAATGCCCGCGGGCTTCTATTTCTTCCAATCGAGTCTCTATTTCCGCCGAGCAGACTCCCAGCTCGTGAGCCAGTTTGTGGTTGCCGATAAAGTGTGGATGCCCCGCTATTTCAGCGAGAGCACCACGTCCGGTTTTGGACTGGTAATTCTCAGCGGGCTGAAATGGAACGCCGCGTTGTCTTGCTGCCGCTGTTACTGCCTCCGCGAGCGGATGGGTGGAGTGCGTGTCAATGGCGGCGGCCTTGCATAGCACACTGTCCTCTGTTTCACCTTCCAACGGAATGATTTCCGTCACTACGGGACGGCCTTGCGTAATTGTGCCTGTTTTGTCCACAGCCAGCGCTTTGAGCTTGCCGACGGCTTCCAAAAAGGCACCTCCCTTTATGAGCACGCCCTTTCTGGCTAATGCAGTAAGACCGGAGACGATGGAAACAGGGGTGGCGATGACTAATGCACAAGGGCACGCGATGACGAGCAGCACGAGAGCCCGGTAGCCCCACACGTTCCATGCCCCTTGCGCCACGAGTGGCGGCAGCAGGGCGACCAGAACGGCAAGCACAAAAACGGCTGGCGTATAATAGCGGGCGAAGCGGTCCACAAACCGCTGCGTGGGTGCCTTCTGCTCCTCGGCTTCCTCCACCAGACGGATAATGCGGGCCAGTGTGGAGTCGGCGGCAGCTTTAGTGACGCGGATTTCCAGCGAGCCTTCCCCATTGATAGTTCCGGCAAATACAGAGTCGCCCTGATTTTTGTCTACCGGCACAGACTCGCCAGTGATGGGAGCTTGATCGATGGCGGACTGTCCCATGAGAACTTCGCCATCCAGTGGCACTCGCTGGCCACTCCTCACAAGAATGGTTTCGCCCACCTTTACATTGCCCACAGCAATTTCCTCAGGCTCACCGGTGGCGGATTTCCGCAGAGCAGTTTCCGGTGTCAGTGCCAGCAGGCTCTTAATGGCCCGGCGGGCACGGCCCACGCTCCATGATTCCAACAGTTCTGCCAAAGCGAAGAGAAAGACCACCGCTGCCCCTTCCGCTCCTTCACCGATGATCCACGCCCCCGCTACGGCTACGGTCATGAGCACATTCATATCCAAACGCAGACGACGGGCAGACCTGAGCGCATGGGGAAATACGAGGGCTCCACCACACAGTGTCGCAATTGCAAACAATGCCGTGGGCAACCACTCGGCCCCAAGGTGTGTCCACTTGGCCAGAAAGCCCAGCCCAATGAAGACGCCAGAGACAATGACAAGCCGCGTCTGGTGTGGGGTGACGCCGGCGCTGTGGTCGTGCCCGTCGGCATCCGTGTGGGCTTTCGGTTTTGTTGTGCAAGCCTGACTGCCGCAGCAAGTGGAGGAATGATCGTCTTCGTGGCTCATGGTGTTCAATCTTTGACGGATGCTAATGCAGCCCGCCGATTCTGTTTCTTTCGTTCGATCCAGTCGTAGAGCACGGGCACCACGAGCAGGGTGAGGAAAGTGGAGGTGACGATGCCGCCGATGACGACGGTCGCCAAAGGCCGTTGGACTTCCGCGCCGGCACCGGTGGAAATAGCCATGGGAACGAAACCGAGGGATGCCACCAACGCCGTCATCAGTTTGGGGCGGAGCCGTGTCAGAGTGCCTTCAACAACAGCTTCGCGCACTGCTTTGCCTTCGGTGCGGAGTTGGTTGATAAAGCTGATGAGCATAATGCCGTTCAGCACCGCGATTCCGCTGAGCGCGATGAATCCGACGGCAGCGGAAATGGTGAAGGGCATTCCACGGAAATAGAGTGCGAAGACGCCTCCTGTGACGGCCAGCGGCACACAGGTGAAGATGAGTGCGGCCTGTCTCAGCGAGCCGAAACTCAGGAAAATCAGCACAAAAATGAGGGCCAAGGCCAGCGGCACCACGATGCTGAGACGTTGCTTGGCTTCCACGAGGTTTTTAAACTGGCCTCCAAACTCGAAGTAATAGCCGTCGGGAAATTTCACCTTTTCATGCAGGGCCTTCGTGGCTTCCGCCACAAAACTGGCGGTATCGCGGCCTCTTACATTGATGAGCACGCTGACCCGGCGCTGGGTTCCTTCGCGGGCGATTTGCACGGGCTGATCCACCAGCTTTACTTTGGCCACCTGACCCAGCGCCAGCATCCCTCCCTGTTCCGTCCGGAGCGACAGCCGCTCCATGGCGGGGAGATCGGCGCGGCGGGCCTCAGATAGCCGGACGATGATAGGCGTGCGGCGGTTCCCATCCACCAGGGTGCCGACCTCAGCGCCGGCCAAAGCGGTTTCCACGAGGCGGTTCAAATCGTCCGCATGGACGTTGTATTTCCGCAGGGCCTCCCGGTCCGGTTGAATTTCGATCATCGGGTTCTTGCCGATACTATCGAATTCCGTTTCGCTGCCTCCTGGGATGTTGCCCAGCACGGTGCGCACTTCTCCCGCGAGGCGTTCCATTTCATCATAACTGTCGCCGAAAACCTTGCAGACCAGATCCGCCCGCGCTCCGGCCATGATTTCATTGAAACGCATCTGGATCGGCTGGGTGACCAGCACATTCTGACCCGGCACCCGGTCGAGGAGCGTCTTGCGGATCATCGCTCCTAGCTGCGCTTTGCTGATCGGCTTGCCTTCCAGCTCGCGCCATTCGCCGCGGGGTTTCAGCATCAGATAAGTGTCGGCCACATTGGGATTCATCGGATCGGTGGCAATTTCTGCGGTCCCGATGCGGGCGAAGATTTCCTTCACCTCCGGGAATTCTTTGCGGATGACGGCTTCACTTTGTTTCTGCAATTCGAGCGACGAGGAAAGGCTGACACTGCTGCTGCGGATGAGCTGGAAGGCAAAATCGCCCTCATCAAGCTGCGGAATAAACTCCGCCCCGAGTTTGGAGAACGTCCAAGCCGATGACCCCAGCAGCGCCAGCATGGCGGCCAACACCAGCCAACGGAAACGCAGGCCGAAATGCAGCAGTGGCGTGTAGATGCGCTTGGTCAGAGTGACGAGCCAGTTGTCCTTTTCCTCAATCTTGCCTCCCAGAAGGAAGGAGCACAGCACCGGCATCAAGGTCAAGGCCAGGACGAGGGAAGCGCCCAGCGCCAACATCACAACTAATGCCATGGGCTTGAACATTTTCCCCTCGATGCCTTGAAGCGCCAGGATGGGCACATAAACCACGGTGATGATGAGCACCCCGAAGAACATGGGGTTGGCCACCTCCTTGGCGGAACGCAGCACTTCCTTGGCACGTTCGGCAGCAGTGAGGCGGCGTCCGAGGGCATGTTGTTTTTCGCCCAGATGCCGCACAATATTTTCCACCATCACCACCGCGCCATCAATGATGAGGCCGAAATCGATGGCTCCCAGACTCATCAGATTTCCGCTCAATTTCCACTGCACCATGCCGGTCATGGCCATGAGCATGGCCAGCGGAATGACCAACGCGACGATGAGTGCCCCCCGCCAATTCCCCAGCAGGAGGAAGAGCACCACCACCACCAGCAAGGCACCTTCCGCAAGATTGCGCTCCACCGTGGCGATGGTCCGATTGACCAAATCACTGCGGTCATAGAGAGGACGGATCACGACCCCGACGGGCAACTTTTCCTGAATCTCCGAAAGCTTTTCCCTCACCGCCTGGGCCACGAGGCGCGAGTTTTCCCCCACCAGCATGATCGTGGCTCCCACGAGTGCTTCGCGGCCGTCATCGGTGCTGGCTCCGGTGCGGAAACCGCTGCCGATACCCACGGTGGCCACCTCACTGAGAATCATGGGCTTCACCGCACCCGTAAACTTCAAAGGAAGACTGGCGATTTCTTCCAACGTGGTGACCCGCGTGGTGGCCCGCACGATCAATTGTTCCCCGCCAATCTCAACATAGCCGCCGCCGGCGTTGAGGGTATTTTGCTCCACGATTTCCGCGAGTTGGTCCAAGGACAGTCCGCTGGCGGCCAGCCTCGCGGGATCCGGCTGAATCACGATTTGCTTTTCATAGCCGCCGCTGGTGTTCACCTCGGCGACGCCTGCGGTGCCCCGCAGCAACGGCTTGACCTGATATTCCTGAATTTGGGCCAAGGCCATGAGCTGCCCCTCGCGGGTGGCGGGCTTGTGCGGGGCATCGGGCGAGTAGTCGAGACTGTAATAAAAGATTTCGCCCAGACCGGTGGCGACCGGAGCGAGCTTGGGCGCAAGGCCGGACGGCAGTTCATCCAGCACGCCGGAAAGTCGTTCCGTGACGAGCTGACGGACGCGATAAAGGTCGGTGCCGTCACGGAACGTCATCGTCACCTGCGATAATCCGAACTTGGAGAGCGAGCGCAGCTCCACCATGTCGGGCAGACCCGCCATTTCACTTTCGATAGGAAACGTCACCAGCTTTTCCACCTCTTCGGGAGCCAGAGCCGGGACGGCGGTGTTGATCTGCACCTGCGGATTAGTGATGTCTGGAACGGCATCGATAGGCAGACGCAGAGCAGCCCAGACGCCGATGGCGGCCACGACGAGAGTGGCCAGCAGCACCGCAGCCCGCTGCCGCATTACGATTTCGAGGAGATGAGATAGCATGATTTAGTGTCCGCAGGTGCAGGCTTTTCCGCCGCGCAGCACTTGCAGTTCGGCCATCCATAGTGACATCACAGGCGTGGTGACGACTTCATCCCCGGCATATAGCCCTTCGGTGATTTCGACGTGATCGTCATTCATTGCGCCGACCATGACGCCCATGCGGAAGAAGAATTTTCCGTTCTTGGCATAGACGAAATATCCTTCCACCGTGGACAGCAGCGCACTGCTGGGTATTGAAGCTGCCGCTTCTGTTTCATCCAGTAGGATCGCACTCTGAATCTCAGATCCCTCTGGCAAAGGGGTATCGCTGGAAACCTTCACCTCAAAATCTCCCAATTCGGTGAAAGCTGACTTTTCGATGCTCTGAACCGTGCCCTTGGAGTTGACTGGACCGGACAAGAGGACGTTTGCGCCGGGCTGGATTTTTTCTGCCTGAGCAGCCGTGAGCCAGCCGTTGGCTTCCTTGCCACCGAGCAGCGGACGCAATGTGAGCGGCACACGGGCTGCGATTTTTTGATTTTCAACATCGGCAGTTTTGAGACCGATGGAACGGGCCATTTCTTCTGTGAGAGAAATGCCTTTTCCTTTCTCAAATTGCGCTCCGTTTTCCGGGGGTAGTTCAGTGGAGTTGACTGCGCTTGCTTCTGAATCCGTGCAGCTGGGTAGGATGGAAAGCGTAAGCAAGGATAGCGAAGAAAGAATAAGTTTCATGATGAAAAATGGGTTGGGGCTCAGGGCTTTTTCTTCGATGCGGGTTTGACCAGCGGAGTAGTCAATCCTGAGAGTTGTTCGACGATGAGAGCGGCTTCGAGGGCCGAGGCTTTCGTTTCGTTGATGGCCTCGACCGCTTCGAGATACTTCTCTTGCAGTTCGACGTAGGTGGCCATTTCCACGGCACCGAGGCGGTAATGTCGGTCCGCCAAGGCGGCGGCTTCCTTGAACGAGTTGAGCATTTCGGGTTTCCAGTCAGTGAGCCGTTGGCGTTGGGTCTCATAGAGCAAGGCGGCTTCCGTGACCTGCCGCTCCACTTCACGTTGCGTCGCAAGCAGTGAGGCTTGGGCCTGAATGCGGCGGGCTTCTGCAGCATCAACATTGGCCTTTCCGTTGTTCCAAAGCGGCAGCGGCACCGTAAACGCAATGCCTGCCGTTGCTTCGCGATCCCCCGCTACTTCCTGTGAGAGCACCGGGCCGACGGTGAAGGTCGGATACCTCTCATTTTTCGCCAGAGCCACCTTCAATCCTTGGGCTTCCAGCTCTCGGATACGGGCTTTGAGATCGTAGTTGTTCTCTGCCGTCTGGGCGAGGATCTGAGGAATGGTGGGATACACGGGAAACGAAAACTCCGAGCGCTCCACCACGAGCGGCGCATCCGCCCGGCGGCCACGAAGCTGATTGAGTTCCAGCAGGGCCTTTTGCATTTCGATACTAGCAGCCCCCGCATTTTTCTGAACGACGATGGCCGTTGCCTCGATGACCTTTGCTTCCAGCAATGGAGTCACCCCGGCGGGATCACGTTGCACAATGACATCCCGCAGGGCGGCCAGCCGGTCTGAAACTTCCATCGCTGCTGCGGTGCGTTCCTGCTGCATGGCCAGGCCATACGCCAGTGAACGAACTTTGGCGGCAACTGCCTGCTTGAAGCGTGCCAGACCAAGTTCAGCGAGCGCTACGTCGCTGTTGGCAATCGCTTTCCTCAAGGCAAGACGGCCCGGCCACTCTACGGGCTGAGCAAGAGAGGCTGCCCACGCCAATCCAGAGGCCGAGGCGTCAGAACTTCGCACAGATTTTCGTTCGGCATCAAGGCTCAGTTCTGGATTGGCCCACCTGCCAGCCTGCTTTCGGCCTGCTTGGGTGGATAGGATTTCGGCTTCGTAGAATTGGATTTCAGGATTCTCGGCAAGCGTTTGCTCCACCAAGACTGTGATCGTCACGGCAGTGGAGTTCACCGCAGCACGAGATGGAACTGCGGCTAAGCAGGTCAGCCAAACGAGGAGTGAAAGTTGGTGCATGATTGATGAACGAATGGATTAAGCGTTGAATCCTGAGGGTAGATGTCGCCGGAACGCCAAAACCCTTGAGAAAAAAGCCCGCGCCGCTCAATTGAGCGGGCGGGCTGCAAAGTTTCTGAGACGCCGTCAAGGGGGGTTATTTCTTTTCGTCCTCTTCATGGTCGCAGATACAGGCATATTCGGCATTGGGGCAGCTGGGGCACTTGGTCATGTTGAGGTTGAAGCGGGAGTTAATCGGTTTGGCTTTCGCGTCGGTTTTGATTTGAACGACGGTAGGATAGTCGTTGCCAGCGGGCACGGCAGCATTGGAGACGAGCTTGTCCCCGTCTTTGGTGAAGGTCAGCTTAGTCGGGCTGCTGCGCTCACCGAGGGTGACCGTGATGACCTGATCTTTCGGAGCCACAACCTTGTTGTCGTCGTCCACGAAGCGGATTTCGACCTTCTTGTCTTTGTTGACGAAGAATTCGACGTGCGGCTCGACGTCCGTGATCAGCTTGCCACCTGTGGGGCCTGCCTTGGCGGCGTGATCGTGGTCATGGTCGTGTTTTTCCTCCTTGGCAGCAGGCTTCTTTTCATCGGCGTAGCTGGCGGTGGTAGTGAGACTCAGCGTGAGGCCGAGCAGGGCGAGTGTCAGTAGTGACTTCATATGCAGTTGTAGTTTAGTTCAGTTACGGTTCTGGGGTGTGCCCCCGCCAACAGCGGCAGGGGC
>CAJBME010000371.1 GCA_903954065.1 uncultured bacterium
CCTGCTCCAAGGGCATTCCCAATAATTCAGCCGTAATCTCACGCGTGATGTCATCACTCGTCGGCCCCAACCCGCCCGTCACCACAATCACGTCGCTCCGAGGAATAGACTCCAACAAGGCCAGTCGGATTTCATCGCCGTCCGGAATGCAGACCTGCCGCTGAATACGCAGTCCAAGCTGGAAAAACTCGCCCCCAAGCCAGTGAGCATGCGTGTTCAATGTCTGACCAAGCAACAACTCAGTCCCAGTATTAATAAGATCAATGCGCATGAAAAAATCGACGGCGCCGCTCCAGCGCCGAGGCGAGACCACCCCGGACCAACCGCCCGGCGCAAATCGTCACCATCCGCCCGCCCGAGACGTGAACGTCATCACGTCATTTCTCCGCCAATGCCTGCCAGTCAATCATCTTCGCATCACCCCACAAATCTTCCAACGCATACAAATCACGCTTCTCGGGATGGAAGGCATGAACCATCATAATGCCGTAATCGAGCACCACCCACTGGCTCTCATGATCTCCGTCCGCCATGGACGGCTTCACCGCATGCGCCTCGCTCATGCCCGCCCGAACTTCGCGCGCAATAGCCTTCAAATGGGGCGTGGAAGTGCCACTGCAAATGACAAAAAAATCAGTAATCGAGGAAACTTCGCTCACATCGAGCACCACGATCTGCTCCGCTTTGATGTCTTCCGCAAAACAGGCCGCGGCCACCGCCAGTCGCATTCCTTCCGAAAGCTCCGCCGCTGATTTTTTCACGACCGACTTCACGGCAGCCCCCTTGGTCGCCGCCTTCTTGGCGGCCTTCTTGGCGGCCTTGGCAGCCACTTTGACAGGGGCTGGGGCCG
The DNA here is from genome assembly GCA_903954065.1 of uncultured bacterium. GTDB lineage: Bacteria > Verrucomicrobiota > Verrucomicrobiia > Verrucomicrobiales > V1-33 > CAJBME01. The sequence goes on from CAJBME010000371.1 coordinate 851, forward strand.
ATGGTTCCACGAGGGCGGGCTTTTTCACCGCAACTTTCTTGGCGGGAGCAACAGATTTGGTGGCCACGATTTTCTTCGCGGCAGCTTTCTTGGCAGGCATCGTCATATCGTCCGGGACGGCGCGGGAAAGTCAAGACCCGCACAACACGAAGTGCCTCCCGCTCGACCACACCCGCCCAACGTCGGTTTCTTAATAATCTTCGTCCCGAAAATACGTCCGCGCCCGGTCAGCCTGCCGCAACAACGTCTGGGAATTCGACCGCAATCGGCGGCACAACTCGCGGGACAACGCCATCAACACGCGATACCCAGCCACCGAATCTTCGCGCACCAAACCCGCAAAATCTTCGGCTGTGATGGAAAACGCCCGGACCGCCCCATGGCCGGCCACGACATCCGCACTGGCCTTCTGCGGGTCAATCAGATTCATCTCACCCACCGTTTCGCCCGGCCCCACCGTGGCCACTTTGATCGTGTCCGCCTGATTGCGCACGTACACATCGAGATGGCCGGACAACACAAACGTCAACTGATGGTGCGCCTCCCCCTGCACGGCGACATAATGGCCCGAAGCAATGACTTCAAACCGCCCGGCCGCCGCCAGTTGCGCCCGCAACTCGGGACTCAGTTCAGCAAAAATACCCAGCGGAGGAAGTTCCGTTTCAGCGTTCATGACTTCTAGATAATGAGAGGATATCAGCCTGCGCCCAACAAGAACCACTCTGTCAGGATCCGGCCCCGTCCGTCGATGTCAAGGATCTCCCATCTATCCACCGTCCGTCAAGAACCACCGAAAAAAACTCCCTCGGACCTGTTTTAGTCACCGGGCTGCGCCCGCACCCGGTCAAAATACCTCCGCAAAAATCGACCCGTCTCACTCTGCTCGCAGGCCGCCACCGTCTCGGGAGGCCCCTCTACCAAAATGCGACCACCCGCGTCACCACCGTCCGGACCCAGATCGACTACCCAATCGGCGGAACGAACCACATCGAGATTATGCTCAATGACAATCAACGTATTACCCGCATCACGCAGGCGGAAAAGCACGCCCAGCAGCACTTCTATATCCTGGAAATGCAAGCCGCTCGTCGGTTCATCCAGCAGATAAAGCGTGCGCCCGGTCGAGCGCTTACCTAACTCGGCCGCCAATTTCAAGCGCTGTGCCTCCCCCCCCGAAAGCGCATTCGCCCCCTGCCCGAGCCGCAGGTACCCCAGCCCCACCAGACACACCGTCCGCAACTTCTCCGAAACCTGCGGCACCGCCCGGAAAAAGGCCGTCGCTTCCTCGAAATTCATGGCCAGTACTTCGGCGATCGACCGCCCTTTATACGTGACGTCCAGCACGTCCCGCTGGTACCGCCGCCCGCCACACGCCTCGCAGGTGACAAAGACGTCGGTTAAAAAATGCATATCGATCCTGATCTGCCCGTCGCCTTCGCATGTTTCGCAGCGCCCGCCCTTGGTGTTGAACGAGAATGTTCCCGCCGTAAAACCGCGGACTTTGGCGGCTGGCAGGGAGGCGAATAGTTTCCTGATCTCGGTGAAAACCCCCAGATACGTCACCGGATTGCTGCGCGGACTGCGGCCAATCGGGTCCTGATCCACCACCACCAGCTTGTCAAAATGCTCGAGTCCCGTGATCTCACGATGGCGCCCAGGCGTGTCTTTGGCATGGTAAAACCAACGCGCCAACGCGCGACGGAGGATATCATCAATCAACGTGCTCTTCCCACTGCCGGAAACCCCGGTCACACACGTCAGTAATCCCACCGGAAACGCGGCCGTAATATCCTTTAGATTGTGCTCGCTCGCGCCGTGGATGGTCAGATGTCCAGACAGCAGCAGCGAGTCGCGACGCCGCGCCCCGCCCGCATCCCGGTCGCCTCGAAGATACCGCCCAGTCAGCGACGCCGGATCGCGCGCCACTTGGTCCGGCGGCCCGGCCGCTAGGATGTCCCCACCGTGCGGTCCCGCCCCCGGCCCCATGTCCACCAGCCAGTCAGCGGCCCGCATCGTTTCTTCATCATGCTCCACCACCAGCACCGTATTACCCAGATCGCGCAGTCGGTGCAACGTGGCAATAAGCCTCTCATTATCACGCTGGTGCAGACCAATACTCGGCTCGTCTAGCACGTAAAGCACCCCCGATAAACCAGAACCAATCTGCGTCGCCAGCCGGATCCGCTGCGCCTCGCCACCAGAAAGCGTGCCCATCTCACGGTTTAACGCCAGATATCCGAGTCCCACATCTTGCAGGAATTTCAGCCGCGCCGCAATTTCCTTCAACGGCTCAGCCGCCATCACGTGCTGCGATCCCGTCAAATCCACTGTCTCCATCCAGTCGCGCGCCGCCGCCACTGTCAGCGCACAAAACTGGTCAATGGAAAGCGACGGACGCCGACGATCCTCCCCAACCCCAGAAGACGGCCGTCCACCGCCACCGCCCGCCGCGGCCAACGTCACCGCCAGAATCTCCGGCCGCAATCGCCGCCCCCCGCACGCCTCGCACGTCCTCCCATTCATAAACCGCGCCAGCGACTTCTTCAAAGTGTCGCTTTCACTCGTCTCATAAAGCCGCCGCGCCTGGGGCAGCAATCCCTCGAACGGCTTGGCCAGACTTTTGGTCGCCTCACCCGTCTTCCACCCCGTCCGGATCGCCGTCTGGCCGGTTCCATGAAAAAGCGCATCCTGAAAGGACTGCGGCAATTTCCCAAAGGCCACCTCCCTCTCCGCACCACAATGCCGCGCCAAGGCGTCGACTTCCTGCTTGAAAATCCCCAGCATCGCCGGCTGCCCCGCCCACCACGATTTGACCGCCCCCTCGGCCAGCGAAAGCGTGCGATCCGGCACCAGCAAATCCGGATCCGCTTCTGGCTGGGTCCCCAGTCCCTGACATCCCGCACAGGCCCCCAAATGACTATTGAAGGAAAAATGGCGCGGCGTCAGCTCCGCCAGCCGGAATCCCGTCGACGGATTCGTAAACGATGTCGTAAACCGCTGCTCGCGCCACTGGGGCTCCCCACCGCGCGGCCCGTCATCAATCAGCGCCCAAACTTCGTCCGTGCTCCACCGCAACGCCGTGCGCACCGAATCAATCAAACGATCCGCTCCATCCGGTCGAATGGCCAGTCGATCAATAACGATCTCCACCGCCGGAGGATGCTCCGCCGCAAATTGCCAACTGACCGTCCCCGACGCCTTTTCAGCCACCAGCGACTCCATTTCCTCCACCACCCCATTGACCCGCAACCGGACAAATCCCGCTTTTTGTAGCCGGGTTACCAGCGGACGCAAATCACCCGTGCCCCCGATCTCCATCGCCGTCAACGGGGCCAAAATAATGACCCGTGCCCCATCCGGCAGCGCCTGCAACGCCGCCGCAATCTGGGGAATGGTCTGGCGGTAAATCGGCTCACCCGTGGCCGGATCATGCGGCTGCCCGCATGAGGCGTACAACACACGCAGGTAATCATACAATTCCGTCGTCGTTGCTACCGTCGATCGCGGATTCGGCGCGCTGATGCGCTGCTCAATCGCAATCGCCGGTGATAACCCCTCAATCGAATCAACATCCGGCTTCTCCAAACGCTCCAGAAATTGCCGCGCATACGCCGACAAACTCTCCACATACCGCCGCTGCCCCTCCGCATAAAGCGTGTCAAAGGCCAGCGACGACTTGCCCGAACCACTCACCCCAGTCACAACCACCAATTGGTTTTTCGGCAATGCCACCGTCAGGTTTTTCAAATTGTGCTGACGCGCACCACTCACCCTAATCCAATCGTGCCCAGACCCCGCAGGCCGGGCCGTATCACCGAGAGCCAAGCCTGTCACACTGCTTTCCATCAGCTCAAGATGAAACACATTCAAAGAACCGCCAGTGCGTAATAGCACCACCAGAACCACAAGCCCCGGCACCGCCTCGGGCTCACACCGCCACCGGCTCAGCCGCCAACCCAAACACATCGCGGGCATCAGCCACTGCGCCCGTAATGGCGGCGGCGGCCACCATAACCGGACTCATGAGAATGGTGCGGCCCGTGATGCTGCCCTGGCGCCCTTTGAAATTGCGATTGGACGAACTCGCACAGACTTGATCCCCGACGAGTTTATCGGGGTTCATGGCCAGGCACATCGAACAACCGGCTCCACGCCACTCGAATCCTGCTTCGGTAAAGACTTTGTCCAAGCCTTCCTTGATGGCCAGCGCCGCCACAATCTGGCTGCCGGGAACCGCGATGGCCGTAACGCCCGGCGCCACTTTCCGGCCGCGCAGAAATTTGGCCACTTCGCGGAAATCACTGAGCCGGCCGTTGGTGCACGACCCAATAAAGGCCACATCAATCTTCGTCCCTTTGATCGGCGCCCCCGGCAACAGCTTCATATACTCCAACGCCTCCGTCAGACTGGCCCGCTCCGCGTCCGTTTCCAGACTGGCAAAAGTCGGGATAGAACCAGTGACCGCACACCCTTGATCAGGCGAAATCCCCCAGGTCACACTCGGAGCAATGTCCTCCGCACGAATGTTGACCACATCATCGAAAACCGCATCCGCGTCGCTGGCAAACGAACGCCAACGCTCGACCGCCACTTCCCAGTCCGCACCAGCCGGCGCATATGGACGACCACTCAAATACGCAAATGTCTTCTCGTCCGGGTTGACGTAGCCACAACGAGCTCCGCCCTCAATCGACATGTTGCAGACGGTCATGCGCTCCTCCATCGAGAAGCGGTCAAAAACCTCGCCGCCATATTCATAGGCGTAACCAATGCCCCCCTTGGCCCCCAACAGAGCAATGATGTGAAGAATCACATCCTTGGCGTACACGCCGGGCCCCAGCAGGCCATCCACATTGATTCGGCGGACTTTGGCGCGTGACAAGGCCATCGTCTGCGTGGCAAGCACATCGCGAACCTGAGTCGTGCCAATCCCGAAGGCAATCGCCCCGAAGGCACCATGAGTCGCAGTATGCGAGTCACCGCACGCAATGGTCGTGCCCGGCTGCGTAATGCCTTGTTCCGGCCCCACCACATGCACAATGCCCTGCTTCCCAGTGCTGAGGTCAAAATAGGTGATGCCAAAATCTTCAGCATTTTTCCGCAGCTCGCTGATCATCTCGGCCGCCTGAGGATCGGCAAACGGTTCTTCTTGGCGGTCCGTCGGCACAATGTGATCAACCGTCGCAAACGTGCGATGAGGGTATTTCACCTTCAGCCCAAGATCGCGCAGCATCCCAAAGGCCTGCGGGCTGGTCACCTCGTGAATGAGGTGAGTGCCAATCAGAAGTTGTGTCTGGCCATTCGGGAGCGTGCGCACAGTGTGCGCCTCCCAGACTTTTTGGAACAAGGTCTTGCCCATTTCTTTGGATGTACGTGTGATGCGCCCAAGCAGCAGCCGTCAAGAATCTGGCCGCGGAATTGCGACTCTAGCACGCCTTTCGACAATGGGAAGCGGATCGTGCGGCCCCTTCACTTTGACTTTTTCCGAAAGCCCGACGGCCCGCCACAGGTTCACGCAGGCCACACTGCGCCATCACCCATGGTGATGACCGCCATCAACTCGCCATCAACTCGAGGCCTCAACCCGGCTCGTCTCGAGCAAGGCGGGCCCACCCTACCGGGGCACCGCCCGCAGTTGAGGTTTATTTGAGGTCTTTGAGCACAGTCGTCGCTTCCGCGGCGTCATCGCCCGTCAGTCCGGCGGCGACCGCCTGCGTCAGGCTTTCGCGAGCGGCATCTTTTTGACCGAGCGCGAGCTGCGATCGACCGAGGGTGAACCAGGCTTGCGGACCGGAAGCCTTGGTTTTGGCCGCCTCCTGCAGCAAATCAACGGCGTAGCGATAGTCTTTCCGGTGATAGCTCAACTGGCCGAGGGTTTCGGCGAGGTCTGCATCGGCGGGCCATTCCTTGCGGGCTTTCACCACCAGGTCATACGCGCGGGTCCGCGAAGCAGGATCCGCGGCCAGCAGGACAGCGAGCTGCTTTTGAGCTGGAGTGAAGGACGGATAAATCTTCAAGATTTCCTCGCAAGTGGCCGTGGCAGCAGCAGCCTGGCCAGCTTTTTCTTCCACCGCGGCCCGCCCGAATAAGGCCGGCACATGGCGGGCATCCCGCGCCAGCGCGGCCTGAATACGAGCCGCATCCGCGCCCGGAACCGCGGTCAACTCAAGAAAATCCGTGGCTTCCGCAGCGATGGCAGCCTCTGGATCGGCCGCCAAAGCCGATTCCATGGCCGCACGGGCTTCGTCTACCCGACCCAAACTGTAAGCCGCCCGGCCAAGATTCACCAGATAACTGGCATTCTTCTCTCCCCCTTGGGTCGCTTCCCGCAATAAGTCGTAGGCCCAAGCATGGTCGCCAGCTTGATGAACCAGCCCCCCCAGCTCGCCCGCCACCGCGCGGTCGGAACGAGCCAACTCCCTCGCCTTCCGCGCAAATTCAATCGCTCGGGCCGGGTTTTGCAGCGGGCCAGCATACAAATCGGTCAGGCGCAGCGCGGCCGCCAGCAATCCCGGATTGCGTTCCAACGCCGCAGCATACGCCGCCGCCGCCTCCGGGAATTTTTTCTCTTGTTCCAGCGCTTCGGCCAGCCGCTGCTGCAGCAACGGGTCATTCGGACTGGCTCCGGCCAGCGTAGCGAGCTCCGCACTGGCCTGCGGCAGGGTCGCTTCCCCTGAAATCAAAGCAAGCCGCTGCCGCGCCTCAGCCTTGGCCTTAAAATCATCCGGCCCCGCTACCGCCGCCTCCAAAGCCTTCCGCGCGACCTCGGTCTGCCCCATGGCCGCCGCCGCCAAACCAAAATGAGCCTGCATCTCAGGATGATCCGGAATCTGCGTCACCGCTTCCTGCGCCAACGCAAAGGCCTGCGGGAAATCACCTCGACGATACAAAACCCAACCCAATGTGTCCGCCACAAATGCCGCATCAGACTTGGCCTCAGGCGTCAAGGCCCCAGCCACCGACGGCTGCAGGCTGCGTGCCTGCCGCGCCATGTCAAAGGCCGCATCCAGCTTGTTAAAATGATCGACATAGAGCGTGGCCAAATTGTTGAGCAGCGGCACATCCGGCGTCTTCACCACCTCCAGCAGCCGCTCGTAGGCCTCCACTGACTTCTGATGGTCTCCCAGCTGATTGGCGATAATACCCAGCAAACGCAGGGCCCCTTCGTCCTTCGGATTCGCCGCCAGTCGTTCTTCACATTTCTGCAGAGCCTGAGGCAGCTGTCGGGTCGATGCGTACAACCGGATCAGCAAATCGTTGGCTCCGAGATGGTCGGGGCTGATTTCCAAGGCCTTGAGCAGCGCGGTTTCGGCTTTGGGCAAATCTTCGCGGGCCAGATAAATACGTCCTTCGGTAAAGGCGGCAAAAGCCGAAGTGGGATCGCTGGCGCGCAAGGCCGCCACCCGCGCCAGCGCGGCTTCCGACTTATCCTCGGCCAGATCCAAATCAACAAGGCGAGTCATCGCCGCCGCCTCACCCGGAACAAGGGTCAACACTTTCTCGTACGCACCGCGCGCCTCCTGCACTTGCCCGGTCTGCCACAACAGGGAGCCGAGACGAGCGTGATATTCAGGATTTTCCGGACGCAACTGTAAGAGCCCGTATACCCCCCGCAAAGCGTCATCAAACCGGCGCTGCGCCTCCAGCGCTTGCACCATAAAAAAGGTGGCCGGCTCAGACTTGGGGTCCTTGACCAACAGCGCCTGCATGGCCGTCACCACAGCCGCCGGGTTTCCCGCACGCAAGTTGACCTCCGCCTGCAACAACGAAGCCTCCACAAACTCTGGCCGACTTTTCAAAACGTCCGCCAATACACCCCCCGCCGCCGCCAGCTCGCCAATCTGCAACTGCCTCCGCGCCAACTGTAACCGCAACACCGGCTGACCCGCATACACTTGGTCCAACCGCTGCAAGACTTCCACCGCCCGCGCCGATTCATTGTTGGACATTAACAGTTCCGACTGCAACAAACGCGCCCCAATATTGTCGACATCAATAGCAAAGATTTTGTCCAAAATCGCCAGCCCCCCGACCACATCTTTCGACGTGCCCGCCATCTGTGCGGACATCATCAATGCCGGCACATAATCCGGCGCCTTCTCAAGTATTCCCGCAATTAGCTGCTTCGCTTCCTCCATCTGGCCCTGCTGCGCTTTGAACTCAGCCAGCTTCATCCGCTCGGGGGATCGCACCGGCGCCAGTTCCGAACCTTTCTTGATCGACTGCTCAGCTCCGACCAGATCCTTGCGCCCAAGCCGCAGCGAACCAGCCGTCAGATGCGCCACCACCGAATCGGGCTCGACCGCCAACGCCTTGGCTACCGCGTCCTCCGCCTCCAAGACCTTGCCGGCACGCATCAAAAACGGCACCGACGCCAAATGAAACGCCGCCGAATTGCGATTGGGGAAGTTATCGATCAGCAGGCGGGTCGCTTCCACCTCTTCCGGCGTGCGGGCCGTCTGCGCGATCATCAATAACGCTTCCCCATTGACCGGATCCATCTTCAAGATGGTCTGCGCTTCATCGCGCGCTCCAGCCGTGTCCCCAAGCCCCATAAAAGCAAAAACCAGCCGCACCCGCAACGGAACAGACAACGCCCCGCGCCGACGCGCCTCGACAAAATAACGACCCGCCGGAATCCCAGACCCCTGCAAGGACCAAATCAACCCGAGCTGGCTCATGACCTCGGCGTCACCCTTGCCGCGCTGCACCAACGACATGTATTCAACCTTGGCTTTTTCCAACTCGCCAGCCGCCAGCGCCGCCGAGGCCCGCTCCTTGGACCGCGCCTTACGCGCCTCCCCAGAACAACCGATGACACCGACCACAACCAAAAAACAAGCCCCGAAGACGAAAGAACGGAGGAAGGAAGAGAACATAACGGAAAACAAAGTGAAATGAATAAAATAAAGGCGGGAAATAAATCTACTCGCGTTGAATGCCCAGTTTTTGCATCAACTCGTACAGTGTCGGGCGGCTCACCCCCAAGTCCTGCGCCGCCGCGCTGATCCGGCCGCGGTGGCGCCGCAATGACTGTTCAATGAGCGTGCGCTCGACTTGTTCGCGGGCTTCCTTCAAGCTCATGGTTGGGCGGTCTTCGCCGGTCAACTCAGCCAGCTCCAAGTCGGCGGCCGAGAGGCGGCCGCCGTCCGCCATGATGACGGCCCGCTGCACGCGGTTTTGCAGCTCCCGCACATTGCCCGGCCATTGATACCGACTGAGCGCCCGCACCGCATCCGGACCGAATGACAACTCACCACGACCGTTTTGCGCCGCATACCGCTTCAGAAAATCCCGGGCCACCACCTGCACATCCTCCCCACGGTCACGCAATGGAGGCAAATTCAACACCACCACCGCCAGCCGGAAATACAAGTCCTCCCGAAATCCGCCACTCTTGATCGTTTCTTTCAAATCCGCATTCGTCGCCGCCACAATCCGCACATCACTCTGGATCTCCTGGCGCCCGCCCACCCTCTGAAACGTCCGCTCTTGCAAAAATCGAAGTAGCTTGACCTGGATCGGCAACGGCAGTTCGCCAATCTCATCGAGAAACAACGTCCCTCCGGCGGCGCTCTCGATCAATCCTTTGCGCTGCATGCTGGCCCCGGTAAACGAACCTTTTTCATGCCCGAAAAGCTCGCTTTCCATCAAACTTTCAGGAATGGCATTGCAGTTGATGGCGACGAATGGCCCGGTCTTACACTGGCTGCGCCGGTGGATGGCCAGCGCTGTCATTTCTTTGCCGGTTCCGCTTTCGCCCAAAATCAACACGGGCGCACTACTGGTCGCCACCTTGCGAATGACCCCATAAAGATCCTGCATCGGCCGACTGGTTCCCACCATCCCCTCAAACGTGTCCGCCAACAGCCCCTGCTGCAGCTGTGCATATTCGCGCTCCAGAGCAGCGACATGAAACGCCCGCCGCAACAAGAGTTTCAACTCCCCGATCTCCACCGGCTTGGTCAGAAAATCATAGGCCCCAGCCCCCACCGCCTGCAGGCTGTTCTCCTTCTCCCCCTGCCCCGACACAATGATCACTTTGGTCAAACGATCGATCGCCAGCAGCTCCGAGAGCGCCGCCAGCCCCTCGTCAGGCGCATTCGGACGCGGCGGCAAACCCAGATCAAGCATCACCACCGCCGGACGCGACGCCGTAAAGGCACTGACCGCGCCCGCACGATCCTCCGCCAAAAGGATCTCGTACTCCTTGCTCAAAGCCCATTTCATCTGGGTCCGGATATCCTCGTCATCATCGACAATCAAAAGCTTGGGATTCATTGGGGGGTGGGTGTGATGGGGAGAAACATCCTGAACGTGCTGCCGGAACCTGGCGTGCTCTGGACCTGAAGATTACCTCGATGCGCCTCGATGATCAACTTGGACTGAAACATCCCGATCCCGAGGCCTTTCTTTTTTGTCGTCTGAAACGGCCGAAACAAAGATTTGCGGATAAATTCCGCACTCATCCCACAGCCGGTATCGCTCACCGTCATGACCACCCGGCCGCCCGCCAAGGCCGTGGCCACCGTCAAGCACCCCTGCTGCCCCATCGCCTCCCGAGCATTGATCAACAGATTCGTCACCACCGTGGTCAACTGCCCCATATCCGCGCGCACCAAAGGCAACGGCTGCAAATCACGCGCCACCTCAATGTCGCCAAATCCACCCACCTCCACCACACATTTTTCCACCAGCGCATTCAGATCAACCGCCGACCATTTGAGCTCCAAATTGTGTCGCAAGGCGCCCAGCCGCTCGATAATCTGGTTGATCCGGCCCACCGTGCCCCCAATCGCCCGCAACGCATCAGCCCGGAATTCAGGATCATCAAAATGCTCAGGCAAATTCTGCAGCATTAACCCAAGACTGGAGGCTGCATTTTTCAAGTCATGCACGAAAAACGTCGACATCGTCTGAAACGCCTGCATTTCGCGCCCCTGCATCAAATCTTCCGTCAGCCTCAGCCGTAGCAACCCGGCCGCCACTTGGTCGCCAATGCACCTGAGCAAATCCTGCTCCTCCACCGACCAAGGCCGGCCATTCACCCGGTCAGCCAAAATCAACAACCCTTTGCACCGGTCACCCACCATCAACGGCAATGCCTGTCGGGTCCCGCCATTTTCAAAATGCCGTAGACTCAACAAGGCCAGCGGACCAGCCCACGGCGGCGCCGCCCGATCCAAATCAAACGGACCAGCCACCTCCCGCAAACCGGCCTGCACTTCCTCCGTCAAAACTAACCCCGCCTGATCTAATCCGTCGGACAGTCGGTCGGCCGTCGACTCCGCAAAAACAAGCCGCCCGCTCGCCGCCTCAACCCGCCATAACGTCACCGACAACACGTCAAAGGTCGATGCCACCAGCTGGACCGCCTCTTTCATATACGCTTCTTCACCCAGCTCAGCCGACAACCGGCGCGTGAACTGCGTCCAGACAGCCCGCGAATCGTGCTGAGGCCGCCGGAAATGCCGCGCCACCCACAGCCGGACATGCTGCCGCAAACGCTGCGAAAAAAGCAGCAAAACCAGCCCCACCACCCCCAGCAAAACCACCAGCGATTGAAATTCAAAGCTGCCAAAACCACCCAGATGCGCCGCCAGCTGCGCCAATACCCCCACCACAAAAAGATACCCGCCCACCAACAGCAAAACTACCGAGGTCTGCAAGACCGTGCGCGACGGGTAAATGTCAATCTCGCCAAATCCATGCCGAATATGCCCCACCACCAGCAAAATCCCCCCCAATAACAACGCTCCCGTCTCAACTTGCACCATCCCCCTCTCCTGAGCCGTAAAAAGTAACGCCTGACTGTGACAATAAATCCGAACCCCAAAAATCAACGCCAACCCCAAGACCACAAACTTGATACGCCATTGCATGGTCCCCACCGCCGCCCGGAACGTCCGCTCCACATTGACCAAAACCGCGACAAATGAAATTAACATCACCAACTGCCAGACCCGAGTCCAAAGACCCGGCCGGATCCAAAAACCACCCGCCCCACGGTCCCCCAAAGCCACCGCCACATCCCCACGCCCCACCACCGCCAACCCCACCGGCACCACCAAAGCCGCCACTAACCACCACCACCGCAATGCCAAATCATCCCGCGCCGTACCCCGCGAATAAGCCAAACTAAAAGCCAACCACACCGCCGGTAAAAAAGCCTCCACCACATACGCCAACGATTGCCATAACCACACTTCCGCCACCGACTGCGCCCGTAAACTCAAAACAGCCAACACCGCGTCCGCCGCAAAAATTAACATCCCCGCCGCAAAAAAACCACCCGCCAAAGACCGCCGCTGGAAAATCAATCCCGTCACCGCCAGCCCAAAACTAAGGACCGCAGCAGCCGCAGAAAGAACTACTCCAAGTGTCATGCCAATCAAAAAAACGGAAGGAAAAAATCAGCTCGATCAACGCACCCTCATTAGCACGCACCCAACTGAAGACTAATAATGTCCTTAATAAGAGTTGATTAGCAAGAAATAAAATAAAATATTTACATTCACAGTAAGATCCATAAAATAGAGGGACACCACCGACGTCCCATGAATGCCTTTTTTCAGTTCCCGATCGCCAAACCTCTGCCACCGGCATCCACCGGCCCCACACGTCGCTTTTCCTCCTCCTCTCGCCTCCGACGCCGCCTCGAACTTCTGGCCCTCTGCCTGCTCGCACTCGGGCTCCCACTGATCGTTCCAGCCACCGCCGCTGACCTTCCTGCGACAACGCCACCGATCAACCTGATTTGGAATGCCAACCCCGAACCGGAATTGGCCGGGTACAAAGTCTATTACGGCACGACCTCCAATGTTTACACACAGAGTGTGGATATAGGTAATCAGACCACCGCCACCCTGACCAACCTGAGCGCAGGGGTGACCTACTTCTCAGTGGTCACCGCGTACGACGCCCAACGGCTGGAAAGCCCGCCCTCGGTCGAAATCAGTTTTACGCCCGTCGCCCTGCCGCCACCCACCGTAACGTTGGAAACTCTCACCCCGCCGGACAACAACCCATTCCCAGTGAGCGAGACCGCCCCCCTCATGAGTGACCATTCGCCCCTACCTTCCGGAGAAAGCCGCTTCACCATCACCGCCCCCGCCGGTCAGACCCTCGAGATCTACGCCACCACCGACCTCCTCAACTGGACTCAAGTTGCAACCTCCACCAATCCCTCCGGAATGCTCCGCGTCACCGATCACCAATCAGCCAACGGCATTCAACGGTTCTATCAAGTCGTGCCACGCTAAGCGGAATTCAGGCGGAATTTCAGACACTCAGCACAGGCGCCTCCTCGACCCCGACTGCCCTGGCTTCGACAAGGCGAAGGAGCAACCACTTCTCCGCATCCTGTCACCTGCAAGAGGACGTTCGGCGAGGCGAGCGGGGTCAGCGCCCCCCCCCGGGAACGCCGACGTCTCGTCGGCCGGTGTTGAACGCCCCCGAGGGGCCGATTGGTGCGATCGTGTCCGGGGCTTGAAGGGTGTGGCCTACGGCCATTCATGAGCAGCCGACGTGGACGTCGGCGTTCCCAGAGGGGCGCGCGCGCCACATCCGGTGCGGACGGGCCCCG
>CAJBME010000372.1 GCA_903954065.1 uncultured bacterium
ATCAAGGTGGACCACGAGTTTCTCCCATTTGAAGGATCGTACACCATCGACGCACCGCACGGGTCAGTGACGTTCTTCACCCAAGGTGGACGAATCGTAGCGATCGCGTTCGCGGACGATGTCTGTTTAGTTGCCAAATCTCCGGCCGAGGCTCAGGTTCTCTTTCATCACGCCCAGTATTACTACACAGCGGCGAGTGCGACATTGTGTGCGCCGAAGTCGGTGTGGACGGGAACCCACGAACCAGAGGCATGGCGGATCGAGCTGTCCTTCCCGTCGGCGGCGACGGACGAGGAAGTGGCCGTACTGGCATCGGAATGTCGGGCATGGCAACGTATCCGGTCATCTGCTGGAGGGAAAAGGGCGGAAACGCCTCATACCGACGTTCGCGAAGTACGGGGCTCAGGAGTGATACTTTCCCGGGATCAACTTTATCTTGAAGGTCTTGGTGACTCAGTTCAGTGGCTCTCTCAGGAAAGCAGGCCCCTGAATTACCCGACCTCGTTGCTTGCCCATTTGGAGCAGTACGTACCGTCCGGAAAGGCGCATAGTGTCTTGCGCGTTACAGTTTTGCATAGACCACTTCACTTGATCAATCCTCGCACGGGACAAAGGGAATACTTGGTGTGGGTGCCGCCAGACAAGCCGGTGCGATACCTCGGTATCCACCTCACCGCGACACTCGACTGGGGACCGGAGTATCAGGTTGTCCTGAGCAAGCTCAACCCTCTCCTGCGCCAGATCAAGGCGGGGCGGAAGCTCGGTCTGGCATGGGATGTGTTTGTGCAAGCAGCGTCAACGAAGGTGATGGGCATGATCGCTTATCACACGGCGGTCGTCCCGTTTAGCCCGGACATTATGGCTAGTCTGAACGACAAAATCACCACGGCCTTCAGTATCACTGAGTCGGCCAGTCCACACCAGATGCGCTGCCCTCAGCCGATGGGCCTTAACATCCCTGACTTGGTGACGCGTACAGCACAGCTGAGGATCAATTTGGCTCTAGGGGCACTACACTCTAACAATATGGAGGGTCAAGCGCTGCGTTGGTGCTTGAAAACGGTGCAAGGCCGATCTCGATTCCCATGGGAAGCGACTTCCTTCTGGGTGCCACCGAAGGTGAACGGCTTTGTCGAAGCAGTGTCGCAGTCACCTCAAGAAGCTGGGCTGTTGATACGCACGGTGTCACCCTTGTTCTCATCCGACAGTAACACTTGCCAGGACACATCATACGAGCTGGGCATTAGCCTCGCGGCCTCACCTGCCCATCGGATGAGGCTGGTCCACCACATGCATGACAGGTCTCGAGTATCGCAACCCTCGCTCGTCACACTACGTCGCCAGCGAGCTGCACTACAAACCTGCGGACTGGCCCAGCACCTGCTGGACTCGCATCGGCAGCCTCTAGTAGCGCTCTCTCGACAGCCTCTCTGGACCACAATGACGTTAGAGCAGCCCGTTGAAGATTTGGCACCGTTCACCTCGATTTCGGATGGCACAGGGAACGGCGTTATCGGCCTCTGTCAAATTAGTGGCAGCTCGCCTTGCCCGACGCTGGCCAGGGTTCACGCTGGGAATACTTCTTATGAAGCGGAGTTTGCTGGCCTTATATTCTCTTTGGAAGCCCTCCTAAACGCCGAGGCGCCGCGGGACCAAGGGGACATATACTCAGACTGCCAATCGGCGATGACCACCTTCCTGCGCACTAGGCAGCCGGGCTTCAATCCGATGGCCAAGCCGTACGGACGGTGCTCCGTCCTTCAGCTGTACTTATCCGTCTTTCATCCACCAAACCCGGCATCGGATTACCGGCTTCTGTACATCCAGGCACACAGTGACGAACAGGACCAAGACCTCATCTCTGAGGACGACATGCCACTCTATCTTGGGCACGTCCAATGTGACCGGCTGGCGGTGGAGACTAAAGAGATTGTCCCGGCGTCGAACGTCACATTCTTTACGACGGATTATGCCTTTGCACCGTGCACTGAGGCAGACGGCCAGCGCTTGCTCACCCCGATAGACAGCTTTCTCCGACAGCTCGGCTCATCCTGCGAGTTTCATGCGAAAAGGACGCGCACACCGAGCACAGGAAACCTTGGCAGTTCATGGCGAGAGGTCCCGTGGGGCAACTTACACCTGCCTACGGTACACACGCCTTGGGACTCCAAAAAAGCCTTCGACCCAGCCCTCCGCAACAGCATGGACCACAAGGCGGCCTTGGTGCGCCTTGAAGGATACCAGCAACTGAAACGAAGTGTCCTGCATGGCACTGGTAGGGCGCTTAATGCACATCGGCTTCGTACTTTGGGAGGGAGGACGACGATTACGGAGCGCCCGAAGCGAAAGCAACGGGCAGCCTCGGCCGACCACTGCCCCTTTTGCCGGGAGGCCCCGCTCGACTCCCTGAACCATGCCGTTCATGAATGTCGTATGGATGGATGGCAACAGCAATGTGGCTGGGCCATTGAGGCAATGTCTACAATGAGGGAACGATTTCTAGTCAGCACGATGACGGCGATTCTTGAG
>CAJBME010000373.1 GCA_903954065.1 uncultured bacterium
GGATTCGATCCCATGTCACTGTCGCAGTAAAAGCGCCACTCACCCAGCTCTCGGAGCGGCTGGCGAAGGCACAGATTCGGTGTCGAAATCAGATAGCGGCAAACCAGCACAAGGGCATCGTAGGAACCTTGGCAGGGACTTGCCGTGTACTGGGCAATGCGGGAGTGGCAGTGACGTACGTCGAGACGCACAGTTGAACTCACCCATCCTAGCATGCCGAGCGCTGTCGCATGCCATTCCTTCTTTTCCTTGGAGATCTCCTTGAGGTCAGTGATGTTTCCGATGAAAGGCACGGCCATTGGAGCAGAGGCCTCAAGGTGAAGGATAGTGGCCATGTTTCGAATGTACTGTGACATGGACAGATAGGTGTACTCGTCGTCCATCGAAATCTGCATGCCCAAGTGCGTCAGCGGCGTGGTCGGTGTAAGCCACTTGACATCCTTGCACTTAAACCTGCCGCGAAGCAGCTCGTAGAACTCTTCCTGAACTGCTCGAGGACCTGCTAGTAGCAGATCGTCGACGTACAGGCACAGGAGCAAAGCTCCATGTGACTCTGTACGTTCCCGACGGAAAATAGACGGCTCGTTCTTGCCGCGGACGAACCCAGGACCACCCTCAGCGATTGGGGTCGTGATCCACTGGACAAAGGTTTCGTTCCATCGGCGAGGGGCAGACTTAGCGCCATAGAGGGGCTTGTTCTGCCGATAGTAACGCCAAACACCATCGATTGGCGAGTGCACCTTGAGAAACCGCTTTATACCGTCGGCGAATCGGTTGCTCTGGCAGAATGCGTTAGCAACATCGATGGAGCTGAGCTCAATGCGGTCGGCGTCTGTCTGCCCGTGCCGTATAGCGTACCGGCCCGGTTGCATGATCGTCATGCGCAGAGACGCAAGACTGGCGACGTGGCTGAAGAACACGTAGTCAGCGCCGTCTTCAGCCGCTGAATCCTCGAGATCACCGCGCTTCACCAGCCGACCTTTCCAAGTGCCGTCTGCTTTCCGGTCAAGCAGGGGTCGGCACAGCGTTGCGAGCTGCACAGCCTCCGCAAAGTCCGGGTCGGTGGAGAACACTTCGTCCATCACACCAAAGTCGATAATGGCCGCTATTTCCTTGTCGAAGGCGTTGATCACATCCTGCCGGTGCGGAGAGGTCGGAGTCAAAAACCGGCGCCACGGCACAGCTTTCTGGGCTATGATGTTGGCTGTGGTACGCTCGTACGTGGTACGCTCCTCCTCAGCCGCGGGCTGGTCATGCCCCTCGGAATGCACTTCGTCCTCGCAGAGCATGAATGCAGCGAGGTGCACTTGAACCGCCTCCTCACCCGAGACAACGGAGTTCGGGGTAGGAGCCACGTTCAACAGTATGCGGCCGGTCTTGACGTCAAACTTCAGATCGTCTCGTCGGTAACGTCGCGACTGGCCGTTCTCAAGCAAGAACCTCGACTGCAGGGCTTCAGCAACGGTCTTGCCGATCAGTGCGTCACAGCGAGCTTGCAGATAAGGAACCGAACTGCGTTTGGGACCAACCATTAACAGTGTAGATGTATCCGCCGAGGTCAAAAGCTGGCCTGTTTCCACACGCAACCGATCGAGCCGGTCAGGCTCTGCCGGTGTAGGCTCTGGCACAGCTGCAGCCGCAGGGGCAGATGAGGCAGTCGCAGTTGACTTGGGCCCTGGGAATGCGCCACAGGGACCGTTAAGATCTACATACATCGGACCGCAACGACTTGTCCCACGCTCGGTGAGTGCACGGGTATGGCCGTCAAGGGTACCGATGTA
>CAJBME010000374.1 GCA_903954065.1 uncultured bacterium
CCAAGCCACATCCCTCAAGACAATGGCTCCGAATCCGCTTCTTCGCAGCCGCCCCCATGCCAAAAAGACGTTCGGTGAGGCGTTCGGCGCCGCGACCGGGGTCAGCGACCCCAGCTACAGAAAATCCGGATCCGAAACAACTACGCAGGCGCACGCGCCACTACCCTCGGGCCACAGATACGAAACGACTACGCAGGTCAGTTCACTTCCCGACGAGGGCTTAGGTCGTGGCCCTGTGTCGGAGAGTGGCGGCTCAGTTTTCTTTTGAGGCTTACGGCTTAAAATCACCCCGAGCCGACCGCTTTTTAAGTGAATTCCTTGCCTGAAGCCGCTTTACCGCTAAGAAACATCCCCCTTCCATCCCTGCCGAACTGCCGCAGACTGTCGTCCGCCGTAGATCCGGCCTCCCATTTCATCCAGCGTTCATCCACAACCACTATGCCCAAGGAAACTACCCTTATTCTCTGCAAACCTGATTGCGTCACCAAAAACCTCGTCGGCAGCGTGCTCAGCCGCTTCGAAGCCGCCGGTTTTCGCCTGCGTGGCGTCAAAATGATGACTCTTGACGAAAACGTCCTCAAAGAACACTACTCCCATATCGCAGACCGGCCGTTCTTCCCGGAAATCGTCGCCTTCATGCAAAGCAGCCCTGTCGTGGCCGTCGCCGTCGAAGGCGAAAACGTCATCAGCCGCGTGCGCGAACTGCTCGGCCCCACCGACTCGCGCGTCGCCGAAAAAGGCACCATCCGCGGCGACCTCGGAGTCGATCAAATGGTCAACGTCTGCCACGCCAGCGACAGCCAGGAAGCCGCCGCCGCCGAATTGAAGCGGTTCTTCCTCGATGGCGAACTTTTTGCGTAATCGCTTCTGCCTCAGCGCATATCCGCGCCGCACCATCCGTCACACTCAAACGGCGGCCACCCGGCCGCCGCTCACCTCCTCCCTACTTCCACCCTCCCAATCCCTCCCATTTTTCGCCCTCTCTCCCCGCCCCCCTTCCCATCCCGCAGCGCAGTCCCCCGCAGCCACTCCATCTCTGGCCGCACTTCCGCCATGATCCTTCGCGAAGCTGACGACCAACGCACCCTCGAACGCGCTTTTGCCCTGCTCGAAGAACCCAGCTTCGCCGCCAAAGCCACCGGCGTCCTCGGTGAGCCCGTGGCGCAAGCCATGACCCTGCTGCCGCCCGGATGGGCGGAAAAAGTCACCATGGCCACCGAGACCGCGCTTTCCAGAGCGCTGGATGCCGCCGTCCTCACGCTGCGGCAGGACACCCCATCCTCCGCCTCCCACTTCACTCACAAGCTGTTTTCCGGCCTCAGCGGCGCCGCCGGCGGCGCCTTCGGCTTGCCCGCCCTCGCGCTCGAGCTCCCGCTCTCACTGGTCATTATGCTCCGGTCAATCGCCGACATCGCCCGCAGCGAAGGCGAAAAAGTCCGCGACCCACTGACCAAACTCGCTTGCCTCGAGGTCTTGGCCCTCGGCGGCGTGGGCGAAACCCGCGACCCGCGCCGCCATGGTTATTATGCCGTGCGGGTCGCCCTCGCCTCCGCCGTTTCGGAAGCCGCCCGGTTCGTCGCCCAGAAAGGCGTCATATCCCACGGGGCCCCACCACTCATCCGCCTGATCACTCAGATCGCCGGCCGCCTCAGCGTGCAAGTCACCGAAAAAGCCGCCGCTCAAGCCGTTCCCATCCTCGGCGCCGCCGGTGGCGCCGCCATCAATCTCATGTTCCTCGACCACTTTCAGGACATGGCCCGCGGGCATTTCGCCATCCGCCGGCTCGAACGGACCTACGGCCCCGAGGCCGTGCACGCCGCTTACGAGGCGCTGCGGGCTCCTCAACCACCTCAACCACCACCTCCGCCACCTCCGCCCCCCCACTGACCCCCATCAGGAATTTTATCCGGCAATCGACCAAATCGATTTTCGCCACCCCGTTTCCGTCGTAGTGATGCGCTGTGTCACGCCAAGCCACCCGCCACCAATTATCACGCCTCGATGTGCGCCCCAGCCGCTCCATGGGCCAGAATTTCCTGCAGGATGATGATCTGGCCCGATGGATGGCCGACTCGCTGCAGGCCGGTCCCGAGGACACCATCATCGAAATCGGCCCCGGCCTAGGCGCCGTCACCAAACACCTGATCGGACGCAGCCGGCGACTCATCCTCGTGGAAAAAGACGCGCGCCTCGCCGCCTCACTGCGCGAAAACTGCCGGGAGCATCCGTCCATTGAAATCATCGAGGCCGATGCCGTCTCCCTCGACCTACGGCCGTTTTTCCAATACGGACCGCTCAAAGTGCTGGGAAACCTGCCGTACTCGGTCGGCACCACCATCATGGCCGAATGGCTGACCACGCCATCCCCCGTGGGCCACGCCGTATTCATGCTGCAAAAAGAAGTCTGTGAACGCGTGACCGCCTCGCCTCGCTCGGGTGACTACGGCCAACTGACCGTGCGCCTGCAAGCCCGATGGCAGGCGTCCATCGTGCGCCACGTACCGCCCGACTCGTTCCACCCACGCCCAGCCGTCGACTCCGCCATTGTCTCCCTGCAGCCACGCAACCGCCATGAACTGCCAGTCTTCGACGAACACCTCTTCAGCCACCTCGTTCGACTCGGGTTCTCCCAGCGCCGGAAACAACTCAAAAATGTCCTCGGCCAACTCCCCAAACCATGGCCCGAACTGTGCGAGGCTCTCAAAGTCACCGAGTCAGCTCGCGCCGAAGAATTGAGCGTGGCCCAATGGATCGAACTCACCCGTCTCTCCGACCCCCATCCCCTGCACGATACCCCGCAATCGGCTGGTGAAATCTTCGACGTCGTTAATGACCAAAATCAGGTCGTCAGCCAAGCCACCCGAGCCGAAGTCCACGCCCGCGCCCTCAAACACCGCGCCGTTCACATCTTCGCCTTCACCCCGTCCGGTGAGTTACTCCTCCAAAAACGCTCCCACCTCAAAGATACCTGCCCCAGCCTCTGGGATAGTAGCGCCGCCGGTCACCTCGACGCCGGCGAATCCTACGAAGCCGCTGTCACCCGCGAATTACACGAGGAATTAGGCCTAAAACCATCAGCCTCCACTCCCGTCTTCCAAGCACGCCTCGACGCCTGCCCCGAAACCGGATGGGAATTCGTCGAACTCTACGCCGTCACCATCAGCCCGAGCCGCATACGCTTCCCGGCCGCAGAAATCGAGGCCGTGCGCGCCTTTCCCATCGACATGGTGGCCGCCTGGACCGCCGCCCGCCCTCAAGACTTCGCGCCAGGATTCCTGCGCTGCTGGCACGAATGGCAGGCCCTCGCCCCAGCCCCAGCCCACGAGCCCGCGCCCGAAAACGTACGACTCCCTGAGACTTCACCACCGCCGTCTTAAACGCGCCGCCCCAGCAATGCGGGTGGTTTCTCAAAGTTTCCCTCCTCACAACAACGGACAAACCCCTCGGTAAAAGCCTTGAGTTCATCCCATTGCTGCCGGATTTTTTCCGACTCCCTCACTGAAATCGTCCGGTCGGCCGCCGCAATTGTGATCGATTCCAGTAAATCAGCGAATTCTTGGATGATTTCATTGGTGGCCGGAAAAACATCCGGCTGGTCGTCGCACCTCTGATAGCTGGGGTTGCGCACATAGTAGCCGCCGGCTTTCTGACAAAGCCACTCCATGAGCCGAGGGTTTTGGGTCAGGCGAACCAGCTGCATGACCCGGTCCAGAGGATTGTCCACCCCACTGCCCTTGCCCTCCCCAGGCTGCGCCCACTTGTAAACCAAGGACAGGGACAAACCCATCTCTGCCGCTATTTCCTTGGGACTGGTCTGCTGGAAGGCTTCGCGGAGGATTTCGTGAGATTCCATATCGATAGATGGGAAAAAAGAATGCGTTGCACCTACCGCCTACCCCATCCCGCCCGCCATGCAAGAACTCATCGTCCCGCCGCCCAGCCCCCATTGAACGTGGCAACGCTTGTGAGACGATTATGAGACACCCACTGGCAACGATTATGAGACACCCACACATTCAATCGCCAATCCGATGAAAAAGTAGATGTCTCCGATTCCGCCCCAATGGGGCCCCAAACCCCGAAACCGCGAGACCCTTGTGCCAACGGGGCAACGCATACCTGCCTAAGGTGTAACCCTGAGAACATTCCCCGCATCCTAGGCTGTCGTTGAGCGAGTCGTTGCCCCATCAGAACAACAAAGACTTGGGGCTTGGTACGGAGTCTGCTTTTGAGGACTCAGTTCGCTTTTGAAGATAACCGCCGACACATCGTTTTTGCGTCAACTCACTTAAACCTCAGCCTTCATCAATTGACCTAAACCTACTAAAACCCATCTAGTATAAAAAAATACACCCCGCTGCCGGCCCTCCCAGTCCGACAGCGGGGGTCTGAGTAAAGGAACCAGCTTACGCCAGTCAATTACTCAAGACTTTTAGGCAAACACACCGTCTCGATCGTCGTGCGTTGCTCTGAAATGCGTACGGCTTGTATATCGCTCCGGAGGTCGCTTATGTCAAATAATTGACACATTTTTCTTGGTAACAAACGGTAAGAAATGCGCCCACTTCGAACGGTTCGATCCTGTTATTTAAAGAACAATGGAATGATGAGGATCGCCACGATATTGACGACCTTGATCATCGGATTCACGGCTGGACCTGCTGTGTCTTTATAAGGATCTCCCACCGTATCGCCCGTGACTGCCGCCTGATGGGCCAGCGAATACTTGCCGCCATGATGGCCGTCCTCAATGTATTTCTTGGCATTGTCCCAGGCCCCGCCTGCCCCCGTCATGGCAATGCCCACGAACAGTCCGGTGACAATGGTTCCAATCAACACACCGCCCAGCGCTTCCTTGCCCAAAAAGGCCGCTCCAATCACAAAAATCACCGGCAACATGGCTGGCAGAATCATTTCGCGCAGCGCCGCCTTGGTCACAATGTCCACACACACACCATACTCTGGAGTGTCTTGCCCCGTCAAAATCCCCGGCTTGGCCGCAATCTGACGGCGCACTTCGCGCACCACGGCCCCAGCCGCTACCCCGACCGCATCCATCGACAAGGCCGTGAAAATAAACGGCAGAAGCCCCCCGATGAACATACCAATAATAATCCGCGGATCTGTCAGCTCAAACGAAAGCACTTCATTCGGCAGCAAGGCCTTCAGATCTTCGACATACGATCCAAAAAGCACCATCGCCGCCAGTCCGGCCGACGCAATGGCATACCCTTTGGTCACCGCCTTCATCGTGTTGCCCACCGCATCCAGTTCGTCGGTAATTTTGCGCACACTCTCGGGCAATCCCGACATGACCGCAATACCACCCGCATTGTCCGTAATCGGACCAAAAGCATCCAGCGAAATAATGATGCCCGACAAACTCAGCATCGCCACCACCGCAATGGCAATCCCAAATAATCCGGCCAAACTCCACGTAATCCAAATACTGGCCGCAATCGCCAGCACCGGCAACAACGTCGCATGATGGCCAACCGATAATCCAGCAATGATATTGGTGGCATGACCGGTTTCCGACGCCAACGCAATCCGACGCACCGGACCGTAGGAGGTCGACGTGTAATAATTAGTGATCCACACCACCAAAAACGTCAGCACAACTCCCACAATCGACGCCCAGAAGATAGCCGTGCTGGGAATGATGTCCGAACGACCCGCCACCGTAATCCCCTGCGGAAACATCGCACTCGTCGCAAACCAGAAAAGCCCCGCTGAAATCAGTCCGGAAACGCCTACCCCACCGACCAAAGAGGCCGTCGCTTTCAGCTTCACCACATTGACAAACACAATACCCAAAATCGACGCCAAAATGGCCAAACCACACAAAACAAACGGGTAAACAAGCGCCGCTTCACGGGCCGCCTCGCCCACCGTCAAAAAGGCCACTAAAACGCCGCCAATCAAACTCACCGCATACGTTTCAAAGACATCCGCCGCCATGCCGGCACAATCACCCACATTGTCTCCTACATTGTCCGCAATCGTCGCCGGATTGCGCGGGTCGTCTTCATGCAGGTTTTGCTCGATTTTGCCCACCAAGTCAGCCCCGACATCAGCCGCTTTCGTGTAAATACCGCCCCCCAGGCGCGCAAAAACAGAAATCAAGGAGCTGCCGAGCGCCAGCCCGATCAACGAGTCGACCGCCGCTTTGCCCACCACAATCTTCTCGCCAGGCAAACTCTTCATCACCAAGTAAAAAATTCCCACCGACAGCAGCCCCAACGCCACCACCAACAACCCGGTCACCGCCCCGCCATTAAAGGCGACTTTCAACGCCGGATGAGCCCCCACTGAAGCCGCTTGCGTCGTGCGCACAT
This sequence comes from uncultured bacterium, assembly GCA_903954065.1. Taxonomy (GTDB): domain Bacteria; phylum Verrucomicrobiota; class Verrucomicrobiia; order Verrucomicrobiales; family V1-33; genus CAJBME01. Next base: position 6,339 of record CAJBME010000374.1, read on the forward strand.
TGGCCCGCACCGCCACCATCATGCCAATATACCCCGCCGCCAAGGAACAAACCGCCCCGACCACAAACCCCACCGTCGTCGGCAACCCCTTAGCCCAGAACACTAATCCCATCACAACAACCGCAATCGCCGCAATCGTCCGCACTTGCCGGTTCAAATACGCGCGCGCCCCAGCCTGCACCGCCCCCGCAATCTCACGCATCTTCTCGTTCCCCGCCGAAGACGCCAATACCATGCGAATCAAGACACCGGCCGCCAAGAGTCCGACAAGCGCACATCCAAGCGAAAATTCAATTCCTTGATCGAGAAACAAAGATGCCAAAAACATAAATGGGTAGTGAAACGAGGGCCGATGGTGCATGACGCTGGGACCTCTGGCAACCATAAAGCCATGCCGTCGCGTAACTAGTCAACACATAAGAAGGCACCCACCCCCCCCAGTCATCCAATCCCCAGCCAACCGACCCCGGAAAAGAAGTATCGCACCGCCATGATCTGTGGTTGCCTCCACCCAGCCGCCGCCTCCATTTCACACTTCTGCTCATGCCTGTCGTCACTCTTGAATTCGAAACTCCCCAGTTTCTCCTCTCTCTCATCGGCGGGGACATGTCGCGTCTGAAACTCCTCGAACAACGCGCCGGCGTGAAAATCACTTCGCGCGACGGATGGATGAAAATCGACGGCCCCGATGACGCCGTCATCGAAAAAACCGCCGCCGTCATCCAACAACTGGAATCCGCCTGCCGCGCCGGCACGCCGATCGATAGTCATTTTTTTCGGGTCGCCGCTGAATCAGTCTTCGGACCGGAGGGCCAGCCCGGCACCGCCAGCCCCAAGACTCCAGCCCTCAAAGAGTTAACTTCTGTTCGACTCCTCGGATCCGCGCGCAAACCCGGCATCAATCCGAAAACAAAAGGCCAGCTCGACTACATCCGCGCCATTGAGAAACACGATGTCACCTTTGGCATCGGTCCCGCCGGCACCGGCAAAACATTTCTCGCCGTGGCCACCGCCATCGCCGCTTTCAAAGCCAAACAAATCAACCGCATCATCCTGTCCCGGCCGGCCGTGGAGGCGGGCGAAGCCCTCGGTTTCCTCCCCGGAGACATGAATGAAAAAATCTTCCCCTACCTCCGCCCGCTGTACGACGCCCTCTACGACATGGTCGAACCAGATGAACTGGAAAAAATGATCGAACGCGGTCAAATCGAGATCGCCCCACTCGCCTACATGCGCGGCCGGACGCTCAGCCATGCCTTCATTATCCTCGATGAAGCCCAAAATACGACCACCTCGCAAATGCTCATGTTCCTGACCCGCTTGGGGGAGGACAGCAAATGCGTGGTCACCGGCGATCCCACCCAAGTCGACCTCCGTCAGCCCGGCGGCTCTGGCCTAGCCGAAGCCGCCCGCATCCTGCCCGGCACCGCCGGGGTCGCTTTTGTGCAGTTTTCCGACACCGACGTCGTTCGTCACCCAGTCGTAGCCCGCATCATCAACGCCTACGATAAAGCCCGCAAAAAAGAAATAGGCGCGGGCAGCCCGTCCGGCGGGCGCCGACCACGCCCTGAAACCACCGCGATCACGCCAGAAGAAACGGAACAACCGCCGATTTGACAGCCTTGGATCCGGCCGCTCAGCCGCGGATCCGCCCACCGCTCAGCCCCAGTCGCTCAGCCCCCCCCACAACTGGCGCCGGACCGCCGTCACCACGCCGCTTGATAGAGGCGGGCAAAATCAGCGGTCTCCACCGCCACCGGATTAAACTGCGCCGTCCACTGAGCGGCCGCTTCCGCCGCCAGCGGCGCGAGGCTCGCCGCGTCGACCACCCCGCACTCGCGCAGGCGTGACGGCAACCCAGCCATCTGCAACCACTCACTGAGCTGGTCAGCCATTGCTTTGTCTGGAGACAACCGGGCATACGTCTCGGCCACCTCGACCTCCAACCCGTTCATCCTCACCACGTGCGGCAGCATAACTCCCACCGCAATGCCGTGCACCAACCCGAAATGCGCCGTCAACGGGTTCGCCGCCGCATGAGCTGCCCCCAACATCGAATTTTCAATAGCCACCCCGGCCAGCGCCGAGCCAATCTGCATCAACGATCGCGCTTCCACCGATCCCGGCTCCCGCATCACCTGCGGAAAACCCGCCCCCAACAAACGAAAAGCCGCCAATGAATACGCGCGCGAAACATCCCCCGCCTTGCGGCAAACCGCCGATTCCACCGCATGCGCAATCGCATCAATCCCCGTCACCGCCGTCACCCGCGCCGGCTGCGTCACCGTCAGCCCCGGATCAAGAATCGCATGACGAGCCGCCGCTTTGCGGTCGCCACACGCCATCTTCGCATGCGTTACCGCATCGCTGATCAAGGCAAATGACTGGCACTCACTGCCCGTTCCGGCCGTCGTCGGAATGACCAACAACGGCAACATCTCCCGCCCCGCCTTGCCTACGCCCCAATAATCACGCATCCGCCCACCATTGGTCAGAATAAAATTACACCCCTTCGCCGTGTCCATGCTGCTCCCCCCACCCAGCCCAATCAACCCGTCCACCCCCGCCGCCCGCGCCGCCGCCACCGCCTCGTCCACCGTCTCGGTCGTCGGGTTCTCCACGACCCCATCAAAAATCGACACCTCCACCCCAGCCGCCTCCAGACTTTCCACCACGGGCGCCAAATGCCCCACCCGCCGAATGCCCGGATCCGTAACCACCAGCACCCGAGTCACGCCCATCTCGCGAACCAACGCCCCCGTCATCGCCACCGCCCCCAGCCCCGCATGGACTTTCGTCCCCGGCGCATGCGCAAAATCCCAGACCCACTCCGGAAGATCCGAAGTCGTCAGTCCCGCGCTCGACGCCAGAGAAATTGCAGTCACAAGGATGATGGCTGAAGGTAAGAGAACTGAAGGAACGACCCTTTCTCTAAAGAACAACGGATCATCAGCAAGCCCTGATTATTCTTCCGTCTCAGCGGCAGCCGCCAAGGCTCCGTCGTCTCCCTCTGTCTGCTTCTGCAAGAAGTCGACAAATGAGACCGACTCCAAGCCGAACAACTGGTTGAGCACGCTGATCGAGCGACGCTTATACAAGAACTCGAACAAATTGCCTTCGTGGGGCTGGCTCCAGTCGACCTGAGCCGTGACGACCGGACCGATGTTCAAGCGGTCAATATGCGGCGCGGCGAGCAACTCTGGAATCCACGCTGGATCGGCCGTGATCGCTGATACGACCAGACTTGGCCCAATCGTATCCAACATTTCCGCCTGCGGAACTTCCACCACGCTCGCATACGGGAACATAAACTCCCGGTTAGCCAACGAATGATCAAAAGAATCACAGTACACAATCGTCGGCTGCAAATAATTCATACCATCGCGGCTCACCCGCCGCGGCTCAGCGCCCCCGGCCGCCACTCGCAATCGCGCCGACACGTCCTCGGCTCCCGGGTCACCCAATCCATCGGCAATGGCGCCATCAATCATCTCGGCCATGGTCGGATTGGCAAATCCACTCAACCGGGCGTCTGGATCCTCCGGAGCCCGGGGGACCATCGCCACCAACTCAGCCGCAATGGCTTCAGCAATTTCTGCCCCGTGCCGCGGCACGATGATCGCGCTCGCATTGATGCAGGAACGCCCAGAATTAAGCGCAATGCTGTCGACCAGCACCGGGAGAAACTCCCTCCAGCGGTCAACCATGTCATCGCCCAACAGAATCTTCGACCGCCCGGACCCGTGCACTTCCACCCGCGGATCGGTCGCATACTGTGCGACTGTTTTGTCATCACCAAAGAGCTGGACCCGGCCACAACGCTTGATGATCGCCGCAGAACCTTCATGGCTCGTCGGATACAACGAAAACGCTTCGGCCGGCAGCCCGGCCTTGATCATAGCCTGAATAATGCGCCACGGCGTCCATGGCTCTTCGCGTCCAGGCTTCAACACCACCGGCACCCCCAGCGCCAACGACGGAATCCACAACGCATTCACCGCCGGCGAGTTACTCGGCAAAATGACCCCCAAACTGTCCGTCTGCACCGCAAAACTGACCGGCACTCCGTTTTGCTGTCCCATCCCGTGGTCCAACACATCCAGATTCAATCCCCGGCTCAACCCACTGATGATGACGTCAATTTCCGCAAAAACAATACCCAGCCGCTGCATGTTCCTCCGGATCAACGCATGCGGCAACCCGCTGGTCGCTGCCAACTGGTGCAAATAATCGTCCGGCGATTGCTGCATCCCGCTGTCACCCAACGGCAATGTGTCATTCAGGAAAATTTCCCCCGCCCGCTTCACCATCGCCACCCGGTCCCGAGCCCGCAACCGACGCAACGCCCCCGCCGCCCGCGAAATAGCCGCCAAATCACGCTTGATTAAGCCCGCGTTCGCTTGGGAAATGCGGACCACCGGCTCGCCAGAGGCCACCCCCTTGATCTCAGCCACATCGAGGCTGGCATAAGAAAGTCCGGCCCGAAGAACAGGAATATGAGGCAATTGAGACATGGCAGAAAAAATGAGGGGTGATGAATGACACTCTGACAGCAGTCGGGAAAAAAACAACCCAGCCCGCGCGCGCAGGACTGGCTCGTCTCATAACGCAAGCCAGCGGCCAGCGGTTCCCCTTCTCCGTCAAAATCCTCAGCGTCCAGTTGCCACCCGGCCGCGGCCGGCCGCGCCCGGCCGCGCACTTATTGCACAATCACCCGAGCCCCCGGACGCAACAACGTGGGCAGCCGGATCGCGTCCCAGTTGGCAAATCGAATGCAGCCGGCACTCTGGCTGCGACCAATCGTCTCCGGCGTAGCCGTTCCATGCAAACCAATGCCGCGCCGGTTGGTGCCAGCCCACAAGACGCCCACCGGACTGTTCGGCCCCGGGGGTATCTGGTGCGCCACTGCCCCATGTTTCCCCTGCTCCAATAATTGTTTGTCCCACCGAAAAACCGGCGTGCTGACCATGCTCCGCAATGTCCACTCGCCATACGGCACAAACTTCTCCCGCCCAGGCGTGATCGGAAACATCGCCACCAAGTCACCGTCCACATCATAAATAGCCGCCGTCTTGTGCCGGACATTGATCAACACACTGTGACGACTCAAATCTGGCTCTTCGCTCCACGCCCGCTGCGGCTTCACCGCCTCAATCTCAAACGGCGTCACATTGGGTACCCGCAACACCACGTCCGGCTTTATTCCCCCTAAACTCGTCTTGGGATTCAGCCGCGCCAATACCGCCTCAGTGGTGTGAAACCGCTCCGCCACAAACTCCGCCACCGATCGATACCCCATATACTTCACCCGCGCCTGATCCTCGGGCTTCGTCGGTAACCCGGCCGCCACATACTTCAAATCACCCGCCTTCACCGTATAAGCCGCATACAAAACCGCCACCTCTCGCTCCGCGGCCGCCACCACCGCTGCCATATCATCAACATCCTCAATGTCATGCGCCACATTCCACGCCGCCACCGCCTTGCGCGTAAACTCTCCTCGACGCCCGTCCACCACCCCAGGACAAAAATTTTCGCCATCCAAAAAGATCTGTAGCCGCAACTCCGCCTCAAATTCCTCCACCGTCGGTGCCACCACCACCGGCGCCCGCGGCCCCACTTTCACCCCCACGTCACTCGCCGGCGCTTGCGCCCATGCCGCCCCAGAGGCCGCTATCACCCCAGCCGCCCCGGCCACTAATAAAAAAATCAAAAGCTGTCTCATGCCACCCACAAAATGTCGCGTCTTGCCTCAGCCGCAACACGCGGCTTGGCGAAGAACACAAATCCAGTCATGCTGCCCACACATCCTCGCGCCGTACCCATCCTCACCCAACTTTACCCCCCCCCTCCGCTTCGCACCACCACTACCATTACCACCACGCCAACCGATGAAATCCCACCACCCCCATTCATGGCTTGCCGCCATCGCCGCCATCGCCGCCGTTAGCCCCCTGCTCGCCCTCCCGGCCCAGAGCGCCCCACCGCCGGAATCCCGCGTTTACTTCGGCACCTACGACAGTCCGACCAGCCAAGGCATTTACAGAGCCGATTGGAACCCGGAAACCGGCACCCTCGGGCCGCCCGTACTCGCCGGCACCACCCTCAGCCCCAGCTTCCTCGCCCTGACCCCGGACCGGAAATTCCTCATCGCCGTCAATGAAAACGGCACCCCCCAAAACCCAGGCGGCGCCGTCAGCAGCTGGAACATCAATGCCACCACCGGCCAGCTCACCCTCGTCAATCAACGCCCGTCCCACGGCAGCGCCCCCTGCCACGTCGCCGTCAGTCCAGACGGCCACACCGTCATCATCGCCAACTACGGCGGCGGTAGCTTCGCCAGCTACCAGATCGATGCCGCCGGCACTCTCAGCGAAGCCGTCACCGTGCTCCAAAACACCGGCCTCAACACTCTGCAAGGCCCAGCCATCCCGCGTGGTCACAGCGCCACCTTCTCGCCCGACGGCCAGTTCGTCTTCCTCTGCGACCTTGGTCTCGACCGCGTCTTCAGCCGCCGCGTCACCGCCACCACGTCCTCCATGGATCCACCAGCCAGCCCGGACGCCACCGTCCCCACCGGCAGCGGACCGCGCCACTTCGCCTTCCATCCGTCTCTACCCGCCGCTTACGCCATCAACGAAACCGCTTCCACCATGACGTCATTCTCGTTCGACCCCGCCCGCGGTGAACTCAAACCCCGCCCCGCCGTGAGCACCCTGCCCGCCGGCACCACCCAGCCCAACAGCACCGCCCACGTCGCCGTCCATCCGTCCGGAAAATGGGTCTACGGATCCAACCGCGGCCACGATAGCATCGCCCGATTCAGCGTGCATCCCACCACCGGTGAACTCACCTTCGATGAAACAACTCCCAGCGGCGGCCAAGTGCCTCGTAATTTCAATATCAACAACGAAGGGAAATGGCTCGTCGCCGCCCATCAAGAAAGTAATTCCGTCGTCGTCCACGCCATCCATCCCACCACCGGCGCCCTCACCCGCTCCGGATCCCCCCTCACCGTCGGCAAACCCGTCTGCGTCGTCTTCTTTTAAGTTTACCCCCAACATTCCTCACGCATTCCAGTTGCCCATTCGCCAAACCTCCATACCTTCCCACCTTTCCGCCAGCTTAGCTCAGTGGTAGAGCAACGGTTTTGTAAACCGTCGGTCGTCGGTTCAAATCCGACAGCTGGCTCCAGATTTAGACATTGAAAATCAGTGACTTACAAAGAATTGTAGGAATGCACTGAGGGGAATGAAAAAGGACTGAAAAGCAGCAAAATGCAGCTTTTTAGTCCACAGTTAAGACACACCCAAAAGGCACCCGACAAATGCCGGCCGATCAGTCTCGGAAAGCCAGAAACGCTTCTGTCGGATCCTTGAGCCAATCAAACGATGGCCAGCGCTGCCGGTTCCTCGCTTCGGCCAATTCTGTGGCAAGCGGCATCGAGTCGAAACCGTGTGGCAGGTGGAAGCGCTCAACGCGGCACCATGCGCCGTCGATCAGCCTGCATCGGTGAATGCAGACAAGGACAACGGCGTCTGCGTCCGGACGGTCTGTAACGACATCGCGCCATGAGGATACTTGATCGGCCATTTGTTGGATCTTGCTGGATGGATGAAAAGGTGCGCTGCCGCTATTCAAGCACGCAGGACAGTGGGATTAGCATCCGCCGCTGGCCGGCCACTTTGACTGCTCTGATCACGCCACAGCGGACGTTCCGGCGAATCGTTTCCGGTGATTGGTTCCAGCGTTGAGACAACTCGCTGGTGGATAAGTACGATGGGCTCACATTAAGCTTTTTGCCGTCAATCAAGGTGGCGCGTCACATCGCGTCACATCACGTCCGGGTGCCTATTGAGCTTCGCACCCGCCCATCGCATTGCGTCACCTCCACCCGATCCGGATTGCGTGATCGCGCTATTGCGATTCTGTCTCATTAGTGGGATTTGTGTGCGCGCGCGGGACACCTGCTTTTCATGTCAGGAGTAAAGGGGTCCCAAAGAGGGGCGTGCGACCGTCGTTATGGGCCATTTCTACCGCGTCCGGTGTGGTGCCAGAAGTGAAAAACGACCGAGCCGACGGCGGCGAAAAATGACGGTTGTGACCAGTTCGTCGACGATTCTGCCCAGTTCGTCGATAATTTTTTGCGTTAAGCGGCGGATGTGCCACCACCAGCCACGATCAGGACATGCCCCGAGAAGGACACTATCCTCCACCTCAGCTCCCGGTCACAAACAAAAAAACACATACACTGACCAAACACATCAACGCATGAAAACGTCTCTTCAAGAACGTGCCCTCCGAGCCTCAGGGCTCGCCCTTGCTCTCATCCTCACTGCTTCCGCTTCTCAGGCAGCGATCATCATCGGCAACTTGTCGACGGGCATAACCCCTTCAGGTTCCATTATTAACACAACTGAGGAAAAAGCCGCAGTTTTCACCATGGGTAGCCAGGCCTATACCGTGGAGAGCGTGACCTTGAGGTTGAGTGGTTACGATACGGCGACAGACGTCGCCCGAGTGGGTTTCTTCCTGGAGGGTGCAAACGACCTCACCCCTGGTGCCCAGGTGGGGAGCATTCTGACCGCGCCTTCCTCCATCAGCAATAATGCGGCCCCTTTTACTTTTTTGCCCAGCGGCTCCCTGACGCTGCAGGCTAATACCAAGTACTGGCTCCTTGTAGATGGGGGGGCTGGCGAGTTCAGGTGGGTGGGCAATAGTAGTAATCCTCCTGTCACCCCCAGTGGCACTGCGGCGACCTTCGACTACTTCAGAGTTTCATCCACCAATGGGAGCCAATACGGGAACAGCGGTTTAATCAACGCGTTTCGTATCAACGGCACCCCAGTCACCGCCGTCCCCGAACCCGGTACATTTCTTCCAGCAGCGTTGCTGGTGATGGGGGCGTTGCTGCGTCGGAGGCGGCCGCGGAGCCACAGGAGCAGTGGTGCGGCGGCTTAGACCATCACGTCACCATCATGTGAGGGTTCCGGCTCTGGTTCGCGCCTTGTCGGCCTTGCCGGTCTTACGACCCCGCTTTTGACGCCCACCTCGTGCTGGTGGTGGAACGGCAGCAACGCTCTGATCGGTGGGCACTGTCGGCGATGGCGGCTCGATGGTCAGTGACATCAACACCGCAACCAGCCTGACTTCTGGAGTAGCCTCTGGCAGCAGGGCGGCCAGTATCCAACGCGCCAGCCGCGGCCTGCAGCGGCCCACTATGTCCTGTAGCGATGGCACGCAGCAAGGTGTGGCCGGTTGCGGTCAGGAATGCTGGAGATGGTTGAGTGCTCACACTCATGGTCCCGTTGTCATCATCTAGGGTTTCGTCAGTTTTGTCGGTTTTGTCGGCAGGAGGGTATGTATTTGAAAAAAGGACTGAGCTGAGACTCAAAAGCCTCATTAAAGTCCATCCCCCCCCGGGAACGCCGAGCCCCAGCTCGGCGCGTCTAACATCGACCAGTCCGACTCCGACTCCGAAGCGTTGAGGGATTCCGTGTAGGTGGCGAGGAAGGCGAAGGGTTTGTCAGGATCGCGTTTGTTTTCGGCGAGATGGAAGGTGACGCGTCCGACGAGATGCCAAGGACTTTGGCCGGTGGCGAGCCAAGAGGCGAGGCCGTCCGGCAGGATGGCGCAGGCGGGTTGGAGATGAAGGTGGAGTTCCGGAACTTAAAGGTGAAGGAACTGTAACGACCGAGCCAGCGGGGATCGAAGGTGAAGGCGTGCATCATGAGCATGCCGAGCGTGAGGTCTGCGAAATCAATGAGGAGCAGGATGCCGAGGTGCATTCCCGTCATGGCCAGCCATGCCCATTTCCGCGTCAGGGGATGAAGGCAGAGCGGTAAAAATAACAATTCCAAGGCGAGGCTGCCCCAAGTGAGACCGGTGGTCAAAACGGGCGGCAGGCTGGCGAAGGCGTGGCGAAGGAAGCCTTCGCGGGCGAGGGGATTATCCATGAGCCGGAGGAGAGCGGAACCGTCCTGCCAGCTAGGGCTTTCCAGTTTAGTCAGGCCGCTGAAGGTGTAGCCGGTGGCCAGCAGGACCCAGGCACAAAGAGGAATCATGGACGGGATTTTCCAGTCAGGGCGGGTTTTGTCAGGGTTCAGGCTTTCGCCGGGGGG
>CAJBME010000375.1 GCA_903954065.1 uncultured bacterium
ATCCCCGATCCCTCCACGACCACCTCCCACATATCCCCACCTTTTATCTCGAAAAAAACTCACGTCATTACCCCGACGCGCCACACGGCTGCAGAGGAACCTCCGCAAACGAAGACCACGCCAGAAGAGGCAATTGAACTTGCACACCAGGGCCTGCGCGAGCAACTCGCCTCCGAAGTGCTCACTCGCATCCTCGGCTGCTCGCCGACCTTCTTCGAGCAACTTGTCGTTGAGCTACTTGTTAAGATGGGCTACGGTGGCTCCCGACGTGACGCGGGCGAACGAATTGGTCAAACCGGCGATGGCGGCATCGATGGAATCATCAAGGAAGACCGTCTTGGCTTGGACACGATCTTTATTCAGGCAAAGCGGTGGCAGGGTTCGGTAGGGCGCCCAGAAATTCAAAAGTTCGTAGGCGCTTTGCAAGGCCAGCGTGCTAAGAAGGGCGTCTTCATCACGACGTCAAGCTACACCGCGGACGCCGCAGACTACGCGACCCGTATCGATACGAAGGTCGTCCTCATTAACGGCAAGCAACTCGCCGGACTGATGATCGATTTCGATGTCGGCGTAGCCCCAGCCGCAACGTACGTGGTCAAGCGAATCGACTCAGACTACTTCGAAGAGTCGTAGTGCGATGCCTAACCCGTCGTTCACCGAAGGCTCCCAATGGCAGACACCCACTTTTAACACATCCACAGAACAGTGGGTGTCTGGTTTTTGGATTGCTGCACGTCACCTACGTGTACCTCTGAAAAAAAGGGTGAAAGTCTAAAATCCAAAAAACGGGACACCCACTCATTCGCAGCCCGACGCGCCACAAAAGTGGGTGTTTCAAATTCACTGGACAGTCCCGAGCCAATCGAACACCACGGTTCCGATCCCATGCCCTGACGGGGCATCGCATACCAGCCCAGGGTGCAAACCCTGGGAATCCACCCGAAAAAAACAAACCCGCGTTCTGAAGGAACGCCGCATAGCCGCGGCCTCGGACCTCGACCCCGCCCTTCCCTATGCGGTGTTCCTTCAGAACACACGAAATGCGAGACACCCACTCATTCGACTTCCAATCCGGTGAAAAATGTGGGTGTCTGAGATTCCGCCAGGTGTGAGATTCCGGACCGGTGCCGATGCACCTTGACCCAGCTAGATTATAGCCATATGATGGCCATGTGGCATTCGCGATCGAATTCACTAGTGATGCCCATCGGGACTTTTGCCGATTGGATGCCCACATCCGAATGGCGCTCCGAGAAGCGTTGGAGATCCATCTTCGCCACGAACCAACCAAGGTAAGCAAAAGCCGTATCAAACGCCTGCGGCAGCTGCGCCGACCTCAATACCGCCTCAGGATAGACGATCATCGGGTCTATTACGACGTCGATCTCGACGAGGAGAGAGTCACGGTGTTGGCGGTGATCTCGAAAGCGACATCGTACGACTGGCTTGCCGACAACTCAATTCGAGAAGATGATTAAGATACCTGTAAATGAAGCGAAAGATCGTTTGACCTCCTTGCTCAAGAAGGCCGAGGACGAAGAGGTGTTGATCACACGCCACGGACGCCCTGCAGGAATCCTGATCGGCTTCGCGGACGAAGAAGATTACTTCGACTACAAGCTTGAGAGCGACCCGCGCTTCGAAGCTCGGATCTCACGCTCACGAGAACAAAAGAAGCAGGGAGACGTGATCCGCTTGGAAGATATCGAGCCCTGAGATCCCCCTAGGCTGCGAGACACATGTGAGAGAGGGAGGCAAGGCATCGCCTGCCACCTCTTGAACGGTCTGAAGGAGTACTTGCGAAACGTTCGTAATAGCGTACGCTCTGCTCATGAAAACAGTGAGCGCAACCGCGGCTCGTTCCGATCTTTACCGCCTCATTGATTCCACGGTCTCCGATCACGAACCCGTCCAGATCACGGGAAAGCGAGGTAATGCCGTTCTCATGGCTGAATCGGATTGGCGCGCCATCCAGGAGACTCTCCATCTCGTCAACATTCCCGGCATGCGGGAATCCATTCGCGACGGTCTTGCGGAACCGATCAAAGACTGTGCTGAGGAGATCGACCTGTGAGCTACAAACTCGTCTACACCCGTCAGGCGAAGAAGGACGCCAGGAAACTCAAGGCAACTCCTCTCGCCAAGACAGCGAAAGAATGGCTCTCCAGTGTCGAGGAGGATCCCTTTGCTGACCCACCTCCGTTCGAGGCGTTGGTTGGAGACTTGAAAGGCGCTTATTCGAGGCGCATCAATATCCAACATCGACTTGTCTACCAAGTCCTCGAAGCCGAACGCCTCATCAAGGTCATTCGCCTCTGGACCCACTACGAATAGGGACCCAACAAGCCCGAGGATTCAAAGCCACACTTTTATCTCCCAAACTTTTCGTCATCGAGTCAGCGAAGCTGGCCGGTCCTTCACGGACAACCTTGTGAAGGTCACCTCAGAGCCCAGACTGTTGCTTCTTGATTGAGCCGGGGATCAACCAACGCAGGGGGGAAAAGCGCAATCTTCGTTCCCAAGTGCGAAATGTCATCCAGGCTTGTTGGTAGCTCAGCTCCTCCTTCTTGGCATTTGCCACCCCCGAATAGCCCAGCGCACCCGCTAGCAAAAGGCGCTTCGAGGTGTAGCTCTTTGAGAGGTCCACGGTGAGGGCGATCTCTCGCAAGGCGTCTGCTTCTGGGGTCCATCGCGCCAGAAAGTGGTCCTGAGCCTGGGCCACAATGGCGTCAGGCCCAGAGCTCTGCTGCTGGGCTAGGGCCAGGCATTGGTCAAGCACCATGGCACTTTCCATTGCGGCATTCACGCCCTGGCCGATGGGGGGCACCGGCGCTCCCGCATCGCCGAGTAGCACCACTCGCCCGCTGACGAGGGAAGAACAGCGCTTGGATTTGCCGGTGGCGATGCAATCTCGCTGGCTGAATTCTGCGATGCGTGCTGGTGACGCATAACGAAGAAGCAATGGTTGGGTTTGTTGAAGAAACTTCTTGGCCTCATCTGCAGAGGCAAAACGACGAAACCCGGAAAAACCAAGCTGGCAAAACCATCGAGGATCTTTCGGTCCGTTCGACCCATTAATGGCGCCGGTGACTGCCGCTACAGGGCGAACTGCATGCACGTAGAGATACTCAGGATTCAACTCCTCTAGATGTTGGTCTAGATGCAGCATGATTGAGTGATTTCCCAGGTCCATCGATGACACAGAGAACGATGGATCAAGTTGTTGCAATGAAGAGCGGGTCGCACTGCCGCCGCCATCACAGCCAATGATCATGTCAAATGTTTCTTCATGGGAGATCCTATTGTCTGTTGACTCCAGAAGAAGGACTCCTTTTTTTGCGTCAATGAGATGTGCCTGTGTGGAAAAAACGAGGCGTGTGCTGGGCGATTTAACTTGGCTTAATTCGGCTTGAAGAACCCTGCAAATGTCTCCCCGACTTCCAGTCCAGCCTTGCCCTGGATAAGCCTCGGTAATTGTTTTGTTGGGTGCTAGATTTGTCCAGGCTGGGAGTGCATATTTGAGACCACGAAATCGAATCAGCTCTTGGTCGAAGCGTTTGGTGGCTCCCACATGGTCTGCGGCTTTTTTCCCGTGACCTGTGATATCGATTGTGTAGCTGCGATTGGGGTTATAGGTGGCCGTCTCTAGATGGTTGCCGCCTCTCTCAACGATCGTGATGTCAATCCCGCGTCTTGCCAGAGCCAAGCCACAGGTGAGTCCGGCAGGACCGGCACCAATGATGGCTATTTTGAGAGGAGTTGGCATTTTGACGCTTTGGGTGATAGGAATTTGCTATGAGGAGTCGGCATGAGGAGCGGGTGGTCGCGTCATGTGAGGAGGGGGTGGAAAGGTGGGTGCCTTAGATTCAGGACCATACCACAGCTGAGGGCAACGCCTTGAGAACGCACCCATTCCCGCTTTGAGGATTACTCGGCCCGGACGTCCAGCCCCGGGTCATCCCGCAAAAGCAGGCCCGCGCCCGCTGGACTCGCCGTTGGCAGCGCGCCCTCCGCAGGCGGAACATCGGCGACGGTTTCCCCGCCGCTCAGACCCGCACGGGCCGCTGGCTTTTTGCCGCCATCCACGGAACCGTCAAGAAACGAGGCCGCCGAAAAACACCAGACGACAATTTTCGTCGACGGAGCATTGCTCGGACTAAACTGCTGAATCGCCTCGTTCCAGCCAAGGCCTGGTACCACCCGTGAATCAACCGGAGCACCAAAGGCGAAGGACAGTTGGTCTGCGAGGCTCGCGTTCACTCCATCGATGCGGTGCACGCCCGCATTTTCATCACCGATGATCAGAATGGACGCTCCTTCCTTCGGCGCTGCGGCCGGCACTAATTGCTGTCCCTGAGCCCATCCCACCGATCGGGCGCGAAAGATTTCGCCATTTTGCGTGAGCCCGGCAGTACGGGCGACGATGGTTTTATCACGAGGCACGGCCTTCGCTGCCGCCGAGCTGCGCGCCACGCCATGGATCACACGCGAAGCTGAAAGCACGGCCGCTGGAGACCAGACCAGCCCGGCCCGAGGAAAACTGGCCGCTCCCCGATCAAACCGGTCGGATCTCAACTCCTTCGTCACATCGGCAACCCGCACCCGGTACCGCCCGAGCTCCGTGCGCAATTGCTGCAAATAAGTGTCGTAACGGCGGTCCTTCACCACCGGCCCGCCGCCCAGAAAATCTGGATAAATCACCGGCTTCAAGGGCACTGGTGCCACGATCAATTCCACCCCGGCCGCACGCAACGACTCCGCATGCGCCGCAATGGCCGCCACCATCGCCTGATGACGCGGCGAGCCGATCTTGCTGTTCGTCCCCAACGCCCGCACATCAGCGGTAGCAAAAACCATCCCATCTTTACCTGTCATGGTGGCTTGATCGCCGGCCGCCACCTCGCGACACGCCATGACAAATTCCGCCTCCCCCTTGGCCAGTCCGGTGAATTCCGCCGCCGCCGCAGGGGTTACCGCAGGGGTTACCGCCGGCTTCTCGTCAGATTTCTCTTCCGGTTTCTCTTCCGGCTTGGCCGCTGGTTTCTCCTTCGTTTTCGTTTTTTCAGCCTCAATCTGCAGAGGACTTTTGTATTTCTTCCTTGGTGCCGCGGTGGGTGTTCCGACCGCGGTGGCCGCCTCGGGCTTGGCCGCCGCCGGCTTATCCCCTGATTTTGTCACGGTGACGGCATCGGCGGCCGCAGCCTCCTCTCCTCCCCCATCCTTCGTCGCCACCGAACTGCATCCGCTGAAAACCAGCGCAAGGAAAGTGGCAGGAAAAATGGCAGAACGGCGGAAAATCAGTCGTTTCATGGAAGCCTGAGCTTGCACAGGGCAGGGCCGCCACGCAAATGCTTTGGAATCAGAGTGAAAATTCTCACTTGCCGGATCCTAGGATCTGCGCAACATGTCGGTCCCCGAAACAAAAACAACGGGCTCTCGTGGCGGAATTGGTAGACGCGTATGACTCAGGATCATATGGGGTAACCTGTGGAGGTTCGAGTCCTCTCGAGAGCACCATCTTCTAGGATAAACGAGAAACGGAAAACGGAAAGGAGCCCGTCCAAGAGGTACAAGCAACGGCTCGGGGGCTGTTCTTCGTAAGGGATAAGCGAGCCGTGGCTTTTTTCTACTCGGGACGTTCTCCCCTCCGCTGAGCAAAGGTCGCTCCAAACCCCTCGTCGGGAAGTTAACTGACCTGCGTAGTCGTTTCGTATCTATATGGCCCGAGGGTAGTGGCGCGTGCGCCACGGCTCTTCTGTAGCCGTGGGTCGCTGACCCCGGTCGCGGCGCCGAACGCCTCTCCGAACGTCTTTTTGCCAG
>CAJBME010000376.1 GCA_903954065.1 uncultured bacterium
CGCGGAGTGACTGGAGTTCAGACGTGTTCTTCCGATCTCTGTTGGCAGGGGAAAGTTTGTGGCCTCCATTAGGACGGGGCGTGCAGGGTAAATATTCATCAGTGGGCGGCGGGGGCATGGCTGGCGATGGCGTGGGCGGCGGCTTTCCGGCCAAAAAGCCAGAAGGCGGCGGGTGTGATAAGGAAGTCCAGCAGCACACTGCTGATGAGTCCTCCCACGATGACAACTGCCACCGGGTGGAGGATTTCTTTGCCCGGCTCATTGGCAGCGAGCACCAGTGGGATGAGACCAATACCTGCCGCGAGGGCTGTCATGAGCACGGGCAGCAACCGCTCCTTGGTGCCGCGAATGACCATCTGTTTCGTGAATCCTTCGCCTTCGTGTTTCATGAGGTGGAGATAATGGCTGATCATCATAATGCCATTCCGAGCGGCGATGCCGCCCACGGCGATAAAGCCAACCAGCGTGGCGATGCTGATGTTATTCACCTTCATCTGCGTAAGCACGAGGCCGCCTGCGATGGCGAAGGGTAAGTTCACCAGCACTTGCAGGGCTAGGGTCATGCTTTTGAAATAGCCGTATAGCAGGAACAGGATGATGAGGATGATGACGCTGAAGAAGAGGGTGATGCGGCGGGTGGCTTCCTGCTGAGCTTGGAAATCGCCCTCGTAGCTGAGAAAATATCCCTCTGGCAGCTTCACTTTGGCCGTCACCTCTTCCTTGAGCTTTGTGACCATTCCTGCGATATCTCGCTCGGTTGGTTTGATGGCGACGACGAACCTCCTCTGGCTGGCCTCGCGGCCAATAACGTTTGGGCCCTTAGCCTCGCGGACATCGGCCACGAGCGAAAGCGGCACGTTTTGCCCTTCTTCATTGGCCACGGGTATTTGGGCCAACGTGTCGGGGGTGTCTTTCCATTTTTCATCGAGACGAACGATCAGGCTCACGCTGCGGGCTCCTTCCCGGAGTTCTGCGACTTCCGTGCCGCCCAGCAGGGTGGCCATTTGGTCGGTGATGTTTCCTGCGGAGAAACCATAGGCGGCGGCCCGGTCGCGGTCGGGCTCGATGCGGAGCTGCGGGATGCTGCTCTGTTGGTCGAGCTTTGCGTCTTCCAGTCCAGGGATGCTTTTGGCTACGCTCTGAATGTCGGTGCCGATTTTTCGTAAAGTATCCAAATCAGGGCCAAATACCTTGACCACCACAGGAGCAGATACACCGCTGAGCATATGGCTCACGTAGTGGGCCAGCGGGCCGGAGACGACACTGAATGTGCCGGGCACTTTTTTCAGGCGATCTCGGATTTCATCGAGGATTTCCTCCCGGCTCCGCTTGCTGTCTTTTTTGAAGTCGATGTCGAACTCCACTTGGGAGAGCGGCACGACGTGGTCGCCCCTTTCCGCCCGCCCGATGCGGCGTCCCACCTTGGCGATACCTTCGACTTGCAAAAGCTGCGTCTCCAAGGTCTCACAAATCTTGTGCATTTCATTGAGCGACGTGCCGGGAGCCGAGGCTGAGGAGATGACTGCGGTTTCTTCCTGAAAGGCAGGCAGAAAGTCTTTTCCCATCTTCGGATATAGGCTGAAGGCCCAGAAGACGGCGACCACGGCTAGCCCAATGGCCAGTAACGGCTGGCTGAGGCCGAAGCGGAGAAAGGTGTGCTCCAGCAGCCATTTCATACCACGGGCCAGCGGTCCATCTTTATGAACATGGCCGGACTTGTGCTTCAGCAGGAAGGAGCACAGCACGGGAATGGCAGCGAGGGAGACGATAAACGAAGCCACCATGGATACAATGGTGGCGATGGCGATGGGGCCGAAAAGCCTTCCCTCTACGCCCGTGAGTCCGAGCAGCGGAAGGAACACCAGAATGATGAGCACCGTGGCGTAGAGGATGGAATTCCTGACCTCGCCGGAGGCACTGGCGATGACTTCGAGCTTGGGCCGAGGCTCGGGTAAGGTAGCATTTTCCGAAAGCCTGCGGAATACATTTTCCACATCCACGATGGCATCGTCCACGACCATGCCGATGGCCACCGCCAGCCCACCGAGGGTCATACTGTTCACGCTGATGCCGAACCATTTGAAGACGAGCAGGGTAATGGCAAAGCTGAGCGGCATGGCCATGAGCGTGATGAAGGTCGTCCGCAGATTCATCAGGAAGAGAAACAGGACAATCACCACCATGATAGCTCCTTCCATGATGGCCTGCTTGAGATTACCGATGGCACGGTCGATGAAGTCGGCCTGCCGAAAAAGGAGCGTGGTCTTCACTCCTTTTGGAAGTGTGGGGGCGAGGTCAGCGAGGGCTTTCTCGATCTCGGCAGTGAGTTTTAACGTATCGAAGCCCGGGGCCTTGGTCACGCTCATGACCACGGCAGGGGTGCTGGATGTCTCCGGCGGGATGGCCAGTCCAGCATCACCTCGCATAGGTTCGATGCCCCAGACCACTTCCGCGACATCGCTCATCAGTATGGGACGGTCGTTGGTTTTCTTGATGATTGATTTGGCAATGTCATCAAGCTGCACGGTCATGGCGAGGTTCCGCACCATGATCTCCGTGCTGCCGCTGTCGATGAAGCCTCCCGTGGTGGTGGCAGCAGCCTCAGAAGCGGCCTCTTTCAGATCTTCCAGCGAAACGCCGTAGGATTGCATTTTCCATGGGTCCGGCTGGATCTGGATGCGTTTAACGCCACCGCCCATGTTGAGGATTTCCGCGATGCCGGGCACACTTTGGAGACGGCGGCGGATGGTCCAATCCGCCAGCGAACGCACCTCGCGAGGTGGCAAATAGCCGTCTTCGCCTTCTTTGATCTCACTGCGAACACCCACGAGCAAGACCTCGCCCATGAGTGAAGCCACGGGAGTCATGAATGGCTGCACGCCCTCCGGCAGCTGCTCCCGCACACCCTGGAGCCGCTCCTGCACAAGGGTCCGGGCCTTGTAAATATCCGTGCCCCACTCGAATTCAGCAAAGACAAGAGAGAGGGCCACGTCCGTGGTAGTGCGGAGGCGGGTCAGACCGCCCACGCCCATGAGGGCACTTTCGAGGGGCTGGGTGATCCTGCTTTCTACTTCCTCCGGGGCGAGGCCGGGGGATTCTGTCAGGATGGTGACGGTGGGCTTGGTGAGGTCCGGCAAGACCTCCACGGGCAGCTCAGTGGCCGTGCGAAAGCCGAGAGCCATTACGATCACGGAAAGGGCAATGACGATGGCCCGATTGCCAAGTGACCAGCGAATAAGAGCATTGAGCATGACTTAGACGCGGGCCTCCGGTTTAGCAGCTAAAGCTGCATGGTCTTTATTGGACTTACCTTTCAGGAAGGCCTGCCCCACAACGATGAGGGCCAGCACGCCGCTGATAAGTTTCCAGATCATGCTACCTCCGCTTTCGCCTTCGTGGCTGTGGCCGCCGCCATTCTCGGCAGCTTTAGCGGCTTTCTGCTCCGCTGTGAGTTCCGAGCCATCCTCATTATGTTCGTGGCCGTGGGCGGCATCAAGTGCCTCTTTCAGCGACACACTACCACCTCCTGCAAAGGCGAGCGAATAGGCTCCCCGAGTCACCACTTCATCGACGGGTAACAGACCGCTGATGACTTCTACGCGGCTATCAGTGATGCGGCCCACCTCCACCTTGGTTTTGACGAAGGCATTCTCGATATCGAAATCTTTGACATACAAAATGCGGTTGGCGGCGTCGCCTTGAAGAGCGGCACGGGGCACACTCATGACGCCTTCCCGTTTGCCCAGCACGATGGAAAACTCTGACCGCATCCCCGGGCGCAGAGTGAGGTTGGGATTAGCGAGCTTGAAAATTGCATCCAGCGTGCCGCTGACACGGTCCGCCTCGGTCCCAAAACGCAGCAGTTCTCCGTCGAACTTTTCGTCTGGCAGGGCCGCTACTTTAATGTGAGCGACAGTTCCAGTTTTCATTTTGCCAGCCAAGTGCTCTGGCACGCGGGCCACAGCATAGACGGAGCTGAGATCGGTGATTTCCAGTAGGGATGCCTCTGGCTCCAAAGGTTCCCCCAGAGCGACGTTACTTTTCGTCACCAGTCCTTTTCCGGCGGAAGTGAGTGTGAGCACAGGCGGCGGATTTCCCGCCACCCGGGCTTCCAGTCTGGCGATCTCCTGACCAGCCTCAATGCTGTCACCAACCGCAGCTTTCAGTTCGATGATGCGGCCCGCGACCCGGCTGCTCACGCCGCTCCGACTGGACGGAATGGCTTCAATGCGCCCCAGAGAGAAGACGGATTCTTCAAACTCGGTCTCCTCCACTTCGGTGGTTTCGATGCGGAGATTCTTGGTCCCTGTTTCGTCGAGAATGACTGTGTTTGCGGCCCGTTCCGGATCTATGGCGGACTCTGCTGCGAAAGCACACCCGCTGAGGCACAGTGCTAAAATAATTGGCTTCATGATTCTAAAATGGTTGTTGAAAAAAAGTGGGGAAATTACCGGCCTGTGGCCGCCGCGTAGCGGATGCGGGCCAGATGGTAGGAACGCAGGGCATCCAGTCTGGCCTGCTCAAGTGCTAGGCGTTTTTCCCGTGCCCGCAGCACATCGGAAAGCTGGGCTCCGGGCTGGGCCTGTTTGTAAAAGCCATTAAGCTTTTCCTCGATCTCCTTGGCCTTGGGCAGGAGCGTGTCAGTCGTCTGCGAAAGGATGCGGGCTGCCGCTTTCATCTCACTGAGTGCGGCGGATGCTTCCGTGCGCACTTTAAGTGCTACCACTTCCGCTTCTTTTTGCGTCCGCTGCACGGTAGCTTCCGCTTCTTTGATCTTGCCTTCGTTTTTGTTCCACCACGGCAATGGGATCGAGAATTTGAAGCCAATGAAGCCATCTGTCCCCAATCCGTCCGGGGCGTCCTCGGATCGATCTACCTCCGCAGCGATGCCCGCAGAGGCATCCGCCCATTTGTTGGCTTTGGCGAGGTCAACGCCTTGCCGGGCAGCTTCCACGTGGGCTTGAGCCGCTTGGTAATCGGCCCGCTGGGCTACGTCCACGACGGCGGATTTTGGCAAAGCCACTTCGGGAAGAGTTCCTGTCAGCTCAAGTTCTCCATCGCCGGCCACGCCAAGCAAAGGCCGAAGCTCACCAGTGAGCGATGCTTTGTCGGAATCGATTTGCAGCACATCCAGCGAAAGTTGCTGGGCTTCGAGTTCAAACTGTGCGGCTTCCGCCTCGGAGCCCTCAGCCCGTTTCGCCAGTTCAGCTGCGGATTTGGCCAGCTCCGTGCTGTTAGCAATCTGTCTGGCTTTTAAGGCCCGGCTTTGCTCAAGGCTGAGCAGCTTCACGCCCGTTTGCCGGACGGACATGACCAGTCGCCATTCCGCAGCCCGCACTTCCGCCTCTGCGGCGGAGACTTCGGCCCGAGAGACGAGCTTTTCCAGTCGAAGCCGGCCTGTGAGCGGGAATCGCTGCATGAAGCCCACGCCGAATGAAAACTCCCGGCCCCGGACGTTTGGCTTGAGTTCGGATTCCAGTTCAGGATTTGTCAAACGGCCAGACTGGAGCAGCCGTCCGCGTGCTTCCTCCACTGCAAACCGTGCGGCAGCGATTTCAGGATTGTGGTTGAGGGCGCGGCTCACGGCTGCATCCAGCGTGAGCGTCTCCGCCCAACCTGCCGGAACTCCGGCGGCGAGCATAAGAAGAGTAATGAATGTAAATGATCGAAACATGTAGTGCAAAATTGGTGGTGGGAATGAAGTTGCCCGGGCATGGCACAGCCACGCCTCGCTCAAAGGGGATTGCCGCACACACTCTTGTATCGTAAGCACCTGCCATTCAGCAGGCCGCGACACCAGTGGCGGCAGTCTTCATTCTCAAACCAACAGCACCGTGGTCTCGGCCACGAGCAGACACATGGGCGGCCCCGTGTCCTCCGGGGGGCGCGGCGGCGGTGAAACGTCCTCCGGCTTTGTCACTGTGGGCACCCAGCCCGGCACTTCCCAAGTCGTCGGCAGCACAGCACACAGCATGGGCGGCATAGCGAGGCCCGGAGGAAAGGTCGTAACGAGGAACGAGTCCCTGAGTTCCGTGTGCTGGTGATCGTGCTCCACCGGAGCTGGCTGCCCTGAACCTTGGTCATGCGAGCCACAGCTTTCCCCGTGGCCGTGCCCGCAGGCATCCTCGCATCCATCCGTGTGAGCCTGATGCGGATGGCACGCCGCTTCCACACAGTCGGCCGATCCTGCCCTCTCCCCCGTGCAGCCACACCAGTAACCTGCCTGCACCCCGACAGCCTGCACCATCCCCACCGCGAAGACGGTAAGGATAACGAACAGGGTCTGGATGGCTTTCAGCATGTGATGGTGGATTGGTATCAGCGGACGGTTCCTTTAGCAAGACGACTCTTGCGGGGAAAATATTCAGCGGTTTTGAGTGAAACGCCGCAAGCGGCCTAAACCCTCAGAAAAAGTTCAAAAGGTCCACGCCACCGATAGCGTGAACGTGGGTGCGGGGTCAAGTGCGTCCTCGCCGGAGAAGGTTTTGGTGGAGAGCGGTAGCAGGGTGCTGAAGCTGCCGGTGAGGTGCTCGTTGAACTTGTAACCCACGCTTAGAGCAGCATTGGTGCTGAATTGGCCGCTGTTGGGGTCGCGGCGGCCGTTCCACTCGGCATAGCCAAAGTAGCTAGCGGACACGCCCGCCGAGAGGGACAGGTCTTTGGTTGCCAGATAAGTCAGCCGGGGAATGAGCATCCCCTCGACGCTGCCGTGGTAGCCCGCATCGTTTTCGTAAAGCGGAAATCGGCCTTTGCCGTAGAGGTTGAATGACCACTTTTTGGAGAGTGGGATGCCCACATAGAAATCCACCAGTGGGTCAAAGGTGCCGTTGCCGAACTGGATGTGCAGGTGCTCAAGCCCCGCATCGCCCGCCCGCAGCGGGTCATCCTTCACATAGTCTCCCGTCGGCAAGGCCACGCCGAGCGAGAATCGGAACACGCTGTCTTCGCCTAGAATATCCCGCTTCCGCCAGCCTACGCCAAGCTCGAAGTCCGAGAAGCCTTCATACGTCGCCGTGCGGTGGTGGTATCTGCCGGAGCGGATGGCGGCATCGCGATCAGCGGCAGGCGTGCCATCAGCGAAAATCACTTCCGCTGTCTGATCTTTCACAAAATACGGGATGCGGAGGTAGGCGTCCCACGTCTCGTCAAAGGTGCGTGAAAGCCCCAGCTCGTAGCGGGTCAAATCCAGATCAACCCGGTGAGCGTGCTCCGCGACTAGGATCACTCGCCCATCTGGGCTGATGCCCTCGTCTTCCGGGTGACCACCCGTGAGTCCACGGGATGTGGACACGTCAAACGAGAGCCGCCATGAGCCGCCGTCCTGCCCTACCATGCCTGCTTCTGAGTCCCCCGACCGGGGGATAGCCGGATTGGCTCACGCAGGTCAGCCAAAGGCTGTATGAGGCAGGGCGATGAGCAGGCCGAGCGAGAGGGATGCGAGTCGTTTGTTCATGAGGAAAACTTTAGAAGCGATAATTAAAAAACAGGCCGGGCTTATCACCGAATGCCAGCATGAATCCCAGTGTCCAGTTATCCTGCGTCCACGAGACCGTGGGATGCACTTTATGACCATCGAAAAGCGTCATTGCAGAAAGGTTTTTAGTGAGACGGACGTTGAGCCCGCCGATGGCCACCGCCTCGTCATCCCACGTCCCATAGCTGACCCCAGCGTAGGGTGCAACAGGCAAGCCCGTCCACTTTTCCAAATCCTTGCTGACCGTCACATAGTAGGCTTGCCCATCTGGCGTGCCGATGCGGTCGGAGCTGGTGCCCAGTATCACCGCCGGGAGGTTCCCTTTTTCTTCCAGCAGCGTGACGTTGGCCAATGGATGGACGTCATCCGCGAGCGGATTGTATTCCACCCCAAGCGTGATGCGATGATGGGGATGCCACATCACGGTGTTCCGCCACTTCGCCCGGTCGAGCACATCGTCAATGTAACGAGTGCCCAGCGTGAAGTTCCAGATGGAGGATTGTTCGTCTTTCGCACCGCTCACGGCGGCACCCTCGCCCGGTCAGACCGGGCAACTTGGAACTGCGGACACGTTGTCCGCAGCAGTGGCACTTGTGGTCAGCAGGGCGAGAAGAAGAGCGGAGTGGAATGTCGGTTTCATTGTCATGCAGGTGAATGCCCGTCCACGCTCCAAACCCTCAGAAATTTTTCTGATTTTTCCCGGCTACCTCAGCCTGGCAAGATACTTCTCCGGGTTCTTGAGGAACTTGGCCTCGCAGGGCTTGCAGCAGAATTTAATCTCCTGCCCCTGATAGACGAGGCGCTGTTCGTCGCCCATTGAGCCTAGATCATTGTCGGTGACGATGCAGGTTTTTAGAGGATAGGATTTAGTTCCGCCGCTGGCCGCGACCGAACCGCTATCCGGCCCAGTGCCAGTGCTGGCACACGAGACCATGAACAGAGCCATCCCGCTGAGCAGAGTGACTGTGAAGAGGTTTTTCAGTTTGTTTTTCATGTTTTTTCCTTTTTGGTTGGGAGGTTAAAATCTAAATGAGAGGCCTGCGCCGAATCCATAGTCTGAATCGTAGGACGTGATGAGGCCGAGGTTCTTGGTAAGGGTGTAGTTGGCTCCAGCCATCCACATCCATTCCTGGGCGGTGTCATATTCTATGCGGGCGAAAGTGCTGAGGCGATCGGTGAGCTGGAGGCTCTTGGCTAGACTGAAACGCAGATCACCGTTGCTCTCCACGGTGCCGGTGAAGTCGAACATGTAGGGCAGCCGGTGGGTGAAGCCAACGAAGGCGGTGTCTTCATCATCATCCATCATGTTGGTGAAGCGATACCCAGCCAGTGTCATCCAGCGGGGGTTGATGTAGCGCATCCACATCAGATCGACCTCGTATTCCACATCAGGCATATCCTCGTGGCTGTGCATGGGGCCACCGTCGTGGGATTCCATCATTCCCATTTCTTGGTCATGCCCCCAGCCCGTCTTCCACATGGCACCGAAATCATTGCGGGAATCCATGAAGCGGGCAAAACCCATGCTCATCTGGCTTTGCACATTGCCATCCAGCAGGAAGTAGAAGGGATTTTCGTTCTTCAGATCGAGCGAAGGTTTGTGATCAGGGCCTTGGTCGTCATAGCTGAGCACCTTCATCATTCCGGCGTGCATGTGATAGAGAAGATGGCAATGGAAGGCCCAGTCCTTTTCCTCATTGGCGTAAAACTCGATCACACGCTTGCTCATCGGAGGCACGTCCACGGTGTGCTTGAGCGGGGCGTATTTGGGATCCGGGCCATCTTCCATGAGAAGCCGGAAGAAGTGGCCGTGTAGGTGCATGGGATGATGCATCATACTGTCGTTCCGGATTTCCATCTGGAGCACTTCCCCCTTCTTGACAGGGATAGTGCTGTTTTCCGTGAGGGTGGTCCCGTTGATCGTCCAAATATAACGCATCATGTCGCCATTCAGCTTAAGCTGGATGCGGCGGACAGGAGCTGCTTTGGGAAGTGTGGTTGGTTTGACCGCCTTGAGTCGCTTGTAGGGGGGCAGCGGACGTGGCTTTTCCTGTGCCAGAGCTTCCTTGTCAGAAAGCTGGCCGGTTTCATCAAGTTGGTCGAGCACGGCGGCCAGAGCCACATTCATGCTGTAGGGATTCAGGCGCTCGATGTCGGCAGCGGACTTATTTTCTCCATCACCGATGAAAACAGAAGCCTTGCCGGAGCCATCCTGGGAAGTGGCGCGAAACTCCCACGCGCCGGATCCGGGAACCGTGAGCAGCACGTCGTAAGTCTCGGCCATGCCGATGAGCAGACGGCTTTGTTTGATGGGTTGCACGTCCATCCCGTCAGCCGCGATGATCGAAAGCGGCCCCGTGGCCGAGTTCAGATAGAAATATGTGGAAGCGGCCGCATTGATGATGCGCAGGCGAACCCGTTCGCCTGGTTTGGCCTTCAACGTGGAGAGTGGCTTTCCGTTGATAAGGAAGGCATCGTAGGCCACATCCGAGACATCCATTGGAGGGAGCCGCGACTTTTCGCGCTGAAAGTAATCCTTGAGATAGCCGGATTTGGCCGCACCGAGGATGGACTGCGCGGTTCCCTTCTTAATCGCATACCAGTCGCTGGCGCGCATGAGCGTGCGCATGACTTCCTGCGGGTCCTCATTGGTCCAGTCCGAAAGCACCAACACGGCTTCCTTGTCCGCCTTCACGCGTTCGCCGCCTTTGGGTTCAATCACGATGCTGCCATAGACGCCGCGTTGTTCCTGCAAGCCTGTGTGACTATGATACCAATAGGTGCCAGCGTGTTTCAGAGGAAACTCAAAGGTGCGGGATTTGCCTGGAACAATCGGTGGTGTGGTCACATAAGGCACTCCGTCCTCGACATTGGGCAGCAGTAGCCCATGCCAGTGAGAAGAAACCTCCTCATTTTTCAGTCCATTGACGACATGAATGCGGGCCACGTCGCCCACTTTGAAGCGGAGCGTGGGGCCCGGCAGGCCGCCGTTGATGGTAAGCGCGCGCACCGATGTTCCTGCCGGTGCAATCGTCGTTTCGCGGACATCGAGAGTGTATTCCACGACCTCTGCTTGGGCGAGTGTGGAGGCGGTCAGCAAGACCGCAAAGATTGTAGTAAGAAATTTCATTAAATGTATAACACCAAAGTGGATGGAAACCCGCAACGCCCTGATTTCTGGGCTGTTGCATCAGACTCAGCACACCACAGCAGGCATGAGAAAGCCGGGTGTCTGATTGAGCTTGGGGCGCTTCCCGTCGCAGATTTATCAGCGTGCTGATGCCAAGGCACACCACGGGCGGGAAGCACGGTTTCTCACCACAAGAACGAGCAATTCCGGACATAGAGGGGCACTGCTTGCACAGCCACGAACAGATGTTCGCCCAGCTGCATGGAATTGTTTATGACTGGCACCTGCACCACAGCCAATGGATCGGAGGCGGTGGGTGGAGGGGAAAAAATCGGATCGCCAGCCGAAGCTGGACGGGGTGGCAGCGCCGGTAGTGGATGGGGTGGAGTCTTATCCCCGGATTCCGCACATGCACATTGCCCTGCCTCACAGCACGCGCAGTGAGGCTTCAATTTCGGCGAACAGTCCTGCCCGCTGGCCGCAGCGCCGCAGGATGTGCTTTCCAAAAGCCGCGCCCATCCCGTGCCGGGCAGAGCCAAGCAGAGCATGAGGAGGATGGTGAGCAGCTTTTTCACGAGGGCTAATTACTACGTTGGAGGCAGTCTTGCCGGGATCAAGCTTCCCGGCAAGACCATGAAAACTGCGCTTATTTTTTGGGTTCGAGCTTCTTGAGGAATTTGGCCGGATCTTTGTCGAAATCCTTGCGGCAGGCTTTGCAGCAGAGCTTGATTTCCTGATCCTTGTAGTTGAACACGACGGGCTTGCCCATCTCGCCGAGTTTGTCATCAGAGACAATGCAGGTGTCCAGCTTGTAGGGCTTCACTTTGGGCTTGGCGGGTTCTGCTTTGGCTTGATGGTGCTGATGGCCTTCATCAGCCTGCACCAGCGGTGCGGCGCTGAAAGCAGTTATGGCTACGAGGGCGGTGAGGAGGATGGTTTGTTTTTTCATGGAATAAAGGCGACGCCGTGAAGCAGCTACACTGGGTCGTGCAGTTAAATGCCCGCGTTCGCTCCAAACCCTCAGAAATTTTTCTGAATAAGATTCTTCACGTCTCCGTCAGACGAAGCGGCCCGAATAGGGCCTTCATTCCAAACACCCAGCCAAACCGAAACATGAAAACCATCCTTGCCGTCACCATCCCTGTCATCGCTCTCGTAGGCCTCGCCTGCTTTGCGCTCACGGGCACTGCCTCCGCAGCACAGCCTGCTGGAAAAGCCACTGGCCCCGTGTCGCACACTACCCACCGCCACTGCGGTGACTCCTGCCACCACCATGCCCACACGTATTGCTGCGGAGGCCACACCTACTACTGCTGCGGCAGCCACTAAGCCGCAGGCTTTCAGCGGCTTCAACTCCGCACGTCCTTCAACGACTCCTTCAGAAGCTGCCGGGCACGGTAAATCCGCGTCTCGGCAGCTTTTGCCGTGCAGCCTTCTATGGCTGCGATTTCCGCATAGCTCATCTCTTCATCTATAAAGAGCGACATCGCCTGCCGTAGATCAGCGGGCAATGCATGCATGGCCACCTGCACCGCCCGCAGCCGCTCCGAACTCACTGCGGTTTCCTCTGGTGAAAGTCCATCACTCGCAGCTTCCGCGAAGTAAGCAGCCCCGTCATCGCCATCCAGCGAAACCGCCGGATGACGTGATTTCCACCGGGTATGATTCCTCGCCAGATTTGCCGCAATGCCGAAAAGATACGTCGAGAACTTGGCCGTGGGCTGATAGCGGTGCCGCGCCTGATAGAGCTTCACAAACGTCTCGTGAGCCAAGTCCGCCGCCACATCGGGATGTCCGGCCATTCGGTAGAGAAAGGCAGCAACCTTTTCCTGCCAGCGCAGCATCAGAGCATTGAGCGAGAGATCATCCCCGCCCGCCAGCCGGGCCATCAGCTCGGCGTCACTTGCTTCCATCGCTGGAGGATTGTGCGTTGGCCCGGCACAGTGGACAACCGCCCTCACTATGGGCAAAATCAGTCGCATACGGCAGCACCAGATCAAGGTAGCGGCGGGCCTGAACTGGTTCCATTGCTGCCGCCGTTTCAAACAGATGACCCAGCATGGCCCGCTGGCAGTCCAGATGCACATCAGCGTGCTCTTTGAGAGCAGCGGATAGCTCAGGGGTCAATTCCTTCACCTTTGCCGAGATGCCCTCCACCCGCTGGTGCGAGGCGGCGATTCGTTCGCACATCTGCTCGCACTTGGGCTGGTAGGCATCATGCAACGCCCGGACTTTGGCAAACTGATCCTCACTCAGCTTCAGCTCAGAGCGCAGCCACAGCAGCCCCGGTATTCCATGTCCGGAGGCTAGGTGGTCCGCCTCGGGCTCCTGCTGCCGCTTCATGACAAAGAACGCCGTCACACCCGCCAGCATCGCCACCAAGATGAAAAGAACGCCACGCTTCATTTTTCACTCCGTTGTGTGACCACAAATGGGCTCACCGATTCGAGATAAGCCACTCTGCCATCGGGGCGACGGGATTTTTCTCTCCCTCCGAGCAACAGTCCGCCCCCTACCGTCAGAGCACACAAGGCCACTGCTCCCAGCGGCTTTGCCGCCCAGCCCAGAGGCATTTCCAGCCAGCGAGCCACTCTGCTCCAAAGAGAGGCCTCCTCGGCCATCGCGATCCTCCGCCACACTTCCGTCTGAAAGGTGGGCGGCATCTTCACCGTCGGTTTAGACTGCCGCAGCAGTCCTTCCAGCTCAGTGTCAGTCATCATAATGGCAGATTTAGATGGATTTTCCTTTTCCGCAAACCGCACGTTTCTCAGTGTGTGGTAACGGACACGCAGCGGTGCATTCCCGCACCACGCGCCAGCGAATGCCGCCTTTGTCCCCGGCGACTGAGTAGAATTCCCGCCCCGTCGTGCAGCACGCCTTGCCCTTGCAGGCATCATGCGTCACACAGCATTCCTCCGCTGGGGCCCTCTTGCTGGCACAACAGCCTGCCGCCGTCGTGCAGCACGCAGAATTACCAGCACCCGCTGCATGTGCAGCCGCACTGGTAAACAACCCGCCCAGCAGGGCGAGCTTGGTGATTTGCAGTCGTGTTTTTATAGTTCAATCATGGTCAGGTTTCACTCTTCAGGGAAATGGAGCAACACACGCTCCATCACATTAAACACCACCCGCACTCCAAACCCTTTCCCGGCCAAATAAAATCACCCCGACCTGCCTTTTGGGCGGTCGGGGTGCGTCGTTTGCTATATCCGGCCAGTTGTCTCACCGCAGCAAGGCGGCCACCTGCTCCACCGTCAATTCGTCCGGCTCCCGAACGCCCTCTGGCCAGCGGAAACTCCGCACGAAGCAATGCTCTGCGAGACGCGGGGCGATCTTCTGCTGCGCAGCGACACCGGGTTCGTCGTTGTCGAGCATAAGCACGATGCGGGAGTCTGGCGTGACCAGTTTTCCGATCATGGCTTCCTGCCGTTCGGACAGCGACCAGCCCATGAGGGCGACGACGCGGCGGATGCCGAGTTGCCACAGGTGCATGACTCCGAAGAATCCTTCCACGATCACCAATGGCGACGTGTTCGGCTCCAGCGCAGCCCGGTGGATGTTGAAGACCTCCAGCGTCTTCTTGAACGGTCGCGGTAGGGACGCGGGTTACCCCGCGCCCCCCGCACAGATCCCGGCGAGCGGAACTACCGCACCGGGCTCCTACCTTGAGTGGTGGCGCCATAGAAGCGTTCTTCAGGATAAGGGTGGACGACCTTCGGTCGTGGCA
>CAJBME010000377.1 GCA_903954065.1 uncultured bacterium
CTCTTAAATCGAATATCACCGATCCCTTCACGACCACCTCCCACATATCCCCACCTTTTATCTCGAAAAAAACTCACGTCATTACCCCGACGCGCCACAGGATTGTTGCCGCTCCAAGAAGCGCTGGTCCGCAAGCTTGTCACGGAATTGAATCCGATGGACAACGTGATTTTCGAGATCTGCAACGAACCCTATTTTGGCGGGGTGACGATGGAGTGGCAGCACCGTATCGCGGACGTCATTGTCGAAACCGAACGCGATTTGCCCAACCGGCATCTGATCGCCCAGAACATTGCGAACAAGACGGCGAAAATCGAAAACCCGCATCCGGCGGTTTCCCTCTTCAATTTCCACTACGCCACGCCCCCGGATGCCGTCGCGGAAAATGCGGCCCTGAACAAGGTGATCGGAGACGATGAAACGGGGTTTAACGGAAACGATGACCTAGCCTACCGCACCGAGGCTTGGGATTTCATCCTAGCGGGAGGCGGGCTCTTCAACCATCTCGACTACTCATTCGTGGCCGGCCAGGAGGACGGAACCTTCGCCTATCCGAAGACCCAGCCGGGCGGAGGTAGTGCCGCTTTCCGCAAGCAGATGAAGGTCCTGCGGGAATTCATAACCGGCTTTGATTTCGTCCGGATGAAACCTGACCATTCCGTGGTCCAAGGAGGCATCCCGGAAGGTGGCACCGCCCGCGCCCTCGTCGAGCCCGGCAAAGCCATCGCCCTCTACCTGCAAAGCGGGAAAACCGCCGCGACCGCGCTCCGGATCGAGCTGCCACAGGGATCATGGGTGGCCGAATGGGTGAATCCGCTCTCGGGCGCCATCTCAGCGAAGGTGGAGGTGCAGGGCGGCGCGGTCCGTGAAATCAAGGTGCCGGCGTATGAACATGATATTGCCCTGCGGATCACAAGCGGGCGTCCGGAATAACGTAAAGCGCTCCAGTAGACACCCAATCGCAGACATCCACTCATTTCCCCGCCAAGTCAGCGATAAAAGTGGGTGCCTCGCAACTTGTGTCCTGATGTTCCACATGGAACACATCCCCCACCCCACTCCACCTCATCAGCCCTCGAATTCGATGCGGCGGATGCACATGTCTTGGGTCCGCGACTGCGATCTCTCTTCGATGGCTAGTCTTTTACGCCACGCCGTCCATTTCTTCGCGACGCTGATGGCGAGCCAGAGCGACGGTTAAGACCGCGATATCGGCTGGCGTCACTCCGATGAGACGTTCGGCTTCGCCGACTGTGGCTGGACGATGCTGAGCGAGAATTTGCGAAGCCTCTTTTTTCAAGCCCCGGAGTTCAAGGTAGTCGAAACCGTCGACGATCCGCCAGCTGCGATGGTGTTTCGCTTTGGCGATGGTGGCGGATTGTCGATCGAGGTACCCGGCGTATTTGGTATTGATCTCCACTACGGCCCAGACCTCGGTCGAAAAGCGAGCGAGCAATTCACTGGGCAGTTGAGACAACGTGATTTCCGGGCGTCGCAGCCATTTGGCCAGCGGTTGACCCTCGCGACGTTCCGTCAGCAACAGCGTCATGGCCTCCTCGACGCGAGAGGATTTCTCGAGGACCGCCGCGGCTCGGGTTAGATCGACCAGACCAATGTTGGCCGCGAGCGGAGTCAGTCTCAGATCCGCGTTATCGTGGCGGAGGTGGAGACGATGTTCAGCGCGGCTGGTGAACATGCGATACGGTTCGGTCACTCCCTTGGTCACCAAGTCATCGATCAGCACGCCGATATACGCTTCTTCACGGCCGAGTATAAATTCGCCGCGACCTTGCACTTTAAGGGCTGCATTAGTGCCGGCCATCAATCCTTGGGCCGCGGCTTCTTCGTATCCTGAAGTGCCATTGATTTGGCCGGCAAAATACAATCCAGAAACTTTTTTCGTCTCAAGGGTCGGTCGCAGCTGGGTGGGGGGACAATAATCGTATTCGACCGCATAAGCAGGGCGGATGATCTCGGCTTTTTCCAATCCACGAATCGAACGAATGAATTGATACTGGACTTCGTAAGGCAGGCTAGTCGAAGTGCCGTTCACGTAATATTCGTGTGTATGGCGTCCTTCGGGCTCCAAAAAGATCTGGTGTTGAGATTTGTCGGCAAAGCGCACGACTTTGTCTTCGA